>JAIFLN010000123.1 GCA_020049045.1 Spirochaetota bacterium | reverse complement strand
AATTCGGGTAGGAACGTCTATTGGAACTACGGCTTCAGCGATGAGCAGTATGAGGGAATTTTTTCTTCCCTCTGGAAGGATGTTCTTGATCCTGAAAAAGGACGTTGGGAGGGGACTCTCTACAACCGAAAAAAGGACGGTCAGGTCCTTCCTGCTCAGGTCATTATCAGCTCCATCCGCACCGAAAACCAAGGCTTGATGGGCTTTATTGCTTGGACAATCAACCTTTCCAAGCGCCACGATGCCGAACGGAAACTGCTTTTGCAGGCGTATTCCGCTCTTAGTGAACTGGCGGAAAAACGCGACAATGAAACCGGGCACCATCTGAAGCGTATCGGTATGATGTCGTCCCTCTTGGCGGGTTTTGCAGGGCTCAGCCTGAAGGCGGTTCAACAAATCGAGATCTGTGCCCCGCTTCACGATATTGGAAAAGTGGGAATCAGCGATCTTGTTTTGTTAGCACCCCGCCGTCACAGCCCCGAAGAAACCGCGATCATGCAGACCCATTCTGAGATCGGCTATTCGATCCTGAAAGACCATCCCATCATGGAACTGGCGGCCGGAATTGCCCTGGACCACCACGAGAAGTGGGATGGCTCGGGGTATCCCAAAGGGAAAAAGGGCGAAGAAATCCAGCTGGCTGCCCGTATTGTGGCCTTGGTGGATGTTTACGACGCCCTGCGTTCGGCACGACCCTACAAAAAGGCCTGGGACCATGATCAAGCAATCGAACTGATTCGGTCGCAGCGGGGGTTGCATTTCGATCCCAGGCTGACGGACCTGTTTCTTGAAAATGACCAGCGGTTCAACAGTGTTATCGAGTCGTTCCATGAATAGGTATTGACCTATCTAAAGAATAATATTATTTTTTTGCATAGTTTCTTTTTTCTAAGGAGAAAATCGATGAAGAGAAATCTTGTTTTCGCTCTGGCAACCTTCTTGCTGTTGACAGGCTTTACCCCGCTGTTCGCCAAGGACACCCCGCTGGGGCTCAGCGGAGCCGGTGTTTATGGCTCCTTGGGTTCCACTTCCGGTGCCCTGGGCGGCGGTGTCGGGGTTGCCCTCAAGTGGGGCGCTTTTCCCGTTGTTGGGCTTCAGTACAATCTTCTGCAGAGCCGAATCAACGCTTCTGCCGACTACTATGTTGTTGACGCCAAAGGGATCAGCACTCAGCTCAGCTACTTTCTGGGTGCCGGGGCCTATGCTGGCCTTGGTTTGAAAGGTGGCAGCTCGGCTTTTGACATCGGCTTGCGCATCCCTGTTGGTCTTCAGTTCTGGCCTGTCAAAGGTCTTGAATTGTTCGCGGCTCCTGTTCTCAGCGTCCCCCTAATCCCTGCACCGGCGGTTGGTTTCGGAGCAGAATTCGGTCTGCGGGTTCGCTTGTAAGCGGAAAGAATGCTTGCTTAGGCTTCATTGTTGCGTACCTCGAAGAGCATTCCCTGAAAGTGGATTCGTTCCACAAAGCTTTTCAGTTCGGATTCCGTGAGTGGATGGGAAATCAAGTACCCTTGTATGCGGTCGCAGCCCATACCCCAAAGAGTTTGGAGCTGCGCCTGAGTCTCGACACCTTCCGCAATGACAGACAACCCCATGGCCTTTCCCATCATCAAAGTCGATTGAACAATCGCTAGATCTTGGGAATTGCCTGGTAGGTTGCGCACAAAGCTCTGGTCAATCTTTAGCTCGCTGATGGGAAACTGATGAATATTGGTCAACGAGGAATAGCCGGTTCCAAAGTCATCGAGGGAAAGGGGAAAACCCATGGTTTTGAGTTTGTCCAACAGCTGCCTTGTTCTCTCCGGCTCTTCGTACAGACACGACTCCGTCAGCTCCAACGTTGTTTTTGCCGCAGAAAGGGCACTTTGCGCCACAAGATTTTGGAGAACTTCTGCCAGATCGGAACTGGTCAGCTGTTTGGGTGAGACATTGATGGAGTAAGCAAGCGAGTTCTCGAGCGGGTTTCCCTTGTTCCGTTCTTGGAAGCGTGCAAATTCATAAAACAACCACTTTCCGAGAGGAAGGATCAGACCGGTCTCTTCGGCCAATGGCAAAAATGTACCCGGAAAGAGCAAGCCCTTCTGAGGATGATTCCACCGGATCAACACTTCGGCGTCGATTTTGGCGAGCCGTGCTTTGCTTTCTGAAAGGTTGCTGAGCTTGATTTTCGGTTGATAGTACAGCTCAAACTGAGAAGACCCTCCTTCCTCTGGTGAACCAACGAGGGCCTTGAGAAGATCCTGATAAAGAGCCTGTCGATTTTTTTCTTTAACGAGAATCTCGGGGGAATAAATTTTGAAGGGTTTCGCATTTTTCTGAGCTTGCCCGAGGGCTAAGTTGGCTTTCAGAAGAAGTTCCGTCATGGTTCTTCCATCACGGGGAAAAAGACTCATACCCAAGCTGGCCCGCACGATTTGAAGACTGGAGCCCATTAGTACGGGCGAGGTGACCCTTTCCAGCACAAGGGCTAGAAACGTTCTCAGGCTATGGGAACTTTCTGGTTGATACATCACGAGAAAATCGAGAGAACGGACATGATATAAGTACATGCCCTCGGGAATCAGTTCCTGAAGGCGGTGACCGATTTGATAAATGACCCACTCGTAGGCTGCTGTGTCGATGCTGTTCTTCAACTCGTCGATTTCCTGACCGAGACGAATGAGCATCACTGCCTGGAAGGTCTGGTGGGGGTGTGTCCAGCTGTAAAGGATATCGTCCAAATCCTCTTGAAGCTGGTCTCTGGTTGGCAGCGAAGAAATCCGATTCTGCCTGAGCCGACGCTTCAGATCGGAGTTTTCACGCAATACCTGCAAAATCTCTTGTTCCAGCCCTTGGACTTGCTCTCTGAGCTCTTCCTCTGATTCTGTATTGTGGAACATATTTTCCAATATAGATGACTTAGAGACTCCAAAATATCAATTTTGGATGAACATGGGTTTCTAGTCTCTTTTTACTAGGCGGATCAAGAGGTAGTCTTGAACATTTTCTGCACGAAACGGTAGGATCGTCCATGGAGTTTTTGGAAGTCTTTTTCCTTTTGCTGGTTTTGCTTTCGCTCTTTGTTTTTGGGGCCAGCCTGGGCATTCTCAATGCATACCGGCTTCTGATCGATAGAAACGACCAAGCTCTGAAAATCTTCACTTTTGTCCAGATGGCGCTGCTTCTGAACTTTGTTCTGGATATGCTGGGGATTCTGCTGCTTCAAGTACAGGACTATTGGCAGGCTCCTGAAAACGTTGCTCAGGCGGTGTTCTTTTCACTTTCGTTGCTTTGCAAAATTCTCCTCCTTCGCTATACCGTCTTCTTCTGGGTCTTTTCCTTTCAACCTTTGGGGAAAGCAGAAAAGCGAATAATCAATATAGGAATCAGCCTCGTCTTTTGCGCGGCGTTTTTCTTTCAACTGCCAATCCCAGCGTGGCCTCGGTTCCCCGTGAGGACGATTGTTTCGGTTTTGATTCTGGCAGTTGCGTTTGTGGCGATGTTTTCCTGGATCCGGGCCAAGCAGAACCCTTTCCAAAATCTGTTGTCTCAGAGCCGTAAACATTACCCCGGCCAGGGACTCCTCTTAGTGTTGTTGTACTTGACCGAGCTACTGACTCCCTTGGGGATTCCTCTGCTTTGGAACAAGGGAATCATTGCCGTTTTGTGGAGTCTGTTTTTCTGCTGGGTCGGCTATTCGACGGCACAGACTGGTTTGAAACTGTTCCGCCAAGCGAAGACAGAACCGGCCCAACGAGAAAAAGAACAAAATGAGCTCAGGACTTTTGCCGAGCTGCACGACCTGACTCCCAGAGAATTGGAAGTTTGCAGTCTACTTTACCAGGGGCTTGTTTTGAAAGAAGTAGGCGATAAGCTCGGCATTTCCGTCAACACGGCCCGAAACCACAGTGCCAACCTCTTTCGCAAGACTCAGGTCTCAACACGGCTGGGTCTTCTCAATAAAATCCGTCAGACTTCTTGAAGCTCTCCGTCAAGCTCATCGGGCAAGATGAGACGGAAGACGCTGCCCTCAGCGGGGACACTGTGGGCCTCCAGCCTCCCTCCTAGGCATTGGGCAAGGTCGGCGCTGAACTTAAGGCCAAGACCGCTGCCGCCTTCGCCCGCTGTGCCAGCCCGTATTTTAGCCTGAGAGGAGGTGAAACTCATTAAATCGGTTAGCATCTCGCCTGACATGCCTATGCCTTGATCGGACACTTCCAGATAGACCCCCTCGGATTCCATGCGGCCGCAGAGGATTACCGTACTCCCTCTCGGGGAAAATTTGATGGCGTTGGAGACCAGATTGCGCAGGATGGTTTCAACCATGCGCTCGTCGGTCATCACCGAAAAGGAATCAGGGCACAATATATGCAAAGTGATGTTCTTTTGATCCGCCATTGACTCCAGCCAGGACCTGACCGATTCGAGGGGACGACCTAACGGAATCCTTTCTCGAAGAACGCTCACTTCTTCAATTTGACTTCGGACCCAACCCAGCACGTTTTCGAGCAGTCCATAGGTTCTTGATGCCGATTTCTGGCCTTCGACAAGAAACTCCCTCAATTCTTCCGCCGGCAGGTTCTCTTCGCTGGCCCAGGATAAAAGTTCGCTCAAGGAGCCGACGGGTCCTCTCAAATCATGAGCTAGAATGGTAAACAAACGGTCTTTCATGGTGTTCTGGTCACTGTACTTTTTCAAGATCGATTGGTTTTGGAACCGGTGCATCAATAAACCAAGGGTCCGGGCGTACATCGAGAGAATTTCACGGTCCCCCACACGCAAGGGCCTGTTGCGCAATGCATTATCAATCGACAACCATCCGAGCAACCTGGAGCCGTCGAGCAGAGCTACCCAGATTTTCCAGTTTTGGTCGTCGATTTCTAGAACCTTGATATTGTTAGGTTCGGCCAAGGCTTCTTGGGCCAAGGCTTCTCCAGAACCGACAAATCCATGGAGGTGTGACTCGTTGACGAGCTCACCCGAAAGATTGGTTCCCCAGGTTCCTCGGTTTTCCTGAGTCGTTGCGTCATAGATCGTCAAAAAAGCCCGGTCAAAACCGAGTTTACTCAGAACTCCTTGAACGGCCCCTCGGTAGAGGTCTTCCAGCTGTTTGACATTTGTCAACTCTTTCAGCAAATCCTGAAGATAACAAAAGCGCCGTAGTAAAAGTAGTTCTGCTATCGATGCCTCAAGCGGGTCGTCCTGAGAATCGACCTGTTCCTGATTTGTATTCATTTTCCATTTATTTTGACACCAACTCTTCTGAAGTGAAATGGAATTCCCTTGGATTTCTTCAAACTAGTACTCTATTACCAGAGAATATTGGCGTCGGTATTTCAAATACTTCGCCCCTTTCCTACCAGCTTAACATGGTATATAACAAAATCCAAGCGCTTGGATTTTGGCGCGGGAGGAAGGCATGTTCAGCGATTGGAGCATCAAGGGCCGCATGGCGGTCGAGTACCGACGGGTCAAAAACTTCACCGACGAGCTGGCTCCGCAGGTGTTGGTCGAAACCGCTGCGCTGGAGGCCCGCTGCGCCCTGCGCTCCGAGCCGGTGCCTCTGGCGGCTTCGATCGACTTGGAACGCCGACCCATCGCCGAGGGCGAGGTGTGGGGACGTACCTGGGAGTCGGCCTACTTTGTGCTCACCGGGACGGTGCCGGCCTCGTGGAAGGGCTGGCCGGTGGTGGCCAACCTGGACTTCGGGGGTGAGGGGCTGGTGTACAACCGCGCGGGCGAAGCGCTGGGCGGGGTCACCAACGGGTCGGTGTTTGCCGAGGATTTCAGCCGCGACCAGTTCCGCCTGCTCCCCAAGGCCAAGGGAGGGGAAGCCGTCGAGCTGTTTGTCGAGACAGCCGCCAACGGCCTGTTCGGCATCAACGGCGCCAAAGCCCCCGTCCGCCGCGACGACCCCGACCGCCACGGCACCTTCGAGGCCAAAATCCGCGTGATGCGTCTGGCACGGTTCGACGCCGAGCTGTGGCAGCTGGTACTCGACCTGAAGTTTCTTTTGCAGCTTTGGGAGGCACTCGACCCGGCCACCGTACGGGCGGTACGCGTGCTCAGGGCGCTGTTCCAGGTGACCACGCTGTACCGGGGTGACCGGCGCAATATCGCCGCCTGCCGCGCCGTTCTGGCTGCCGAGCTGGCAAAGCCTGCCACCGCCTCGTCGCTATCGACCACCGTTGTTGGCCACGCTCACATCGATACCGCATGGCTGTGGCCGCTGGCCGAAACCCGGCGCAAGACCGCCCGCACCTACGCCAGCCAGCTCAAGCTGCTGGGCCAGTATCCGGACTACGTGTTCGGTGCCTCGGCACCTCAGCACCACGCGTGGATGCAGGAAACCTACCCCGATCTGTTCCGGCGCATCCGCAAGGCGGTGAAGGACGGGCGGTGGGAACTACAGGGCGGCATGTGGATCGAGGCCGATTGCAACCTGCCTTCGGGGGAATCGCTGGTGCGGCAGTTTTTGCACGGCAAGAACTACTTCCGCGACACGTTCGGGGTCGAGGTAAAAAACTGCTGGATCCCCGACGTGTTCGGCTATGCGGGCTCCATGCCCCAGATTTTGCAGCAGTCGGGCATTGAGGTGTTCCTGACGCAAAAGCTCTCGTGGTCCAAGTTCAACGTGTTCCCCCATGATACGTTCCGCTGGCGCGGCATCGACGGCAGCGAGGTGCTGACGCACTTTCCACCCGAGTATACCTACAACAGCCTGGGTAACCCGGCGGGTCTCACCTCGGCGGTTAAAACCTTCCACGAGAAGGGTTTTCTCGACGAATTCATTACGCTGGTTGGTGTGGGCGACGGCGGCGGCGGTCCCAAGGAGGAGTTCCTTGAGTCCATCCTCCGTTCGGCGAATACCGAGGGGCTGCCCAAAGCCAGCTTTGGCCGGGCCGACGACTTGTTAGCGCGCCTGAACACCCACGTAAGCGAGCTCGACGTGTGGGTGGGCGAGTTGTACCTCGAATACCACCGGGGCACGTTTACAACCCAGGCTAACACCAAGCGTAACAACCGCCGCCTGGAGCAGGAGCTGCGTGCCGTCGAGGCCCTCTGGACCGCGCTGCCGCTCAAGTCCTACCCCCGAGCCGAGCTCGATGCGGTGGTCAAAACCCTGCTGCTGCACCAATTCCACGACATTCTGCCCGGCTCGAGCATCCACAAGGTGTATGAAGACGCCGACCAGGCCTACGCAGGGGCGTTTGCCGTGCTCGCAGAGCTGACCTCGCGGGCGGCGAAACTGCTTGGTGAGCACACACCGGGACAGACCTCCGAAAGCCTCACGCTGTTCAACTGCCTGAACACACCCTGGGAAGGAGCGTTGGAGTTGCCGGCGGCAGACGGGAAGGGAAACGCGGTCGCCTGGGTGACGGTCCCCGCCCTGGGCTCGATCACGGTGGTCCCACCTTCCGCAGCCCTGGAGGTGTCCATGCCGGCCAAACCTGCTGCGCTGGTGCTCGAAAACTCTCTGGTCCGCTACCGGTTCGATGCCAACGCCCAGGTGGTCGAGGCCTGGGACAAGACGGCGGGCCGATCGTTTCTGGCCCCGGGCAAGGCGGGCAACGTCTTGTCACTGTACGAGGACACGCCGCACAATTTCGAAGCCTGGGACATCGACTACTATTATCCTGCGCAGTGGCTTGAAAATGCCCGGAGCGCCGGTCCCGTGGTGGTCATCGAGGGCAAAGTACGCCTTGGGCTGCGGTTTTCCCTTGGGATTGGAAATTCGCGCCTCACCCAGTCGGTGTTTCTGGCCCCCGGGTCGAAGCTGCTGACCTTCGAGACTGAGGTGGACTGGAGCGAGTGCCAGCGTCTGCTGCGGGTTTCCTTCCCGCTGGGCAGCCTGGCCACCGAAGCCCGGTGCGAGATCGCCTACGGTCACGCCGCGCGACCCACCCACCGCAACACCGAATGGGACTTTGCCAAGTTCGAGGTGTGCGCCCACCGCTGGGTCGACCTCGGGGACGCCCGTTATGGCGTCGCCCTGCTCAACGACAGCAAGTACGGCCACTCGGTGCAGGACAATGTGCTGGGACTGAGTCTGCTGCGCTCGCCCCTAAGCCCGGATCCCGATGCCGACATCGGCATGCACCGCTTCACCTATGCCCTGCTGCCGCATGAGGGTGACCTGACCGCCGCCGGTGTGATCGAGGCTGCCGCCTGCCTCAACCGGCCTCCTGTGATGCTGCCAGGGGTGGCCGGGCCGGTTCGCCTGCCTGTTACGGTGGAAGGCAAGGGTTTCTCGGTCGAGGCCCTCAAAAAAGCCGAAAAGGAAGAGGCCTGGGTGGTACGGGTGGTTGAGAATCTGGGACTGGGAGCCTCGGGAGTGCTGCGTGCCACTGATAATGGTGCCACGGTTTGCACCACGGACCTGCTGGAATGGAACGACGCACCGGCGCAGGCTGTGGGGGATGGTCTACCGTTTGCTCTAAAGCCGTTTGAGATCCGGACCTTCAAGATCCGGACCCGAAGCTAGGCATGGCAGTCAAGCTTGCCGACCTGGCAGCCTCGCTGGGGCTCGATGGGTCCACGGTTTCGCGGGCGCTGCGCGACGACCCCAGGGTACAGCCCGTGACGCGGGAACGGGTCAAGGCCGAGGCGCTGCGCCTGGGGTACCAGCCCCACGCCGGGGCGCGGGCGCTCGCCGAAGGCCGCTCTCGCACCTTCTGGTTTGTCCTGCCCAACATGGAATCTCCTGTGGAGCGCGAGCCGGCGTCGTGGGCGTCGAAGTACCTGCTGGAGCGCGGTTACGACCTGCTTTTGGCCCAGCATCACAACGACGCCGGGGTCTACGGCCGCCTGCTGGCCCGCCTGAGCTATTCCGCCGGGGCAGGAATCGCTCCCCCCTGAAGGCTTCCTGCACGGAGCTGGTGTCCCGCTTGTGTTTCTGGACCGGCATTGGGCTGGTGTCGAGGCACCCCTGGTGACCACCGCCAACGCGGCGGCCGTGGCGCAGACGCTGCAGTCGCTGGGGTCTGTGAGCTGGGTGGTCGACGGCTTTGTCCCGGCACAGAACACCGTCGAGGCCGAGCGTTCCCGGGGACTGCGCGAGGCGGCCGCCGAATTGGGCATGGCAGTGGTCGACCCGGAGCCTGGTTCCCTGTCACCCCGGCAGCGGTTAGGTGGCGGGGTGCTGTTCACCACAGGGCAAGGGGGAGCGCAGGAGCTGGCCCGCTGCGAGCCCGGGATTACGACGGCCGTGGTGTTCGACGCCTGGTTGGGGTCGGTCTGGCCGTTCCAGAACGTCCGCGTCATCGTGCAGGACTTTCGCAGCATGGGGGAGACGGCGGCAGAGGTGCTGCTGGGCGGTGCCCAGGGCTCGGCTGCACACTTCCTTCCTCTTCTCAAGGTGGTTTCCGTATGAAAAATTTCCCCGTTTTTGCCGCCGTATCAAACGGCGTGGTGGGCCTGCGCATTGGCCCCAACCCTTTCGAAGACGCGCGCTGCACGGTCAACGGCCACAGCGGTGCCATCGACCCCGACAGGGTGGAAAGCAACGCCCTGGTGCCGTACCCACTTGCCGCCGACCTGAGGCTGGGCAACTGGTGGACCAGTCAGAGTCCCGGCAACGTCGAGGCCTCCGATCCGTCCTATGATTTTCAGACGGGTGAGCTGACAAGCCGCCTTACCGTTACCTTGGGCCAAGTCCGTGCCGAGCTCGAAGTCGTGACGTTTGTCAGCCGCACCCTGCCGACGCTGGTGCTCCAGGAAACCCGCATCACGGTGGATGCCCCAGCGAAAGTGGCCTTCCGCAGCGTGTGCGACCTGACCACGGCCCAGGGCCAGGTGGATCACCGCGAGGTGTTTTCGCCCCGAGCTGCAGGAGTCGACGCCTGTCTGCGCATCGCTGCCAACGAGGGCAGTTCGTGCGGGCTGGCCGTGGCGCTCGAGGGTGAAGGGGCGCGCAGCGCCGAGCTGGCCACCAGCTTTGAGCCCTATGGAAGACCCCGGGCCTTCTCGGTCACGCTGGAAGCTCCGCTTCAGCCGGGCCAGGTGTGGGTGGTGCGTCAAATGGCCAGCCTGGTGCCGTCGCTGATGCACCACGAGCCCGACCGGCAGGCCGTGCGCAACCTCCACGCCGGGGTGCACCGGGGCTTCGACACGCTGCGCCGTCAAAACCGCGAAGCGTGGGTCGAGCTGTGGAAGGGCCGCATCGTGCTTGAGGGTGCCGAGCCGAAGTGGCAGAAGCTGGCCGACGCCTGCTTCTTCTACCTGCACACCATGATCCACCCTGCAACCCCGTGCAGCACGCCGCTATTGGGGCAGGCCTTTGGCAGCGACTACCACAACTTCCGGGGACACATCTTCTGGGACCTGGAGAACTATACCTTCCCCGGGGTGCTGCTGGGGCAGCCAGAGGCCGCGCGGGCCATGCTCGACTACCGCTTTGACCGCCTGCCTGCCGCCCGCTGGAACGCCAGGATGAACGGCTACCGGGGCGTGCAGTTCCCCTGGGAGAGTTCGCCTTCGCGCGGTGAGGAAGTCGTCCCGGTGTCGTACGCGCACATCGTGCACGAGCAGCACATCAGCCTCGACGTCGCGTTTGCCTTCCTTCAGGCGTGGTTTGCCACGGGCGACGAGGAACTGCTGCGAACGCAGGTGTGGGCGGTGGTGAAGGGTGTGGCCGAGTGGATTGTCAGCCGCGTGGAAAAGACCCTGCGGGGTTATGAAATCAAGGGCGTTATCGGCATCGCCGAGTTTGAAACGCCGGTGGACAACAATTCGTACACCAACATGGCCGCCTCGGTGATTCTGCGCGAAGCCGGGCTGCTGGCACCCCGTATGGGCTTCGCGCCACCGCCCGAGTGGGAGGCCATCTCGAAGGGGCTGTACCTCAAGGTTGAGCAGAACATCATCTTGAACAACGAGAGCTTTGGCCTGGCCGACGCTCCGCATGGCGATACCGAAACGCTTCCGGGGTTCTTCCCGTTCACCTACCGCGCACCCCCGGGCATCGAAGAAGCCACCTACCGCTACTACGTGACCACCCAGGCCGAAAAGGCCGAGGGTTGGCCCATGCTGCCGCCGCTTTTGAGTGTGTTCGCCGCGCGCCTGGGTGACCGCAACCTGGCCCTCAGCCTGGCCGAGGCCAATAACTTGGGCTACTGCTTTGGTCCTTTCGACACGATGGACGAGTTCGGGGCCAACTTTTTGGGCGGGAAGCCACGTGTTGGCCCCTACATGGCGCACGTAGGAGCCTTCGTCCTCAACTGCCTGCTTGGATACACGGGGCTGAGGCTGGACGCCGGCGACCCGGCAGGCTGGTCCACCCGCCCGGTGAGCCTGCCCGCCGGCTGGACGGGCATCCACGTCGAGAGGCTTTGGGTACGCGACCGCCCGGCATCCTTGCACGCGCAACAAGGGCAGAAAGCCCGCATCACCTTTCTGGAGGAAAATCCATGACCCCACCTGCTGACCTCTCCTGGTTCCGGGGTGCCCGCTTCGGCATCTTCATCCACTGGGGCATCTACGCCGTGAGCGGCAAGGACGCCTCGTGGTCGTTCTTCAACTACGAGCTGCCGTGGGCCAAGCCCGAGCACCACATCAGCAAGCCCGACTATATGGCGCAGGCCAAGCAGTTCACGGCCGCGAAGTACGACCCTGCCGCCTGGGCCGACCTGTTTGCCCGCGCCGGGGCCCGCTACGCTGTGCTCACCACCAAACACTGCGACGACTTCTGCCTGTGGCCCAGCAAGGACTGGAGTTTCAACGCGGCCCAGGCTGCCCCCGCCGGCCGTGACCTCGTGGGCCCCTTCGCCAAAGCGTTGCGGGAAAAAGGGTTGCGGGTGGGCCTGTACTACTCCCACGCGGGCTGGGGCCACCCCGACTATCCGACGGTGTTCCACGAGGACAAACCCATTCCCGAAGGTGACTATATCAACCCCAACGCCTACCCGCCGAACCGCCGGGAGGACCCTGCGGCCTGGAAGCGTTATGTGGCCTTCCGCGACGGGCAGGTGAAAGAGCTCTGCGACAACTACTCGCCCGACCTGTTGTGGTTCGACGCCGACTGGGAGCGCTCGTCGGGCCAATGGCAGATGGCCGAGTTTGTCGACAAGGTGCGCGCGTGGCGGCCCGGTGTGGTGCTCAACAACCGCAACCACGGCCTGGGCGACTACCGTACGCCCGAGCAAGGCCAGCCGCTGGAAACCCCCGAGGGGACGTGGGAGTACTGCGTCACCATGGACTGGCAGTGGGGTTACACCGAGATCGACAACGACTACAAGCCTTTGCCCCATCTGGTCCGCCTGTTGGTCGAAACGGCCAGCATGGGCGGCAACCTGCTGCTCAACGCCAGCCCGCGCGCCGACGGCACCTTCCCGCAGGAACAACTGGACAGGCTCGAGGGCCTGGGAGCGTGGCTCAAGCCTGTGGGCGAGGCTATTTACGACACCGTAGCGGGGCTGCCCAACGGGTACTGCTATGGGCCGACGACGCTGTCGGAAGACCGCAAGACTCTGTACGTGTTCCTGTTCGACCGGCCGTGGAAGGACTTCGCCGTGCGCGGCCTGCGCAACAAGGTCAAGCGTGTCACTCACCTGGCCAGCGGCACCGAGCTGAAGCACTTGGTTCGTGGGGGGGCCACCTGGATGAACTTGCCGGGCACGCTTTGGATTGACGTGCCCGAAGAGCTCTGCCACCCGTTGGGCACGGTGCTCAAGCTGGAACTCGACGGACCCCTGGACCTGTACCGAGGGGCCGGTGAGGTGGTGACGCAGAACTGAGGAACGCGCGGGCGCTGACGGCGAGTTCATCGATCGAAAACGTGGTGCGATGCATTCCAAAGAACCCGTCAAGCTGAACCGGCGTCACAGCGCCTGCTTCAAGACCTGTTGCCGGTACTCGGTGGGGGTCACCCCTTGGTGTTTTTTGAAGAGAGGATGGAAGTATTTCTCATTGGAAAAGCCCACCGAATGTGCGATTTGAGTGACCGAAAGGGTGCTGGTCGCCAAAAGCTGTCTGGCAGACTCCAGGCGGTGGTGGCTGATGGCCTGGGCAATCGTTCTGCCTGTCTCTTGCAGGTACACCTTGCCCAGGTAGACGGCGGAATAGCCCAGCCGATCGGCAATCGAAGGACGCGACAAGTTGGGGTCGGTGTAGTACTGCTGAATGAGCTGGTCCACCTCAGAGGCGAGGGTGATTCGCCGCTCACTCCTTCGGTTGTCTTGCAGCGCCTGGTACTCGGTAAACAGCTCCCCAAACAGCCCCTCAAGTTGGGCCAGCGAATCGAAAGAGGTCACCTGTTCCATCAGCTCGGGCAGGCGTAGAGAAAGCGAGCGCCTCTGGAGGCGCAAGGTTGCCTCGAGTTGTGAGTGCAGACTGCTGGCCAACCGGACCAGTGACGTGTGGAGCACGGCCGGAGGGTAGGGGCGCAGTCCCTCGACAAAACCCTGGAACCGGGCTGCGGCTTTGTCGTGGGATCCGGTCCGCACGTGCTCGAGGATCTCGGTCTCGTGGCGTATCGGGTAGGCATACGTCGCGGGGTCGGCGTACTCCAAACGGTTCACATCGACCACCGCCCCGGGGGTCCACACCCGCGATTGGGCTCCTTCGGCCAGCCGAAGGGCGGTGCCGGCCAAGGCCTCGGGTAGGCGTGCCTGTGAATCGTAAGTGACGCCAATGGTTACGTTCGCCAAAGCGGAAACCTCGGCGGACCAGCGAGCCACCAGCGAGGATACTTCGGGCAGGGTCTCCCGCTGGAGCGACTGGACCACCAGCAAGTCGCCGCGCTCATCCCACTCGCAACCGGTGCCGCGTACTCCTGTGGGTAGACAGCGCAGACAGGTATCCCGGATGACCGCCTTGATGCGGCTGCGGTCGGCCTGCGTGAACCGTTGCCGGAACGTTGGAAAGTCTTCAACCACTACCAGAAATACCAGGCAGAGCGCTTCACTCTCGAGGTCGGTCTCATTCCAGCGGTCGGTCGCTGGTGAGCCTTCGCTGGTCAGAAGCCGCTTCAGCCGAGACTCCGCCAGCTCGCGGTGTTCCCGTGCCCGGGTTTCACTGAGAGCCTGGAGCGCAGCCTCTAGCGAACCAATGGGTGCGTAAAGCGATCTCGAGGCGATAAGGGCAAGGGCCAACGTTAGCAGAAGGACTCCCAGAAACACGGCTGCAACGGTGTTGCGCAAGGGAACCAGCTGCGCCTCCAGCCGAGCGACGCTTGTCTGCTGCACGAAAGTCCACCCCAGGGAAGAAAGGTGGGTACGGCTTACCAGGGAGCCTTCGGGATCGCCCGTCACCACCGAAAGAAACGGCCTCAGGGGGTTCTCCAGCACGATGACGCCTTCGGCATTGACGGCGTAGGCCGAATTGCGCATGTCTTTGGAGAGTTCCGAAAGCCCGGCGTGGATGAAGCCGGCGTCCATGTTGATTACCAGGGCAAACTGAGGGACTCCATCTTGAATGACCGCGGCTCCCCAATACAGGAAGGTATAGACCTTTTTGTCCACCGGCACCTTGGACAGAGAGTTCTGACGCTGAATGATCCGGGGGATGGGACGAAGCTGGCCAACCTTTCCAGCCTGCTCGAGCAGACCCCAGACCCCGTTGTCAGGGGCCAAGGGGCGCGAAACTATGGTTGGTATTGACTCTGCTGTCACGTAGTACGTTTTTTGGCTTCCGTTGTAGATGTAGATTGACTCGACCTGACTCAGCGGCTGGCGGTAGGTTTCGAGCATACGCAGTGCTCGGATCAGCTCCCAAGGGCCTTGTTCCAGCTCGGTGTAGATGAGGTTGGTGGCGATCACCTCGTTGCTGAAAACCTGCTCCGCCAGGCTCCTTGCCTGGACTGCCATCACCGAGGCCAGGTTTTCCAGTTGTACCAGACGGTCGCGGTCTGCCGTCGCTGCATCCTGCTGCGCTATCCGCAGGAAACCAAAATAGAGAAAGGCCGTGGTCAATACCACCGAGGCAACACTGACCGAGGTCAACACCACCAGAATTCGGCGGAACAAAGGTTTCATCCCGCTAGACTACGACAATTCTTGCGAAATCGGGTAAGGAATTTCCGTAGAATCTTCTGCTTTCAAACCTAAGTTGCTTCTTTGGGATACCTCACCTTTCGAAATGAGACTATTGGTCCGCTTTCGGCGTTGCTCGATCGAGGGGCTGGCTCCACCCTTTTTCCCATGAAACGCAAGCCTTTTCCCTGGGAGCTGACGTTGCTCGCCTTGCCTGCTCTGGTCCTCGTTCTGGTGTTTGCCTACTTGCCGATGTTCGGCATTGTTATGGCCTTTCAGAACTTCGACTATCAGAAAGGGGTCCTTGGCAGCCCCTTTGTCGGGTTGTCGAACTTCGAGTTCCTCTTTACCACTGGTGCCATCTGGTCAGTGACAGCTACCACGCTCTGGCTCAACCTGTTGTTCATTGTCACTGGCTTGATCGGCTCGGTGGTGCTGGCCCTGCTGCTGTATGAACTGACGGGCAAAAAAGCCATCAAGGTGTACCAGACCGTGCTGGTGTACCCCAACTTCATGAGTTGGATCATAGCCTCGTTCATGTTTGTCACCTTTCTGAATCCCCGCTACGGCATGTTGAACCAAATGATCGGAGCGCTGGGTGGCGAGGCCGTTGCCTGGTATTCCGAACCAGCGTATTGGCCGTTCATCCTGGCCCTGGTGAGTCTGTGGAAGGGTGTGGGCATGGGCTGCCTGCTGTACTACGCGGTGCTGGCAGGTGTCGAGCGCGACTACTTTGAGGCTGCCGCCATCGATGGGGCCACCAAGCTTCAAACCATCCGCCACATCACCTTGCCATTTTTGTATCCTACCATGACGATCCTGCTCATTTTGGCGGTGGGTGGCATCGTCCGGGCCGACTTCGGGCTGTTCTACTTTGTGCCCCAGGATTCCAAAGCACTCTACCCCGTCACCGACGTTGTCGACACCTACGTGTTCCGTGCCTTGCGCAATATGAATGAGCCCGGTATGGCAGCCGCAGCCGGACTGTTGCAATCCTCAGTCGGGTTTCTTTTGGTCCTGGGTGCCAATGCCTGGGCTCGTCGAATTGATCGCGATACCACCTTGTTTTAGGAGCTTACCGTGCATTCCAGTCGCCTGACCCGTCTTTCCATTCATGCATTCTTTGTGCTGCTGAGCCTGGCGATGCTGCTGCCCCTCATCTCGGTCATCACTACGTCGCTGTCCAGCGATGTCGAGATCATCCGTCAGGGCGGCTACACGCTGTGGCCTACCTCTTTTCACTTCGACGCCTATGCTTTGATCTGGAAGAATCCGTTCCAAATTCTGGGAGCCTATCAGGTTACGATTCTTGTCACGGTGATCGGCACAGCGGTTTCGGTGCTCATCACGGCTGGCGTCGCCTACACCCTGGCCCGCCGCGATTATCGGTTCCGCAAAGGCCTGTCGTTCTTCCTGTTCTTCACCATGCTGTTTTCAGGTGGACTGGTGCCCTTCTACATTCTGGTGGCGCAGGTGCTCAATTGGCGTGACACCTACTTTGCGTTGATTGTCCCTGCGGTGGTCAACGTGTGGAATATTTTCCTTCTCAGAACCAACTTCCAACGAATTCCCATCGAGTTGATTGAGTCGGCCAAGATGGATGGAGCCCGTGAGTTCACCATTTTGTTCCGGGTCATTGTGCCCGTGGCCACGCCCGCGATCGCCACTATCGCCGTCCTTACGGCCTTCGCCTACTGGAACGACTGGTGGTTGGGTTTGCTGTTCATCAACAAGCCCGATATGGCACCCCTTCAGCTGCTGCTGCGCAACATGCTCAGCAATATCGAGATCATCCTTTCGCGTATGAGGGATATGCCTCTTTCACTGAGGGTAACCAACCAGGTTCCCACCGAGGCGGTGCGCATGGCGATGTGCCTGATTGCGGCTGGACCCATGCTGTTTGCGTTTCCCTTCTTTCAAAAGTACTTCGTCAAGGGTTTGACGGTGGGTGCTGTCAAAGGGTGACTAAAGCGTCAGAATGACGGCCGTTGGCCGGTCAAGAAAACACTCAAAGGAGACATGATGAGAAAATTGACAATGTGCCTCGCGGCCCTGGTTCTCGGGACGACGATGAGCTGGGACCTGGCGGCCCAAAGTAGTAAGGTCACGATGCACTTTCCGTTCAACAGCCAAAGGGACACTACAGCTGTCTTTGCGGCAGCGGCGAAATACGCCAAGGAAAAGACGGGATTCGACGTGGAGTTCGTGCCCTACGACGGGTTCGACAACTACAACCAGAAGCTGATCCTACAGTCGGCTGCCGGTGATCCCATGGATCTGGTTTGGACGTCGAGCTGGTGTTTCAACTTCAAGGACCAGATCGCCAAGAGTGCTTTCGTCCCCCTGGATGACCTGCTGGCCAAAGCGCTGCCCAACTACTACAAGTACGTGCCCAAGCTGGCCTGGGACCAGCTGCGCGCCTCGGATGGCAAGATCTACACCGTACCGTTCATGGAGTACCCCGCCCGGCAGGAAGCCATTTGGTTCAAGAAGGACCTGGCCGAAAAGTACAAGCTCGACGTCAAGGCCGTGGAAAAGGACTACCGTGCTATGGAAAGCTTCCTGGCGGCCGTGAAAAAGGGAGAGCCCGACATCACCCCGCTGGCCGTGGGCTCCAACGACTCAGTGCTGTGGCATTTCGGATCCTTCAACCCGGTGGTCACCTTATACAACAATTCTGTGGTCTACAAGAACAACCCCACCAAGGTGGTCAACAGCTGGGAGCAACCGTACTTAGCGGACGGCTTGAGAGTGGCAAACAAGTGGTACAAAGCCGGCTACATCCGCAAGGACGCCTTTTCGGTCAAAGACCTCAACCCGGAAATCAAGGCCCAGAAGTACGCCGTAGGCTGGTTGGCGGTGGTTCCCAATGCTGAAGCCAAGTTCAAGGCCGAGAACGGCTTTGACGTGGTGATCGCCAAGCTCGGCACGCCTGAAATTGGTGGAGATTCCTTTGCTGGCTCCCAGTTTGCGGTGTCCCGCACCTCCAAGAACCCTGCCAATGCGCTCAAGGTGCTCGACCTGCTCAATTCCGACCCTGTGTTTTACAACCTGCTTGCCAACGGTATCGAGGGAACCCACTACAAAAAGGTCGGGGCCAACCGTATCGAGAAGATCGCCGACTCGGGCTACGATCCCAACCTCAACTGGATGCTGGGCAACACCCACCTAGCCTACCTGCTACCCGGGGTAGCCGACAACTTTGTGGCTCAAGCCCGTGATGCCATGAACAAGGCCCAGGTTCGATTGTATGCCGATTTCAGCTTTAACCAGGAATCCATCAAGAACATCGAGGCGGCTTGGCAAACGGTGTTCAACGAAGTCAATCAGTCGATCTCGATCGGTCTGTTTGATCCTGACAAAGATCTGAAGCCGCTGCTAGAAAAGCAGAAGAAGATTGGCATCGACAAAGAGATCGCCGAGGTGCAGAAGCAGCTCGACGCCTACCTCGCCAAGAAGAAGTAGGAGAGACCGATGACCCTCACCGTGAAAATGATCGATGCCGTGGGCGCACCTCTGGCCCGCAACCGGCTGGAGTCGCTGTACGCCAGCCTCCCGGGACAACCCTTGCGTCGGTACAGTCAAATTCGTCCCGACGGGACAGTCGATCTCGAGGTGCCAAACCTGCCGGTGACACTCCATGCGCGGCTGGACCTGCCAGAATTTGGCGATCTTTGGGTGACAGCCGACGGTCGCGGTGGGGGATTTCTTCCCAGCAGTTCTCCGGTTGACTTTGGGACCGAGGCTCTGGCAACCGCTCTGGCGGAGTTGGAGCGGTACACCGGGACCGAAGTTTCGCCGGCGGTGCGGGCTCAGGTTCGCGCAGCCCATTTCCTGGCTCGGAAGGGGGATGTGCTAGGCGCTCTGGCCCAAGCCCTTTGGGCGGGTGAAGCCTTGGTGGTAGAAAAAGCCCGTAGACGCCTTGCCCAGAATCCGCCGCGCCTCGACTTCCTGTTTGGCTGCAACGCCTTCCAGCTGCTTAAGGGGACTCACCGGGCCACGACCTTCGCCGAGGTGTTCAACTTCGCCACATTGCCGTTCTACCTGGTCGCCCTGGAACCCGAGGAAGGGCAGCCTCGCTACGACGAGATTGACCGTCTGCTGCAGACGGCCGAGGATCACGGCTTGGTGGCTAAGGGACACCCCCTTTGGTGGGGTAACACCGACTGCAACCCACCCTGGTTGCGGAATGCTGACCTGGCCCGGGTGCGTTCCACCTGTGAGCGGGTGGTCCGCCAAAGTGTGGAGCGCTACCGCGGCCGCATCCGTTACTGGGACGTCATCAACGAGGCTCATGATTTCGCCAATGGCTTTTCACTCAGCCCGGTCGAGAATATCGAGCTGACCCGCCTCTGCTGCGACACGGTCCGCCAGTCCGACCCCGAGGCTGTGCGCATCGTAAATGTGTGCGCTCCGTTCGCCGAGTACGTCGCCGACGGGACGGTGGCCCATGGCCCTGTTCGCGACCCCATCGTCTCGCCCCTGACCTACCTGAAGGGGCTGTTGGCGGCGGGGGTAGAGTTTGAAGTGATTGGCATCCAGCTGTATTTTCCCGTGCGCGACCTGGTGGCCATCGACCGGCTTCTGGACGAGTACGCCGCTTTGGGCAAGCCCATCCACATCACCGAGATGGGCGTCAGTGCCCGACGCGATGGGGCACCGCCGGACCCTGCCAAGCTTCAACTGAACTACACCAATGGCCGGTGGCGCCACGAATGGAGTCAAAAAGTGCAGGCCGATTGGGTGGAGGCGTTCTACACCCTGGCGTACTCCCGCCCCGAGATCCAAGCGCTGACCTGGTGGGACTTTGTCGAGCCGGCGTTTATTCACTGCGGGAGCGTGCTCGACGCCCACGACCAGCCCCGGGAGATGTACTTCCGCCTCCAAGAACTGCGCCGCGAGTGGTCGCGTCCGTTCACACCAGACCCCGCTCCCTTGGCCCGAGTTTTCTGGTGCTGAAGGCCGTCAAACTGAGGCCTGGGAAGACCTCGTTGACGCTTCCGTCAGCATTGCGGGCGACCTTTTTCGGTCGGCGCGGCCGGAACGGCTTGTCCTTGTCGGCTTGCGTCACCTGATAGCGATAAAGCGGGCCGCTGAAGTCTTTGGGAAACTGGAAGTGACCCGCCTGTGCCTGCTCGGTGTTGCTGAGCACAAACAGGGTCAGGTCGCCACTCGGTGAGATCAGTCCTGCGGAAACCAGGTAGTGGCCGGTCATCGGTCGGGTTTCTACCGTCAGCTTGACGCGGCGGCAGCCCAACGGGAAAAGACGGCAAATCAGCCCGAACAGCAGGTAGGCGTTTGGGTGGGGACGGAAGGTTTTATACAGGTCGCCCCGCTGGACGTCCCAGGTATTGATGAGCTGCCACTGACCGTCCACATGGCCACGGTTGGTGAAGCTCCAGCGGCTGAAGCCGTCGACTCCGGCGTTCAGGCCACGAAGGATGATCTCGGCACCCTTGAGGCTCGCCAGATAACCCCCGGGGGCGGGGTGGTCGTACTGCCAGCCGTAGTTCATGGTGCCGTACTCGCCCAAAAAGAACGGCTTACTTCGGGCGTGGGCATAGTCGGCCCATGCGGCCATGATCTTCTCAGGCCCGGACTCGCCCATCTTGGCGGTACTAAAATCTTCCCAGTAACTGTGTAGCTCGTACGAGCCCAACGTGTCGTCAAAGTCGATTTTGGTCAGATCCAAGGCAGGCAGGTTAGTCCAGTCCGGACCGGTAAGCTGCGCCTTGAGCCGGCGGTGGGCAAAAGCCCGCGCGGTCGCTCGAAGGGCCGGAGTGATGTCGACCGTCTTTCCATCGCTGTCCATCCACCACGACCAATCGTTGCCGGGTTCGTTGGTGATGTTGAACCAGCGCACGCAAGTGTACTTCCTCACCTTCTCGAGGTGCTCCACCAGCGCTGCGCAACGCTGGGCGAACTTTTCGATGTCCGGTGGCGCGCTGCGATGCTGGAGGATGCCGGGATAGGCGTTCCAAGAGGTGTTGGCCCACATGTTCTGCAAAAAGACTTCGGCTTGAAGGCGGGTCGCTCGAAGCTATTTTATACCTTTTCGGGTGTAAGGTTTTCGGCATTCTTGCGCTTTATACCCGATCGGTATTAGGATAGCCCTATGGAAATCACGGAGTTCTCAAGAGTCCTCAAACTGGAACGCCAAAGGAACAACCTCACACAGGAAGAACTGGCCTTGAGGGCCGGGGTCGGCCTTCGCTTGATCCGCGAGATTGAGCAGGGAAAGTCGACGTTAAGGCTGGATTCCCTGAACAAGGTTTTAGGCCTCTTCGGCTACGAGGTCGTACCGGTGCGGAGGAAGCCCGATGCGCAGGGCTAAGGTGTGGTATTCAGAAACCTTGGCGGGCTACGTTGAAGAGACCGAAGTGGGGTATCGCTTCACCTACCAAGCGACCTACCTCAACTCCCCCGAAGCCAAACCTGTCAGTCAGGTCCTGCCGCTGCAGGCCGAGCCCTTTGAGGCGAAGACACTCTTTCCTTTTTTTGATGGACTGATCCCCGAAGGGTGGCTGCTCGACTTGGGAACACGGAACTGGAAGCTTGACCCCAAAGACCGGTTCGGCCTTCTCGTCGCGTTTTGCCGCGATCCGATCGGCGCTGTGGGAGTGACTCCCGATGAGTAAATGCCTGGTTTGTTTCGAAGAGCTCACCTCGGGAGAGTATCATTCCCGCTGTTCGATGGCGCTCTTTGGTACCAAGCAACCAATGCAGCTTGCCATGGGCGTCGCCGATCTTCCGGCAGAAGGGATACGTTTGCTGGAAGATCGGCGTGCCATCGCAGGAGTTCAGAAGAAACTCTCCCTGGGGAGGGATGCCGAACAACCCCAGCGCTTGACCGTCGTCGGTTTTCAAGGGCGATTTATCCTCAAGCCCCCATCGTCAGAATACCTGGCACTGCCCGAAAACGAGGCTCTGACCATGGAGCTGGCCTCCCGCCTCGGATTGCCCGTTGCTGCCCACGGGCTCGTCCGTCTAAACGACGGAGAGTTTGGGTACTTGAGCCGTCGCTTTGACCGGCCCAATGAGGGCGTTCGCTGGCACCAGGAAGACTTCTGCCAGCTCGCCGAACGCCCCGCTGCTGACAAATACAAGGGAAGCCTCGAGGCTGCGGGAAAGCTGCTGCGCTTCTCCCGGCAAACCGGTCTTGACGCGGTCCGCTTTCTCGAGCTCAACCTGTTCTGCTGGCTCACGGGCAATGCTGACATGCACCTGAAGAACTTTTCACTGCTGCATTACCCCGAGGTCGGTTGGAGCCTGTCGCCGGCTTATGACTTAGTGAGTACGGCACTGGTGTTGACCGACGATACTGAGGAGACAGCCCTGCCCCTCAACGGTAAGAAAGCCAAGCTTAACCGCAAGGATTGGGCGGTCCTAGCAGCCAGCCTGGGTGTTGAAGCCAAGACGTTCGCTAGGCTCGCTGTGAGGCTTGCTTCGCAGACCGAGCTTGTGGCCAAGGTGACCCAGGCTTCGTGGCTTCCGGAACTACAGAAGGAGGAGTTCATCCGGCGCTACGAGCAGCGAGCTGTAACCCTGGGGTAGTCGCCTTCGAGGCTGGATTGAAAGAAGTGAGGGCAGACCGAAGCGAGGCACTGCCTGAAGTCACCACCGCGCCGCTTGCGCCTCGGCCCGGTACCCGCGTCACAAAAGGTTGCGGTCCCTCGGCGTCGTCAGCCGGCGGAACGTTTCGTCGGCCTTGGCCAGCGCTGCCTCGCGCTCGGTGCCGCTGGCCCGCTCAAAACGCACCACCGTGTCGCGTCGGTCGGGTACAGGCCAAGTCCAGGCCTCGGGCCGCCGCAGGTTGAAGAACTGGTCCTCAGGCGAATCGAAGGTCTGGATGCCGGGGTTCCAGTAGTCGCACAGGATCACCTCGGTGCCGTCGGCCACCAGCCGCGCGTTTTTCAGGTGGCCACGCAGCCCGGGAAGGTTGTAGTGGCCAAACCCGGGTTCCAGGATATGGGCGTACAGCACGTCGCCCCGGCGTGTGAGTCGTCCCCACTCGGGTTTGGGCAGGCCGGCGGGGCCGCAGCCGTACACCGACTCGCCGTTCTTGCGCAGCCAGCCGCCAACCTCGTCCAGAATCGCCAGCGCGCGAGCGTCGAGGTGCCCCCGGCCGTCGGGGCTCAGGTTGAGCGTGAAGTTGCCGCCCTTCGACACGCAGTTGACCAGGGCGTGGATCAGGTCGACCGCCGGTTTGAACGTCGTGTCGAGCGGGTCGTAGCCCCAGTTGTTGTTCAGCGTGACCCAGCACTCCCATGGGATGGGTTGGCCAGCCGCATCGACCACACCCTCTCGGGGAATGTCCATCTCGGTCTGGTCGTAGTCACCGGCCCAAGCGGGGCGGGGCACCTGTTTGATGGGCTCGGCCCCAAAGCGGTCGTTCATCAGCACGTCGGGCTGCAGCTCGCGGATGCGCTTGACCAGTTTTTCCGCCTGCCAGCGGTTTTCGGTCATGTCCCAGTAGCTGAAGTCGAACACCAACAGGTCGATTTTGCCGTAGTGGGTCAGCAACTCCTCGACCTGGCCGTGGTAGTAGGCGACGTAGCGGTTCCAGTCGGCCCGGCGGTCGCGCTCCTTCGAGGCTTCGTCGTCGCGCAGCGGGTGCTGCCGGTCGTGCCAGGCGGGGTAGTCGGGGTGATGCCAGTCCAGCAGGGAGTAGTAGAAGCCTACCCGCAAACCCCGCGAGCGTAGCGCGTCGACGTACTCGCGGATCAAGTCGCGGCGGGCCGGGGTGTTGGTGCTCTTGTACTCGGTGAGCTTCGAATCGAACAGGCAGAAGCCGTCGTGGTGTTTGGTGGTCAACACCACGTACTTCATGCCCGCCCGCACGGCGGCGTCAGCCCATTCTTCAGCGCACCCGGGGTCGGGGCAGAACGAGTCGAAGTAGGGCTGGTAGTCGGCCACCGTCATCCGCTCCTGTGAGCGCAGCCAGGCGTCGCGGGCGTCTTGGAACCACTGCAACCGGTTCATGGGATTTGCACCTCGACCACTGCATGGGTCTTGCCAAAAAGCAGGTCGGCACGGACGAGCTGATCGGCCACCGCGACGCCGTCGACGCTCACCGTGACTGCCGTTACCTTGCCTCGCGTGATGCGCACGTCGAGGTCTGTCCCCCGAAAGCGGCGGCGCACGGTGCACCCTTTCCAGGTCTTGGGCAACCGGGGATCGAGACGCAAACCCTCGGGCTCGGGGCGCAGGCCCAGCAGGTACTGGGTGGCGGCGATGTCCATCCAGGCGGCGGTTCCGGTCACGTGGGGCACCACGGCGCGGCCAAAGCCGGGATTCTCGGGCCCCAGAATGGACGAGGCCCACGCGTAGGGCTCGGCCTGGTACACGTCGAGCCCCGCCTCAGTCAGCGCATTGTGCGGCACCAGTTTGAGGAACAGCTGCCACGCCCGGTCGGTGTTGCCCAACAGGGCGTCGGCCATGATGGCCCAGGTGTTGGCGTGACAGAAAATGGCGCCGTTTTCTCCCGCGCCTGGCGAATAGCCGGCAAACACATCGAGGGTGTCGGGGTACGAAGGGAAGCTGGGGTCGATCTTCTTAAGGCCACGCGCAGTGTCGAGGCGGCGGTACGCCGAGTCCATGCCCTGCCTTTGTTGTCCTGCTGAACCCAGACCGCACAGCACGGCCCACGACTGGCTGTTGAGCCAGATCTGGGCCTGCGGTGAGGCCGACGAACCGATGGGGTCTCCATTGTCGTCAAACCCGCGTTTCCACCATTGGCCGTCCCACGCACAGCCTTCGAGAGTCTTTCGCAGCTGACTGTCGGCGAGCGCCAGTTCCGCCACGTCGGCCTTGCGACCGGTCAATTCAGCCAACTTGGTCATCAGATCGAGGTCGACCAGCGCCTGCTGGGCCACCATCACGGTTTCGCCCTTTCCAGCGCGGGCAAACTTGCCCAGGCAGTCGTTCCAATCGCTCTTGAGGGTGAGCGGCAGCCCGTGCGCGCCAAGCTGACCCATGGTGAAGCCCAGCGCTGCCTTGAGGTGGTCCCACACCGTAGCCTCGCCGCCGTCGAGCCACACCGTCTTTCGGTCGAGCAGGCTCAAGTCGCCCGTCTCGCTGACCAGCGCCCACACTAGGTTGACCAGCCACAGGTGGTCGTCGGAATGCACGCTGGTCCACGGGGCCTGTTTGTCCTCGGGAAAGTACGCATGAACGGCGTGCCCGTCGCGGTACTGATAGGTGAGCAGGCGCAAAAACCGCGATGGGCGAGGGCTACCATGTCTTGCGCGGTGTCGCGGTAGCCGAAACCCCGGATGCCCGAAGCCTGCTGGCTGAACGAGCGGGAATACCGACCGACGTGCACGACGTTGACGGGCGTCCAAGTGTTGATCTGCCGCTGGGCGTTTTTGTCGGGAAGCTCGCACGCGAAGGACTCGAGACGCTGTTCCCACCAGGCTTTCACGGTCTGCCGTTCGCGCTGCACGAAGTCCGCCTGGCGCACCGCCGACACCCGCTCCGCCAAGCGGAGTTTTTGTGAAGGGGTATCGGCCATCCAGTCGGGCAGCACGCCCAAAAAGAACGCCGGGGTGACTTCGCCACCGGCCGGCACCACCACCTCAATCTGCAAGGCCAGGCAAGGGTCGCCGCCCCGGCTGGACGCATTGGGGAGGGACTGGGCCTTTGCCCCAGTTGCGTCGCCGGAGGTCAGCGAAAGAGGAGCCTGTTCGGTGCCGTAGGACCCTAAAAACTTCGCGCGGTCGCCACACCACGACGCCGTGGGCTCGGTCGACACCAGGTACACCAGCGGAATCTCGGTCACGGCCGGGTGCGACTGGTGGTGGTACAAATAGGTGGCCGCACCGGCGCACGTAGTAGCCCCACTGCAGCTCCTGCAGGTATTCCAGCTGCCCGGTCTCGACGTAGGCAGTGAGCTTCAGCTTGCGCGGCTTCGGACCCGCGTTAGTCAGCTTCAGGTTCCACACCAGATCGTCGGTGCTCTGCGCCATAAACAGTTCCTGGGTAACAGTCATTCCATCACGCCGACCGGTGTAGCTCGAAAAGCCCGGCCGGTGCTCCGAGGTCCGCTCGTCCAGCTGCGATCGGCAGGGCAGCAGCGACGGCGACCACACTTCGCCATCTTCGTCCTGCACATACAGATAGAAGCCAGGCCCTTCGACGGGCGCCATCCACGAACGGTAGCGGGTCAAGCGGTAGTTCTGCGGACTGCGCCACCAGGCGCTCCCTCCACCTGCCTGCGACGCGAAGGCATGCAGACGACCGTTCGAGAGGTAGTTGATCCACGGCATGGGTGTGTGCGGGTCGGTGACCACCACCGCCCGCCGGGCATCATCAAAATGATACATAGGGCTATTCCTCGATGACCACGGTTTCGCTGATGTCGATACGGGGTACAGTAAACACCGCACGCGACCCGTCCCAGGTGAAGGGCAGCTTGGTACCCGCCAGTGCCAACCGCACCCCCTTGGGTTGAGTGGTCATTTGAAGGGAACAGGCAACATCGAACAGAGGCACGGTGTCCTCAACGATCTCGAGGGGCAGGGGAGTTCCGCCGGTGAAGGCCACGCCGCCGCCGCGCAGGGCCGGTTGGGCGTAGGCCAGGTGAACCAGGGTGCGCTTTTGGGCGGCTTGGCGCTGCAAGGTAACCCGGCCGGAGGTGGGCATGGTTACCGTCAGGCGGGTTTGGGGGAGCAGCAGTTCCAAGGCCGCCAGCACCAGGTCGCGCAGCAGGGGCTGACCGATCTTTTTGTAGGCAGTGAAAATGGGATGCGAGAAATAGATCACGCGGCCCTTGCGCACAATGGCGTCGTAGGCTGTGCTGCGCTCTTCGCGGGCCGGAGCATGTTGATGGGAGCAGAAGGCGTCCCAGGTTCGGTTGAAATACGGTTCATGGACGGCTGCCAGCACTTCGCCGCCGGCGGCTTTCACCATCCGGGCGCGTTCGTACACCACAAAGGGGGAGTCTACCAGCCGTGCTCCGGGGGCGGTCGCCTTGAGAGCTGGCAGGGCGGCGATGTAGTCGGGGTTCCAAGGGCTTTCCTGGCCTGTGGTTTTAGCCCCCACGTCGACGACAAACGAGTCGGCGGCGGGGTTCATGCCCGAGGTGCCGGATAGGATGAGCGAACCCCCGGCGGCCACGTAGGCGTTGATTTTGGCGGCCAGTTTCGGCTCCAAAACGATCTCATCGGGCAGAATCAGCAACTTGTACTTTTCAAAGCTTGCTTCGGCATCGACGATGTCGAACATCTGATGCGCTTCGAGCAGCACGCGGGCGGCTCCGGCATCGCCGTCGCTGGAGCGGTGCAGCACCGACTCCACTGCTAAAATAGCAAGGTCGGACACATTGGTGGCTCCCAGCGAATACGGCTCGAGGGCTTCCACCCTGCGGTAAGCCTTGCCCAGGCGCTGGTAGGTGGGCTCGTCCATTTTGCCCAACGGATGCAATTGGTCGCCGATGGAACAGCGGGCACCTTGGGCCACCATGGCGGCGCATTCGTACTCCAGGCAGGCTTCGGTTTTGTACCCGCCAAACTCGCCCCAGGTGGTGTGAAACTTGCCCGACATTCCCAAATAGTCCATGCCCAGGGTGGCGGCATAGCGGGCTCCCAGGGGAAAGTGGTCCCAGCCCCAGCCCCCGGTGGGCAGCGACTCGAGTTCCAGGTGGCTGAACCACTGCCAGCGTTCTCGTTCTCCCTTGGCTACGTGGGAATTATGGTAAATGCGGCACTGGGGGTCCTTGGCGCGGACTGCGGAACTGACGCGCCGGTAATACTCCAGAATCAAATCGCGGTGGTTGGCCAGCCGGTCGGCCTTGAGGCCGGGGTTGCGCCCGGCTTTTTTCATGTGGGCCACGCAGTTGGGGCAAACGCACTCCCAGGCCAACACGATGTCGAAAAAGAAGCCTTCGGGATGGTAGGTGTCGATCACTTCTTCGGCATGACCGACGATCTGGTCGACCACCCCCTTGTTGGAAAGGCACAGCGGGTGCCACATGGCCGAAAGCTGTTCCTGGCCCGGGCCGCCGTCGGCCTTCATCACGCGCCACTCAGGGTGTTCCCGAGCGGTGCGCTCGTCCCATTGCACGGTAATATAGACGGGGGTGGCTACGCCGATTTCGCGGCAGGCGGCAATCTGGTCGCCCAGAAGGTCGGGTCGTTCCAGCTGCGGGTGGGGTGCTCCGACCTTGGTGGGGTAGTAGCTCCAGCCGTGGTGGCATTTGGCGAACAACGTGATCGAGTTGACGTTGCCGAGTTTTTTTTTATCGAAGTCACGGCCCACATGGGGAATGAGCTCGGAGGTATGGAAGTCGAGGTGGACTTGGCGGAAGGGGAGGGGATTTGACATGATTTCAGCATAGCGCCAATCTTGGGCCGTGGACCGATCAAGGTTTTTGCAGGACCGGTCGGTTTATTAGGTTTTCCGACATGGGCACTCCGTGTTATTCTGGTTTCATGTTTCCGACCTCTGCCTCGCTCGAGTTTCTCAACATTGTTTTTGAAGACCCTATTGAGTTCTGGGACTACCCCGACCTAACGGCGCCCTACTGGCGGTGGTACACCAATACAAGCCTCGGAGCTTCTGTGGTCTTTGACGGTCAGTCATTTCCCCTTCTACCGGGACAGGGGTTTCTGATTCCGCCTGAAACGAGCTTTTCCTGCCATTTGGAACCGTTTGCCACCCTTCCTGTCGGGCTGTACCGGTTTGACCTCACCCCCCACGAACTGATGCTTCGGGACAACCTCTCGAGAGCCTTCCGTTCCGAACGGGACCAGGGAATTCTGCTTCCTAAAAGCATCGAAACCGTCGAACGCGCCGTATTGGTGGCCCAGGCTTCGGCCTTGGTCTGGTCGTCCCTGGCCCGGTTTGCCGCCAGTCTTCCGGTTCCCCGTACCCTCGACCGCCGGGTGGATCTGCTGATCCGCTATCTAGACGAAGCCCGCGACGAGGTTCCCGACAATCCCGAGCTGGCCGCCCTGGTCGCCATGCACCCCGACGCCATGATCCGGCTGTTTCGTCAGCAGACAGGCGAAACCCCGGCGCGCTGGTCGTTGCGACGCCGTATCGACAGGGCCTGCGTTCTGCTGGCCCACACCGACCGTACCATCAAAGACATCGCCGGTGCCTGCGGGTTTCCTGACCGCAACTATTTCACCACGGGCAAAATCTTACCATTCCAAGCCAAGACTTTGACTCGGAACTGGTGTGAGGTGGAGGCCTTGGACCCACCCACCTTTCACGTACGTATCCATTGACATACGTACGCTTTGGAATTATCTTCATCGCATGGCTTCTTTGGCGATGAACCCAACCCGTTTACGAGAAAATCTTTACGGTGTCCTCGACGAGGTATTGGCTACGGGAACCCCCGTCTCTATCGAGCGCAAGGGGCGCCTGCTCACCTTGTCGGTCCAGCCTTCCGGTTCTCGGGTAGCCCGTCTCGTGGCCCACCGGGGCTCCATCGTCGGCCATCCCGAAGACTTGGTTTCTCTCGATTGGTCATCCGAGTGGAAACCCGGGCTTCCGTTATGGTGTGACTAAGGAAGCCCGCCCGGCGCCCAGAATCCCGCTCAAAATGCGGCGGCCAAAGGCCTTTCGGTCCAAAAGGAGGATCTTCCGGTGCAAAAGTCGCGCTTCGATCGCCTCGAATCTCGATTCGAGACTCACTCATCCCAACTTTTCCCCTCGAAATCTCCTCCCTTTGTCTCCGAAACCCTAAGTCCGACACACTCCTAGGTACGGATGACCTACCTCGATACCCACGCGCTCATCTGGCTTTACGAGGACCCGGCTTTGATGCCACCCAAGGTGAACGCCTTGCTGGACTCCGAGGAGCTCTGGATCTCTCCGATGGTGGCTCTGGAACTCCAGTACCTGTACGAAACAGGACGTATTACGGTGGAGCCCGGGCTGTTCCTAGAAAACGGCTACACCAACCTCGGGGTCACCATGGACGGACCGGGGGCTGGTGCTGCCATTTTGTGGGCGCGAAATCTGACCTGGACCCGCGATCCGTTTGACCGCATCATCACTGCGCAGGCCAGCCTCAACCACGCCTTGCTGATCACCAAAGACCGCACTATTCGCAACAACTACGAACGGGCCGTCTGGGACTAGCAGCCTCTCGATGAGAGGAGGGGCAGTTTTTCCAGTTGAGACTGGGGTCTCGTCAAAGTCATCGGCGATCCACATCATCCCCTTGGCGGTGCCGAGCTTTCGCTCGCCGAGTTGGGCCGGCTCGAGGGGGACGATCTTGACCAGCGGTTTGTTCCGCCGGGCGATGATGACTTCTTCTCCCTGCAACGACCGCTCGATCAGCGACGAAAGGTGGGCCTTGGCTTTTTGGATCGTTACGGTACTCATACCTTCACGATAACAAGACCAACTCAGTTGGTCAAATCGACTTGGGGCGTTCCCGCCCAGTGGCGGAAAGCAAAATCTTACCATTCCAAGCCAAGACTTTGACGGTGACAGAAAATACAAGCGACCCCACCATGAGGTATGCACCGAACTAAGAACTGGCAGCTTCATGTCATGCTCCTCCCCGCCGTCCTGCTTGCCTTGGTCTTCAACTACCTGCCGTTTGCCGGCCTGGCCATAGCGTTTCAGGACTTCAAACCGTGGAAGGGACTGTTCGACAACACCTGGGTGGGCTTCGATAACTTCTCCGAAATGTTCTCGCGGCCCGATGCCCTGCAGGTCATTCTTAACACCCTGGTGATCTCCGGGCTCAAGATCGTTTTCGGACTGATAGTCCCCTTTGTCTTTGCCCTGTTTTTGAATGAAGTACTGTCCCGCGGCCTGCAGCGGTTCATCCAGACCCTGGTGTTTCTGCCCTACTTCATCTCGTGGGTGATTTTGGGCGGCATCATGATCGATATTCTTTCCCCCAGCGGAGGGCTTCTGAACAACGCGCTGGGTGTGTTCGGCCTCAAACCCATTTTTTTCCTCGGGGACAACAACTGGTTTCAGCCCATGCTGATTGTCACCCACCTCTGGAAGGAATTCGGCTACTCCACGGTGATTTTCCTGGCGGCGCTCATGGGCATTTCTCCTCAACTGTATGAAGCCGCCGAAGTCGACGGGGCCAACCGGGTGCAGCAGGTGTGGCACATCACCATCCCCGGGTTGCTGGCCATCACCATCGTGGTCGGAGTTTTGGCGCTTTCCAACATCCTCAACGCCGGCTTTGACCAGATTTTCAACCTCTACAACCCCATGGTGTACCAGAGCGGCGATGTCATCGACACGTTTGTGTACCGGGTTGGACTGCTGTCAGGCAACTTTGGCTTGGGAACGGCCGTCGGCCTGTTCAAATCCTTGGTCAGCATGATTCTGATCATCGGGGCCTACAAACTAGCCGACCGTTTCGCTCACTACAGGATCTTTTGATGACACGCTACAAATCTCCCCAACACCGAATTTTCTGCTACGTGAACAACACGCTTCTCGTCCTGCTGGCCGTGCTGTGTCTTGTTCCCATGATCCATATTCTCGCTGTATCTCTGAGCAGCAAAGCCGCAGCCAACGCGAACCTGGTGGGGCTCTGGCCCGTGGATTTCACCCTCGATTCCTACCTGAAAACCATAGGGAACAGGAATTTTGTGGATGCCATGATCACCTCGTTTTTACGGACGGGACTGGGAACCGTGTTGGGAATGCTCCTGGTCTGTCTGGCCGCGTATCCGCTTTCCAAAGAGAATAAGAGCTTCCGCCAACGGGGTTTCTACTCCTGGTTCTTCATCATCACCATGGTGTTTTCGGGGGGGCTGATTCCCTCGTACATTGTGGTTCAGAAACTGGGGCTGATCAACTCGCTGTGGGCGCTGATTCTACCCGGCATCGTCAACACCTGGCTCATCATTTTGATGATGAACTTCTTCAAGACCATTCCCAAGGAACTGGAGGAGTCGGCCCATATGGACGGTGCCGACCCCTTCACCGTCCTGGGTCGCATCTACCTGCCGCTGGCGCTGCCCTCGGTGGCCACCATTGCCCTGTTCATGATGGTGGGTCATTGGAACTCGTGGTTTGACGGGCTGATCTACATCAACGACGCCAAGGGTTACCCGCTTTCCACCCTGCTCCAGACCATCATTGTGCAGCAGGACTTTACCAAGATCACGCCCGATGCCGCCACCATGGAGAATCTCTCGCAGAGAGCAGTGAAAGCGTCTCAAATCTTTATCGGGGCAGCACCTATTTTACTGGTGTACCCCTTTCTGCAACGGTATTTCGTCAAAGGCATCGTGATTGGTGCTGTCAAAGAATGAATCTCAAAGGAGATGGAGGAATCATGAAAAGGAATCTGTTCCGAGGAGTGCTTTTGGCACTCGGATTGCTGTGGGCCGGTGCGTCGGCCACGGCTCAAACTCCGGTGTTCAAGGATGGAAAGTACAATCCGCCTCTGACCCTGACTTTTGAAATCGTGCAGGGGGCTGGAACCAAGTTCAAGCCGGGCGAGGACTACAACAACAATGTGATGAGCCGCTGGGCCTTGGAGAACTTCGGCATCAAGTTTCAGGTGGCTTGGACCGCCCCGACAGGGGAAGCCCTCACCAACAAGCTGCGCCTGATGCTGGCCTCCGGCGAAGCCTTTCCCGATGTGATGCGGGTCAACGACGTCAATGTCACCAAGGACCTGATCGAATCGAAGAAAGCCAAGGATATCACCGACGAGTTCAATAAATATGCCACGCCGCGCCTCAAGGAAATTTACACCAAATATCCGGAAGCGCTGTACCAGGTGAAAAAGAACGGCCGTATGTACGGGCTCCCTGTTTTGACCTCGGGCAACGTGTCCGATGAGCTGATGTGGATACGGCAGGACTGGTTGGACAAGGTGGGCATGAAGGCCCCCACCACCATTGCCGAACTGGAAAAGGTCATGGACGCCTTCATGACCAAGGACCCGGGCGGCAACGGCAAGGGTAAGACCCTCGGGGTGAGCATCGGTGCCAAGAACGCCCTTGCCACCTGGATGAGTTCCACGGGCTTCCTCATCGGCAGCTTCGGCGGAGTGATGGCGCACGACAACGGCTGGGGACTGGCCGCCGACGGTAAAACACTGGCGTACAAGGCCATTCAGCCTGAAATGAAAAAGGTGCTGGCCAAGCTCAACGAGTGGAAGAACAAGGGCTACATCGACCCGCAATTTGCCCTGATGGACGAAAGCAAGGCTTCGGAAAGCTTTGTTCAAGGCAAGAGCGGCATCATTTTTGGACCCCCGTGGATGATCGAGTGGCCCTTCGGAGACCTCAAGAAGCTCAACCCCGACGCCCAGCCCAAGCCCTTCCCGGTTCCCGCCGGTGCCGACGGATCGCGCGGCCGCTTTGGTGAAGGCATGACCCAGGGTACCACCATCTTCAGTCCAGACTTCAAAGGGGTTGAAGGCTACTTGAAAATGTTGGACCGCTGGTACGGAAGCCACGTTGCCTACGGCGACGCCGAGTTCCAGTACGGCATGTTTGAGGGGTACGACTACCAGATGGTCGATGGAAAGCCCGTGATCGACTCGACGAACTTCATCGACCCTTCCATGTATTTCCCCGGGCTGGAAAACTACCCCAGCATTGCCTTCATCGAGTACAACATCTACGAGTACTTGTGGCAGGGAGGCAAACCCCGCAACCTGGCAGAAAAGACCTTGTTGGCCAAGACTGCCCCCGAGAAACTGCAGGGTGGTGCCATCATCAACTCGCAGAACAAGTACAATATGCCCAACCTGTTCTCGGGTGCCCCCACGGCTACCATGTCGAAAAAGGGTGAGTACCTGCGCAAACTGGAGCAAGACACCTTCGCCCAGATCATCTACGGCAGCAAACCCGTCGCGTACTTTGATGAGTTTGTCAAACAGTGGAAGGCCAACGGCGGTGATGCGGTCACCAAGGAAGCCAACGACTGGTATAAGTCTGTGTCGGCAAAGTAAGTTGTCTGAAGCCTGAGAATACCCGGAGCCCCCTGCGAATGGTTCGTTTGTCGCTGTTCTTGAAAAACGCACTCCTGATGCTGGGGCTCCTGGTTCTCATTCTTTCCGCGTACTTTTTGATCCAGGCTGTGAATGAGCAGCGGATTGTTGAGGGTCTGCAGGCCATGAACAAGGCGCGCCTGCAGTTCCTTCAGACTCAAATCGAAAACAACTTCAACGAGATCAGCCTGACGTCGATCACGCTGGCCCGCGATCCGGTGGTACTGACCTTTCAAAAGGATTATTTGGAGACTCCCAGTTTTGGGTACAAGGAGTACCTGGTCCGGGCCAACATCCTGTCGCGGTTGACCTTCGAACAGGTGAGCGGTGGTTGGACTCAGTCGCTGGCCGTGTATTCTCCCAGCTTGGCGGATACCATCAGCTTGGACGCCCAGTCGATCACCGATGTGATGCTCACAAACATGCTTCCCTACCGGTGGGAGTTCGAAGCCGAGAAGCCCGGTGTTTCTGCCTCGTTCACCTGGTATTCTGCCGATTTGCTCCAGCCCTTTTTGCAGGACAGGACGGCCAATATTGTCGTCAGGGCTCAGGTCCCGGTTGGAAACTTGCAGACCCTCATGCAGCAGTTCATCGGTGACGGTCAAGGCGACGTGTTTCTGTTCCATCCTTTGTGGGGAAAAATCGGTCTGGTCGGCGGCACCGACTGGCCGAGCCGTTATCCCAACTTGGGTCAGACGGAGCAGCAAGTTGTGGGCGAGGGAGCCCAGCAGAAACTGGTGACGGTGCTTCCTATCAAGGCTCTTGGCTGGCAGCTTATCGGGGTGGAGCCGACCTCGGTGCTTCTGTCTCCGCTGCTGATGACCCGCAATCTATTCTACATTGTGCTGGTTCTTTTAGTCCTCTCGGGTCTGGGGTATACGTATTTGCTCTATCGGCAGATCCAGTTGCCCCTGACCCATTTGATGGACGGCTTTACCAAGGTGCAGGCCGGTGATTTCACCGTGCGGATTGCTCCTGAGAAGGTGGGGGAATTCGACTACATCATCACCGGGTTCAACACCATGACCCATCAGATTGAGAACCTGATCGAGAAGGTTCTCAAGGCCGAGATCCTGGCCCAGGAGGCGTACTCAAAACAGCTCCAGTCACAGATCAACCCGCACTTTCTGTACAACTGCCTGGCCTTTATCATGAACATGTGCAAGATGAACCAGGTGAACGAGGCCATTGAGATGGCTTCCAGCCTGGCCAAGTACTACCGCTATACCACCGCCAACAAATCCCTGGTGCTGTTGAAGGACGAGCTGGCGTTCCTGAACACCTACTTGTCTATCCAGCAGCTGCGGAATCCCAACTTGCGGTACTTGCAAGAGATTCCTGATACACTTCTCGATTTCGAGATACCTGCCTTCTCCCTCCAGCCGTTGGTAGAAAACGCCATCCTGCACGGGGTTGACCGAAGCCAGGAAGAGGGTTTGCTTCGCATCACGGGACGGATCGAGGGAGCCACGGCGGTGCTGACGGTGGCCGACAACGGCCCTGGGTTGGAACCCGATGAACTTGAGGCCCTGAGCGCCCAAATCCAGTCGCCCGAAGCCCCGCGTTCCGGGATTGGGCTGTGGAACATCCATCAACGGTTCAACCGCCGCTACGGGGCCGAGTTTGGGGTTTTTCTGTACCCGGTTGGGGAGCCGCTGGCCGGAGAGAGGGGCTTCCAGATCGAACTGCGTCTTCCCGGCTCGAGGCAGGTATAAAATGTTCCAAGTCCTCATCGTCGACGACGAGCGCCACATCCTCGACAGCATGACGGCGACCATCCCCTGGCGGGACTGCAAGGTGGATCAAGTCTTTACGGCCGCATCCTACGATGACGCCGTGGAAGTGCTGCAGGAGCAGTCCATTGATATTCTCTTTACCGACATCAAGATGCCTGGAAAGAATGGTTTGGAGCTGCTGGAGTACGTCCAAAGCCGGTTTCCCGCCATCCGCTGTATCGTCCTGACCGGCTATGCCGATTTCTCCTATGCCAAGGCCGCCCTGCGGGCCAAGGCGCTGGACTACCTGCTCAAGCCAGCCACCGATCAGGAGATTATGGAGGTTCTCAGCCGCGCGGCCACCGATCTGGAGGCCCAATGGCGCTTTACCGCTTCACCGGAGCAGGCGCAGAGGGCGATGCTCGAAGACCTCCCCCAGTTGAAGGCGGGGCTGCTGAAAGAGCTTTTGCACGAAGAAGACACGGATGCCCAGCGGGTTCGGGCTCTCTGCCAGCGGTACCAGCTCGACTTTGACTTGGACCGGCAAACTTGTCTGCTGGTCTTCCGCCGGGATGACCGGGTAGTCCAGAAAGTGTTCTCTTCCACCGAATGGTATGAATTTCTGGGACTCCTTGAAAAGGCAGCGCCTTCTCACCGGCGGTGGACAGCCAGCGATTCCCATGGGTATTTGCTCTGTCTGCTGGGCGCGGTTTCGGCGGCACCCGAGGCGGTGTTTCCCTCGGCCGTGCTCGTGGCGGAACAGTGTCAACGGATGGCAAAAAGCGTTTTGGGAATGACCGTTTCGGTGGCGGTGGGAGAAGAGCGCCGCTTCCCCTCGTCCCTTCATCAAGATTACCGCCTGGCGCAACTGGCCCTTTCGCAGCAGAGTGAAGTCCCGGGGGCCTTCTGCTTTGGTCTGCCTCCAGTTTCTAGCACCGGCGGCGTCAGCGAGCTTTATGCTCCACCGGAATTTCGAGAGCTTTTGGAGACCGGCCAGTGGGATTCGGCCGAACAGAGATTGTCGGAGGTTTTTGAAAAACTCGGCAGACAGAAGGAATTGTCCTGGTCGACCTTAATGGAGGTTCAGTCCTATTTGTCCTATTGCTTTCTGAGGTTGTCTCAGGAGCACAGTCTGCCTCAAGACTGGGATTGGACCGATTCGAGCAGGACACTCTTTTCGGTCAAGGTCTGGGCCCTGCGGAAACTGCGGAGTTTTCAGCAGGCCCTTCAGCAGTCTGAGCCCCACCTCAGAAAAGACCTGATTGAGCGGCTGCATCAGTATATCGATGAGAACCTCGCCCACGATGTGAGCCTTCAGACGTTGGCCGACCACCTTGGTTTGACCCCTGCCTACCTGTCACGGCTGCATAAGGCGGCAACGGGCCAGAATCTGAGCGATTACCTTCTTGATCTACGCATGAAAAAAGCCGCCTACGATTTACGGCACACCGACAAGCTGATCTACCAGATAACCCAGGAACTGGGCCTTCAGAACCCCCAATATTTCAGCAAACTGTTCCAAAGCCGGTTTGGTCTCAAACCGCAGGACTACCGCATGGAGAAGAAATAAATGCCGCTCACCGTCGAAATCCCTTCTCAGTTTTGAATCTCCCCGGCCCCTCAGGCTGTGGTTTGGAACCCTTTTGGTCGTCGACGAACCGGTAAGCTGGCGGCGTTACGGCCGCACTGTGCGGGGGACGGTCATTGTCCCCGTCGAGGCCGGGCGCTGGGACTACCGGGTCGAAGTGGGGCCCCGTCCCGAATGGCCCTCGTGGATTGATGAACACTGCCCCTCACGCAACCGCGAGCAGGTGCGCCAAGCCCTGAGGCAAGCAAAACCCGATGTCCTGAAGCTGGAAGGCGAGGTGGTGGAGGGTGTTCGTGCCCCGGCCGTCAGCCTGCGGCATCTCCCGACGCAGGTCTATTTTCAGGGAGTCGGGTACCAGCGGGTGGTAGCGAGGCCTCTCCCGGGCTTTTTCCGCAGTGCACCGGCCGTCGATTCCAACGATTCCACCCTGTTTG
>JAIFLN010000054.1 GCA_020049045.1 Spirochaetota bacterium | reverse complement strand
ATGACAGTCCTGTTGAAGAAGAACCATTCCCTGCAAGAACTGGCCAACCGGTACTACCGCTTTGAAAAGGACTCCGAAGCCCGGATGATCTACGAGGCCCGCATGAAGGAACAGCGTGACCATGCCGCCTGGCTGAGCGAAGCCATTGAGACAGGTCTGGCACAAGGTCGGGACGAAGCCCTGCGGGAAACCGCTGCCAAGCTCAAAGCGCTGGGGGTGTCTGTCGAAAAGATCTGCCAGGCGACAGGCTTGAGTGCCGCCGAGGTGGAAGAGCTTCCAGCTCAGTAGTGGGGCGGCCGCTCGTTCTCGGGAAGCGGCGCGGTTTCCCCCTGGGCCAAGCCCTTCACCTTCTCGGCCAGGCTTTGCACCAGGGACTGAAGCCGCTCCAGTTGCTGTTGGTGTTCGTAGAGCTGGGAGCTCAGGTCCTGGATGGTCGCTTCCTGGTAGGCGTTACGGGTTTCCAGCTCCTCGAGCCGGGCCTGGGTTCGATCATCGGCCATGGGGACCTCCTGTGCTGGACCAATGGTCCCAAAAAACGCAAGATGGTCAAGTGACACCCTTGTACGGCCTCGTAAAAACCACCCTTCTCGACTACCCCGGCCTGGTCTCGGCCGTGCTGTTCACCGCAGGCTGCAACCTGCGATGTCCCTGGTGTCAAAACCCCGGGCTGGTTCAGGCTCCCTGGGACGAGGGGTTGCTGGGCGAGGCCGAGGTGATGGCCTTTTTGCAAAAACGCCGCAAGGTGCTGCAGGGGGTGGTGGTTACGGGCGGTGAACCGTTGTTTCACCCTGATCTTCCGCGTCTGCTAAGTCAGATCAAGGCGCTGGGTTACCAGATCAAGCTGGATACCAACGGCACCTATCCCGACCGTCTGGAAGCGCTGGAGGCCGGCCTGGTCGACTACCTGGCTTTTGATCTGAAAAATTCCCCCTCCGTCTACGCCCGGTCGGCGGGGCTGCCGGTCAAAGCCGAAAAGCTGCGTCAAACGTTGGACTGGATGCGGGCCCACCACCCCCATAGCTCCGAAGTACGCCTGACCTGGGTTCCGGGCCTCAACGAACCCGAAACCCTCGAGGAATACGCCTCCTTCGTTGGATCGGGACTGCCGGTCTGGGTACAGGCCTATCGTCCTGGTCCGGTGCTGGACCCGGCCTTTGCCTCGGTACGGGCTCCCACTCCGGCTGAGATCGACTCAGTCGTGGAGACACTGAAGACACTTGGGGTTGAGGCAAAAAAGCGCTGATAGTAGGTGTTGTTACAGAATCAGAGTCTTGGTCTGGTTTCTTCCCAAGGTTTTGGCCTCGTATAACGCCAGATGGGCGCGGTTGAGGCTGGAAAACCGATAAGCAAATACGGTGGTTCGGATGCGCTCGGCGATTTCCCACGCGGCCTCAGGGCGGGATTCGGGCAGAAGGATGAGGAATTCCTCACCACCGTAACGGATGAACAGATCGTAGGAGCGCAGACAGGAGCGGATGACCTGGGCCCCTTCTTTCAACACGGTATCTCCGGCATCATGGCCGAAACTGTCGTTGACAAGCTTGAAATGGTCAAAATCCACCATCAGGGCAATCAAGCGGGTCTTTTCCCGTTTGGCCTTTTCGAGAAAGAACGGTCCATGCAGCTGCAGGCTATGGCGGTTGCCGACTCCCGTCAGGTTGTCGTTCAAGGCCATCGACTGAACCCGTTCAAAAACCCTTGCCTTGTCGACCACGAGGGCGACGTGCCCGGCAAAGGTCTGGGCCATGCGAAGGTGCTGTTCGTTGTAGAAGTTCTCTACCACGCTGTCGAGTGCCACCAGACCAATGACCTCGTTGTTGGCAATCAGCGGAATTCCCAGCCAAGAGCGGGTGGGTTCTTCACCCGGAACCTGAAGAAAACCTGGAAAACCGCGGGCAATATCGTTGCAGATCACCGGCTCACGCGATTGAACGGCAATGGTGCTCGGACTGCCGCTGATCGGAAAGGGAAAGCGCAAAGCCAGTGTTGCCTGACGGTCGTCAAAACCCATGCAACCGACAATGGCCAGCTCGTCGCCTTCCAGCAGCTGCACGGAACTCTTCTGGTAGGGGATCACCCTGCGGGTATGCTCCAGAATCAACGAAACGGTTTCTCGAAGATCAAGGCTGGTGTTGACGTCGGCAATGACCTGCCGGAGGGTTTCGATCTCTTCCAGTCGACGCACCGATTCCGCTTCCCGGCTTTTCAGTTCTGTCAAATCCTGGTCGTGACCGACGTACAACAGAGGTGTGCCTTTGTCATCACGGTAGATGATGGCGCAGGTTGTTGCAATCCAAACCCAAGCACCGGCTTTGTTGCGGATGCGAAACACCTCTTTCAGGTGGTCTGTCTTTTGGGCAAACAATGCCGCCGATGCCGCCACCACCCTGGCGCGGTCGTCAGGGTGAAGAAGATCCGGGAGGAGATTGGCAATCATCTCCTGACTGGAGTACCCGCAGGCAAGCCAGACAGAACTGGGAAAGGCCCGCTTGTTGGCAAAGTCGATGGCAAACAGGCCCAACCCCGAAAGGGACTTCTGAATTCTGGGATTATGGAAGAAGGCTTCAATGTCGGCAGCGTCTTGATCCTTCATCGGGGGGCTCAAATCGAATAATCCGCGACTTTGAAGTTGCGCTGAGCCACCACATTTTCCTGGGGCTTGGCACTGACAATACTCGAGGCGGCTACGGACTGGGTCAGCCACACATTGCCGCCAATGGTGGAATCCCGCCCGATCACCGTGTCTCCTCCCAAGATCGTTGCCCCTGAGTAAATCGTCACATGGTCCTCAAGGGTGGGGTGACGTTTTTTGCTGGCCGCGCATTTTTTGACCGAAAGAGCCCCCAAAGTGACGCCCTGGTACAGTTTGACATCATTGCCGATCACGCAGGTTTCCCCCACCACCACCCCTGTTCCGTGGTCGATGGAGAAACGGCGGCCAATCGTGGCTCCCGGGTGGATGTCGATGCCCGTTTTCCGGTGGATCAGCTCGCTCATCATGCGGGGAATCAGAGGGATGTTGCCTTCGTACAAAATATGCGCCAGGCGGTGCACGACAATAGCCTCCACCCCGGGGTAGGCCAGAATCACTTCTTCAGCCGACTGCGCGGCGGGGTCGCCTTCCAGCATGGCAGCCACATCTTCCTGCAGAAGTTCCCGCACCTGAGGGATGGTCTTCAGCAGTCTGAAAACGACTGCCTCGGCGTCAACACCCCGAGTCTTGGTGAAGGCCACCGCTTTGCGGATCTCGGTCACCAATCCCTTGGTCACACGGAACACATGCTCGGCCGTTGAGTATGGCAACACCGCCGGGTCGTCGACTTCCAGAGTCTCATAAAACCCGGGGAACACCAGATTTTTCAGATCGTCGAGCAGGGCGTCGACAGCCTCCATCGATGGCAGGTTTGCTCCCCCGGCGTGATTGACAGCCCCTACCTGGTTGTAGCTGGCGAGAAGGGCATCCACGATCTTGTGAACGGGCTCCGGAAAAGGCATGCCCAAAGAGTAGTCAGTTAACACGGAGAAATCAAGGTGGGGGGTGGGGTGCCCATAAGTTGGGCGTGTTCGTTCTTGCTTGACACGGTACGAACCACATGGTCCAATTCAACAGGAGTTGCCATGGACATCGCGACGCTCGACGACTTGGGAACTCGTAACCAACCCCGCACCACGCTTCGATGTGGATGCCAACTGGTTCTCGGTCACCTTCTTCCGAACCAGTGAAGAAAGTTCCCAAGAAAGTTCCCAAGAACTTGGCGAAGTGGACAAGAAGATCCTTCAACTTCTCACGGAAAGGCCCAAACTGACGGCTGCGTTGCTGGCCATTGGGAGGTGACAGAATGACACCAATCTTGCCAACACCCGAGTTGCTTCAAGAACTTCGCCAACTCATTGTCGAGTCCCGCCAACGGGTCGCCGTTGCCGTGAACGCCGAACTCACCCAGCTCTACCCATTCAAGACAATCCGCCACGACTTGGAACAGTTGCGACTCGAGGGCACCCTTTCCCCCGACCTACTGCTCAAAGATCCGTACCTGCTGGACTTTTTGGGCCTCAACGATCACTATCTTGAGCGTGACCTGGAAGACGCCATCTTGCGTGAACTGGAGCAGTTTCTCCTTGAGCTGGGCTCCGGCTTCTCGTTTGTCGCCCGGCAGAAGCGCATCCAAATCGACGACGACGACTTCTACATCGACCTGCTTGAATTGGGCCAAAGCGGCATCCATGTGGCCGAATACCTCACTGTGTTGGCGCTTTGATGGCCTACAATCAGTGCGGCGAGGTCAGGCATACCAATCGTCCTCTTCATGACATTCTCCACCATTGTCCTTTTCGCTTTTCCTAAGCCGTATACATTTACCCCGACAGCGTCTAGTGCTATTTTCAGTTAAACTGTAGTTGGTTCAAAACGTAGCGAGGACGGACTCTGACAAACGAAAAATAAAGTGAAAACCGGAGCCTATCTATGATAGGTGAGGATTTGAACGAGTTTTTTGTGCGGGCAGAGAACTGGGACTAGACGCCTACTTCGAGTTGGCCAAACCCCGCATCACGGCCTTGCTTCTGATTGTCGCCTTGGCGTCGTATTCCATTGCCGCGGCAGACAGCTGGTCCTGGTGGGGCTTTCTCGTGGTTTTTATCAGCGTCGGGTCGTTGGGTACAGGTATTTTTGCCCTCAATCACTGGTTTGAACGCCACAAAGACGCCCTGATGCTCCGGACCAGGGAACGTCCGGTTCCTTCCGGCCGGGTGAGCTCGGTGGCCGCCCAGTTGTTCGGCTGGGGTTTCACCTTGCTGGGTTTGGCAGTGAGCTTTTTTGCCGCCAATGTTCTCACTGGTTTGATTGCCTTGTTCACGGCGGTCAGCTATCTGGCTGTTTATACGCCTCTCAAGTACAAAACCGCATACCACACGGCGCTGGGCGCGCTGCCTGGTGCCGTACCGCCCTTAGCCGGTTGGGCTGTGGCGACGGGGGGCCTCGATCTGTATGCCTGGGTCTTGTTCGGGGTCTTGTTCCTCTGGCAGTTCCCCCACTTTCTCTCCATTGAAATGATTTACAAGGACGACTATGCCAAGGCCGATATCAAGGTTCTGCCCGTGGTCGACAAAACCGGTATCCATGTGGCCTGGCAGGTGATCGGTTCGCTGATTCTGTTGCTGCTGGTTTCGGTCTCGCCTCTCTTTTTAGGCATCGGCAGCTGGGTTACCGCCGCCGCCAACGGCCTTCTGGGTCTGGGGTTCCTCTGGTTTGGAGTCCAAGCCATCCGTACCAGGGCAAAAATGGCCGCCAGATACCTGCTCCGAGCGTCGGTCATCTATTTACCTCTGGTGTTTTTGATGTTGTACTTTCATCCTTGACAATCTTTTGCAGTCATCTTAACTTTTGCAATAATCGACTGTTTTTGTCGACTATTCAGTGGAGGACTCATGGCCGAATTGTTTTATCAATTGCTAGGGATGATTGGTTTCACCCATCCCCTTCATCCTGTGTTGATCACCATGGTGGTCGGTCCGGCGATTGCCTCCTTTCTATTTGCTGCCTTGGCCTTCTTTTTTCAGAAGCCAGACTATTATAAGACCAGCCGGCAGTTGACCGTCGTCGCGTTTATTTTTTGGTTTCCTACGGTGGCCGTTGGCATCATCGACTGGATCCATTTCTACGGCGGGTCGAACAATATGGTCGAGATCAACAACAAGCTCGTCTTGGCTGGCGTTCTGTTTCTCGTTTTGTTTGGCAATATTATGCTGTTCAAAGCCGGACAGAAAAAACCTTTGATTCTTCTCCTTCTGACTCTGGCTGCAACCATCAACGTAAGCCTACTGGGCTTTTACGGCGGCGAAATCGTGTTTGGCAAGGCTGCTCCTAAAAGCGTTGAGGTGTCCGCCGAGGTGACCGATGCCAAGGCTGGAGGCTTCAAGGAGCTCAAGCAAGACGGGTACGATCTGGCCTGGAAAATTTACGACGGCCAGATCGATGTGAAACTGACGTACGAAACCAATGGTTGGGTGGGGTTCGGTATCGGCAAAACCGGCGCCATGGAGGGCAGCCATATTGTTCTCGGCTTTGTGATGGACGGTAAAGCCGTGGTGGAGGACCACTTTGGGGTGGGCGGAACCAACCATTCTCCCCAGACCAAGATTGGGGCTAAGGACAGCTTGACGGCCCGTGGGGGTTCCTTTGTTGATGGCAAAACCACCATCACCTTCACCATGCCGTTGAACACTGGCAATCCCAACGACCCTGTGTTGGTTGAAGGTGAAACCTTCAAGGTGATTCTTGCCAATGGAGGGGAGGATGCCCAGGATCTGGAATCCTACCATGGCCGTTCGGGCCGGATCATTCTTGACGTGAAGCTGTGACAGGCCTACCAGTACTTTTTGATCGCAGCGGCAATCTGCGCCGGGGTGGCACTGACATCGAGGCTGGAGCGGAGTCTTCCTTCGGTGTCAATCACCCAGAACGGTGCTGAGTGGGCAATGTCATAGCCGCCTGAATACTTTTGAGCGATGCGGCTTCCGTCGGCAATCTGCGCCTCGCTCAAGCCGTTGACGGGGCTGTCGGAAGCCCCTTGGACGGGAAGAGGGATTTCTCGTTTTCCAGCGCTTATGGCGGTTTCCTCCAGCTCTTCCAACTCTGTTTTGATGACGGCGATCTTCAGTTCTTTGTAGAGTTTCTGCATCTGGTCCATCGAACCCGTCACAAAATGCCAACGGTCGAAAAGGCCGAATTCGCGGCTATAGGCAGCCAGGGCCTCGACACTGTCGCGTTCAGGGTCGGTAGAGATTGCCACCAGCTCGACCGACTCACCCCGTTCCCCCAGTTCTTTGACCGCCTGACGCATCTTGATGGCGCTGTAGGGGCAGACATCGTCGCAGTGGGTGAAGAGAAAGGTCATCAGAACCACCTTGCCCTTGGTGGAAGAAAAGGTGAACGGCTGGTTTTTCTGGTCGGTCAGGGTGAAGTCAGCAATGGGAAGGGGTGTGGGGTAGACCATTTCGGGACCTAGCTGGTCACCTGTGGCGGTCCCCCACCCCAGGGTACCCGAAACAACCAGGGCACCCAGCACAACGCCGATGAGAATGACGACAGAGAGAAGGGACTTCTTGATTTTTGACACGGCAAACTCCTGGCACGGGCGTTGAGATTTTAATCAGTGCCGAGACCTCCTGCAAGGGGCGAAAGTCGACAGTCAGGACTTGACGGGGTCTGGGACACTCGCTATGTTGTCAATGACCATTTTCTAAAACGGTCATTGAAGGAAGTCACTTGTGTCCAAAGATGCCATCAAAAAAGCGGCCCTTGAGCTCTTCCACCGGTATTCCTACGTCAAAACGTCGGTTTCAGACATCGCGGCCAAGTCCGGTATTGGCAAGGGGTCAGTGTACTTGGCCTTCAAATCCAAGGAAGAGATTCTTTTTTCGTTGATTGATGATGACTTTTTGGCTATGAAATCCGAGTTCCAGCCCTGGTTTCGTGACCTCAATGTCACCTTGGAAGCCAAAATTGACCGTTTCACCCGCATTACCGTAGACCAGCATTTTCAAATTCGAGACCTGATGTTCGGGTCGTTCGAGAACGTGGAAGGCCGTGAGCTGCAGGATGTTTACAACAAGTTTGCGGCCTACATTGCTCAGGGCAGCGAAATGGTGGTGCAGGTTGCGGCACTGCACGGCTGGCCGGCCACCCCCGAGCGTCTGGCTGCTGCCCGCGAATTTCTGTTGACCCTCTCCGGCCGTGTCCTGATCCATATCCTCAGCCACGACTGGAACAGCCGTGACGAGATCCATCAACTGATGCCCGTTTGGGCAAAGCCCGTCTTCCGTGCTTTTGTTTTGAAGGAGTTTTCATGAACCGTTTTTTCCGTTTTCCGTGGCTTGTCGTCGCAGTGATCGCGGCGGTCACAGTCTTTTTCGCTCTGCAGCTTCCCCGAGTCATCCTTGACAATGATGTGGTCAACTTCATCCCCAAGGACAGCCCCGAGGTGAAGGCCTACGAAGCACAGCAGGACCTGTACGGCAGCCAGATCATCATGCTGATGGCTCTCAAAAACCCGGGAGGAACCGTCTTCGAGAAGGATTTCCTGCTCAAGGTAAAGGAGCTGACCTCGCGTCTTCAAGCCTTGCCTCTGACGGAGTCGGTTACCTCGTTGACCAATACCGACTATATCCGGGGTGAGGGTGATTCGATTGTTGTTTCTCCCTTGGCCGGCAAGGACTTTACGGGCACACCCGCCGAGGTGAATGCTCTCAAAGAAGGTGTTCTCAGTTGGGACCTGTACCATGGCTCGCTGGTATCGAAGGATTTCCAGTCAACCCAGATTCTGATTACTATTAAACCCGCAGCTGATAACGAGGCGGCACCCGCCAACGGACCTCCGGTCGACAATAAAAAAGTGATGTACGCCGACGTTCAGAAGGTGTTGTCAGAAATCGACCTGGGCAATCTGCAGGTGTACCTGGCCGGAATGCCTGTGATGGCTGTTCTGATGAGCATCAATATGGCCAAGGACCTGGTGCTGCTCATCCCCTTGGTTGTGCTGGTCATCGTCCTGTCGCTGTACTTCTCCTTCCGGCGGTTGGGGGGCGTTCTGCTTCCGCTGGCCGGTGTGGTGATTTCGTCGATCTGGACCATCGGCCTGATGGCCCTTTTGGGTGTCAAACTCACGATGATTGCCACGGTGATTCCAGTCATTCTGGTGGCTGTGGGAAGTGGGCCCTTACCCAGCAGCGCACCTTAAGTCAGACCGAATACCACGACTTGGTTTTAGGAGTCCTGAAGAAGATTGGCATTCCCGTCCTCTTGGCCGGCCTGACGACGATGGCCGGGTTTGGGTCGCTGGCCTTCACTTCCATCCTTCCTGTCCGTGACTTCGGCTACTTTTCTACCTTTGGTGTTTTTGCCGCCCTGGTGGTGGCTCTGACCTTTATACCGGCGCTTCTTCTGATCAGAGGCCCCCATCCGGTGAAAGGGGAAAACACCTATGACCCGGACCAGGATGTTGTTTCACGGGCCCTTCTCAAGGCCTTTACTCCGTTTGTGCGGCACCCGAAGAGCACCTTGTTTTTTTCTGTGGTTGTCGTTGCGGTATCTCTCTGGGGAGCCACCAAAATCGTTGTCGACAATGCCACCGTTGAGTTCTTCAAGGGTGATACCGAAATCAGCCGGGCCGACAAGTTTCTCAGCACCGACTTTGCCGGTACCAAGACCTTCAACATCAACGTGAAGGGCAGCCAGAAAGGCGACCTGAACGATCCCGAAGTCCTGGCCGCCATGGATGACCTGGCTGCGTATCTCGAGTCTGATTTTCCCGAAGTCGGCAAGGTCATCTCCTACAGTCAGTTTATCAAACGGATGAACCAGGTGCTCAACGCCGACGAACCTGCCGACGGCTTGCGCGGTGCTACCGCCACGGCAACGGCTGCGGTTGATGAGAACGCGGAGGTCGCCTTCGGATTCGGCTTTGATGAGCCTGCGCCTGCCGCCGAAACCAAGGCGGTCTCTGTACCTGTCGCTGAAAATCCCACCCTGACCCGGGCAGCCCTCCTTGAACTCTTGAATCAGGCCTACCTGCTTTCCGACCGCCAGGATATTCCGGCTGTTGAACTGTTGTCGTTGATCAACCGCACCGTCAACTACCAGGGTTCGGCTTATTACGAAATTCCCCGTGACCCGGAACGGTACAACCAGGCCGACAAGCAGGGTTTGAAAAATCTGATCGGCAACTACCTGGTGCTGGTGGGGGCAGGGACCGAGGAATGGTCCGACGACGCCCTGGAACCCACCCAGGCCCGGATGAGTATTCAGGTCAACTCCTCAGGCAATATCGCCACGGGTAAGATCGCCGAGGCCGTGAAGGTCTACACAGCGGCGCATTTTCCCAAGGGCGTCACCGTCGAGATGGCCGGAATGGCCTTTATCGAAAAGGGTGTCACCGATCTGATCGTCCTATCGCAGGTGTGGAACATCCTTTCGTCGCTGGTGCTGGTCATTGTCATCCTGACCATCTTCTTCCGTTCGTTTTTGGCGGGTTGGCTGGCGA
>JAIFLN010000134.1 GCA_020049045.1 Spirochaetota bacterium | reverse complement strand
TGCCGTGGACCAAGCCCCTTCCCTCCCCGTTGCCTTTCCCCCTTATGCAACAGATCTTGGCGAACTGAAGGCGGGGCAGCACACCCTCAACGTGACGCTCTACGGCAACCGGCACAACGCCTTTGGTCCGGTGCACCTGGTGTTTGCGCCAGGGTTCAAGTGGTTGGGGCCCGACTGTTACCGTACCACAGGGGCACTCTGGAGCGACGCATGGCAGCTGAGGCCCTTGGGCTTGCAGCAGCCGGTCCGGGTCCTCAACGGCGAATAGACATTGCAGCATTATTCCAACGCTTGCAATACGGTTAACTTTACATCAAAATGGAGATATGGCAGTCAAAAACGGGCTTCTTCGTCATCTTTCAGTTCTATCGGCTTTGGGTTTAGTTCTCACAATCACCTTGTCGGTTCTGGCAAGCACGTTGGCAGTGGCCCAGATGGAGGGGGCGCGTCAGAAGGATTTCCATGTCGCCTTCGATGCCTTTTTGTCTGACCAATTTCAAGCCGTGGACGACATTGCGGTTTCGTACGCCAACTGGACGGATACGAGCGACGCCTTGTACAACGATTTTATCAAGACTGGGGCGGTGTCTGAAGAGATCGGCGCGTCATGGCTTGGTGGCAATGCCACCGCCAACGACCAAGTTGCCGTCTACCTTGGGGGCAACCCGGTGGTGACCGGTGGCCTCAAAGCCGAGAAGGACCCGGATTTCTGGGAAGATGCACGCTTGATGACCCTTTACGAAGAGGTGCAGAAGACAGGGCTTCCCCGAACCAAAGTCCTTCTGGTACGGCCTTCGGCAACCTACCTGCTTTCGGCTTACCCATTGGCCGACGACGAGGGAAAGGCTATCCATCCCGGCATGGAACTCTTTGCCCGCGAACTCGACCAGCGGCTTTCTACCCTCGGAACCTACCTCAGCGCCACTTACCAGCTTGCTGACCAGGAGCTCCCCGGGGCCGAGGCCTGGTCGATGCCCGTAAACGATACTCTCGACCCTCAAAAGGTTCGCTTTGCCACGCTCATCCCTCGTGACAGCCTGCTTTCTGCAGTGGCGTTGCCACTTTCCATTTCCCTGGGCCTCCAAATCCTGGTCATGGGCGGCCTGGCCTTTATGTTGCGCTGGATTCTCGGCTCCATGCGCCGGATGAGCAGCGACCAAGAAGCGAAAGCCCTGGCTCTGGACAATTTCCGCCAGCACAGCGGTGAAATCAAATCTGTCCTCGAGGCTTTGGGGGTCTTTTTCAGCCAGCTGGAGACAACCAGCCACCTGATCCTTGATAGCCAGCAGCAGGTTCTCGACAGCCTTCAAAAGGCCGGGGAACTAACCCTGTCCGAAGCTGCCCGCGCTGAGCAAGCCCGAACCGGGCTGGCCCTGATGGCCAGTGAGCAGTCGAAGGCTCGGGGTGCGCTTGAGGCTGACGTGGTCGCACTTCAAGATATCGTGGAAGCCGTGGGTCAGTTGGAAGACAGCACCGAGAACCTCAAGCAGGGTGCCACCCAGACGGCCAAGCTGGGGACAGAACTCGACCAGACCAGCCAGGAAGGCCGCAGCGCCATGGCAGAACATTCCCAGCAGGTCGCCCGTCTGCGTGAGAACTCCGACAGCATTGGGGGACTGGCCGGCCTGATCACCGATATTTCGGCACGGACCAACTTGCTTTCGATCAACGCCGCCATCGAGGCCGCCCGGGCCGGCACTGCGGGAAGGGGCTTTTCGGTGGTGGCGCAGGAGATCCGCAACCTGAGCGCCAACATCCAGCAGCGGATTCAGCAGATTGAAACGGTGGTGACCGCCAGCCGCGCCAGTGCTGAGCAGGCCCTCGGGACCTCCCAGGCGGTACTGCGGGACTTTGACCGTTTGGCCGAGCTGGCCACGGCAAATCAGCAAGTGCAGCTGACTCTCGACAAGTCAACCGGCAACCAGGTCGCTCTTGGCCAGGTTTTGGTAACGCAGGTGAAGCGGCTTCGCGAGACGTCGGATTCTTTGCGGCAGCTGTTCAGCTCGCAGCAAACTGACCTCGAGTCGCTGGAACGAAGGGCCGGGGTGTCGCTCGACCAATCGAAAGAAGCCCAAGTGGTGATGGAACGGAGTTTGGCCTTGTTTCGGGAACTCGGAAGGCGTCTGGCGGAGTTCGAGCAGCAGAACCTCCTGGCCCGCACCATTCTGGGAACTCTCGAAGAGATCCTGAAGAAACTGACCTAGCCCTGTACCTACTTTGTGCGGTCCAAGGCGGTCAGAAGCGCTGTCGAAAGGAAAAATCCAGCAACAACAAGCCCGATCCCAACAAGGTTGCTGCCAAGAAAGTAGCCCGAAGCCAGAACACCCTCGCCTTTGCGCAGCAGGTGCATGGTCTCGATGCCGTAGGTGCTGAACGTTGTGAAGCCGCCAAGAAACCCTGTCTGAAGCAGCAGCCGCAGGTTGGGTTCAATGTCGATCTTTTCGGAAAGCCCTCCCAAAACGCCAATCAGAAAACAACCTAGAAGATTGATCACAAAGGTTCCCAGAGGAAACCCGCTGCTCCAAAAAGTCGCTACCCAGACGGACATGAGATAGCGGCTGAGGGCACCGGCCCCTCCACCCAGAAAAACAACCAAAAAAGCCATCCAGGCACCCTCAACGGCAAAACAATAGCATAGCCCCCTGGTACGATTCCACCAGTATCTCTATAATTTGTTCACAGTCGCCAGGGGGTTCTTTTGAAGACTCGACAATTTGGCATTCGCAGCAAAATCCTGTTAGGGTCGCTGATCCTTCTCGTTCCCTTGTTCTATTCCCTGGTGTTTCTCTTTGAATACGGTTCGGCTCAAATTCGCATTGCCGAACTGGAAAAGACAGGCCTAAGGGTAACGGCACCTTTGATGGAAGCGGTCTTTGCCTGGCAGATCGGCCAAGATGTCCTCCCCAAGCTTGACGAGTTTTCTCAACAGATGGAAGGAAGCGAGAAGGAACTCTCGTACGACGCTGTCTCTATGGCAACTTCGGGCGAGCAGTGGACAGGCATTCAAGGTTTGAAAGACACCCTTCAGACAGCGCCTGACACGTTTCCCCAGGTCGCTCTCCAGAGCGTCACCTACCTTTCCGACACCAGCGGCTTGGTCCTAGACCCTGATATTGATAGCTACTACCTGATGTTGGCGCTGTTCCGGTCCCTCCCCGATCTTCTGCACGACGTCGCCGAGCTTCGGCCTTACACCCGTTCCAGCCAGGTCACTTTGAAACTGGAAGAACTGATGATTCTTTACGCGGCCATTTCCGACCTGGAGAGGGTTACGCAAAACCTCGAGAGCGAAGTCAATCATTCCATCAAGGTGGACCCTCTTTCGTACGGTACCGTTGCCGGGTACGGTGATTCGGCACAGGTACTGGTCAAAGCAGTCCTGGAAGGCGCCAAAGCTCTCAAGGCGCAGGCCCAGGCATGGGTCAAGGGTGAAGTTTTCTCGCCCTCACGGCTGGAGTCCCTGGTTGACCCCTTGGTGGCCGCTTCCCGTCGCCTGCAGTCGGAGGGCTGGGCAACCCTTGAAACAATGCTCAACCAAAGGATCGAAGCCCGTGCTTCCGATCTGACTCAGGTTTTCTCCATTGCTCTGATCAGTCTGGTACTGGGCATGACGGTCCTGCTGCTTGTGGTGGGCGGAATTCGCAAACGGGTTTCTACCCTGATGATCAGTCTGAGGAACTTGGCCGAGGGAGATTTGACCATCCCCGTATCCGATCGCCTCAAAGCTTCCAAAGATGAATTAGGGAATCTGGCCCGATCGGTCGAAACCGTTCAGGACAACTTGGTCAAGTCGGTGAGCAACGTGGAGCAGGTGGTCCAAAAGCTTTCATTCATCGGGGCAACGCTGGGTTCCAATTCCGAGCAGTCGGCTTCTGCGATTGAACAAATGTCGGCAACATCGGCTCAGGTGGCCCGTTTCGCCGTGGGCCAGCAGGACCAGACCAACCTGGGAAGCCAGCAGATTCTGACCATGGTTGAGAAAATCACCGAAAGCAATGAGCTGACCAACGGAATGGCGACGCAGTTCTTCCTTTTCAGCCAGTCGATGGAAGCCAACCGCCGCCAGTTGCAGGCGACGGCCTCCGAGGCCCGGGCCACGGGCGAGCTGGTGGAACGTCTTAATGACACAGGAGCCCAAGGTGAGGAATCGCTGGGATCCCTGCGGGAATCGATTGCGGAAGTCGTTGTGAGAACGCAGGAGATTCAAGAAATTGTGCAGTTCATTCTCGACATCACCGGTCAAACCAACCTGCTGTCCTTGAATGCCGCCATCGAAGCCGCCCACGCGGGAGAGGCGGGCAAAGGGTTTTCGGTCGTTGCCGATGAGATCCGCAAACTGGCCGAAACGAGCTCGGTTCAAGCCCAAAGCATCAAGGCCCTGGTCAACGGTATTGCCAAAACGGCCACCGAAACTTTGACCCGTTCCGATGCCACCCAGTCCAGCTTTGAAACCCTGCGCACCGACATCGACTCGGTGCGGGAGGCCAGTCTCGCTATTGCCAATCAGGTGGTTGTGCAAGAAGCCGAAGACGCCAAACTGACAGAGGGGTTGCAACAGTTCACCCATTTCTACGCCCAGCTGTCCGATTCGATGGGCGAACAGGTGAACCTCAGCAAGGAAGTTCGAGCCGCCATTGAAGCATTGCGCAACTCCAGCCGCGAAATCAGCGACTCGATGCAGGAGCAAAGCTTGGGAATGAGCCAGGCCACCGAAGCCGTGATTCAAGTCCGTGACACAACCACCCAGCTGGCAGAAATCATGGAGAACCTGATTGACCTGATGGGACGGTTCAAACTTCCTTAATGGAAGAAATGCAGGTGCACGACGCGGGCTTTGAGTCGGATGAAGTCACCGGCCAGCTGACGCCACTCCTGACGGATGCCCGGGGAGAGGACCGTAAGAGATAGGCTGGTGGTTTCATCGAACAGGTCGAGAATGGGTAGAAGTTCCGCTATCCTCCAGGAACGCATCCGGCCACCCAAGGCCCTGAGGAAACGGTTTTCCCGAAGGACAAACCGGGAAAGGTCCGACAAAAGCCTGTTGAGAAACCGGTCAAGGTCCGCCTCTGGCAGCTGTTCAGGAACCGGGTCATCGGGCAGGGCGAGAGTTTGTACGGTCAGCTTGAAGTGGATCAAGGTGGTATAAGCGGCGTGATAACGACGGCGCCAGGCGCCGCTGTTGAGTCGGCGGCCGGTCAAAAGGGGATTCATAGCTCCAGTTTACAATAATTTACAAGATTGGGAAGATAGGGGTGTAACCCGGGGCGCTGAACTCGGTATCATCCGTTTATGAACATGAAACGAAGGCTGTTCGTCCTGGCCCTGGCCGGCCTGACCTTTTCGGAAAGTTGGGCGCAGACGGTTACCCTGGATCAGGCCGTGCAAGAGGCTTTGGCCGGTGGAACGGATCAAGCCGTTTGGGCCGCCAACCTGGAAGGCAGCCGCACGAACTTTGCCGTGGCGCAGGCCAGGGCAGGTTTGACCCTTTCGACCAGTCTGCAATACGGCGCTACAAAAACTGTGAGCGATCCGACCAAAACCACCGACGATATTCTTCCCCAAAACGCCGTGGCGGGTCTGACCCTGGGGTCACCTCTGACGTCGGTGACGGCAAGGGTCACCCAGAACTTTCAAACGGCCCCCAGCGGCCCTTCCAGCGTGAGTCAGGTGGGGTCAGTCAACCTCACCCAGATCCTTTGGAACGGCTACCCGGGAGGAACGGCGCAGGCTACCCTGGAAAAGGCCGCTCTCACGTTGAAAACGGCGGAATGGAACGCCCAGGTCAACCGCAATAAGTTGGTTCTGGCGGTGAAGCAGGCTTTTTTCACCCTCCTTTCCGCCCAGGAAAGCGTGGTCCAACTGACATTCTCTTTGACCCAAAGGCAGGAGTCGCTGAAATTCGCCCAGACAAGGTTTGATTTAGGTCAGGCGACCTCTTTGGACCTGAAACAGGCTAAAATCAACACTCGGACGGCCGAGCTTGACCTGCAGGCCGGTCGTTCGACGCTGGACACCGCGCGTCGCCGTCTGGCCAACCTTTTGGGTCGTCAGGATTCGGAGGGCCTCGTGGTCGCCGCGCAAGTCGCCCCTGAAGTGGGAGTTGCCAGTCTGGAAGAAGCCATCTCCCTTGCCCTGAGCGAACGAGTGGAACCTCAGATTGCCCAAGCCAATGCCCGGTCGGCGCAAATCGATGCGGAAGTCGCCCTGGGGTCTGCAACGCCTGGCGTCAATCTGACTTCAGGACTGTCGTTTACCAGGGATCAAGTCACCTCGAAGAATTCTCTCGTGGGTACCCTGGGCTTTACAGTGTCGGCACCCCTCATCGATGGAGGTCTGGCAGTGGCCCAGCAGACCTTGGCAAAGGTGCAGAAAACCGTGGCGCAGACCCAGTACGAACAGCTGCTGCGCACCGTTCCCGTCGATGTTTCGGAAGCCTGGAACACGTGGCAAATCAACCAAGGCCGGTTGGAAGTGTCGACAGCGGCCCTCGAGGTAGCCGAGGGTCAGCGGCTCGTTGTCCAGGCGCAGTTTGACGCGGGACTGAAAACCCTCACCGATCTGCAGACCTCCGACATCACCCTTTCCACCGCCCAGCTCAATCTCTTGAAAGCCAAGATCACCGCCCAACTGTCAGCCCTCAGCCTGCTGAGCCTGATGGGCCGCTAAACCGCCGACCAAAGAGGAACCTATGGATATCCGATATCGTATTCTTACTGCCGCCTGTGTGATTCTTTTGCTGGGTGCTTCGTGCAAACCGGCTGACCCGGCAGCCCCTCAAACTCCGGCAGCCCCTCAAACCCCAGGGCAACCGCAGCAAGGCATGCGGGCAGGTGGAGGGGCACCTCAGGGCGGGGTCGGGGGCGGCGGTGGACGGCAGGCCGTGACGGTTCAGGTGGAAGCCGTGAAATTCGGTACGCTGATGGTGGATAACTCCACGGCGGGAGCGGTGGTGGCCGAAACCCAGAGTTCGGTTGCCGCCGGAGCTTCCGGAACGGTGAAAACCCTTCTGCGGCAGGTCGGTGACTGGGTAGAAGCGGGCACCCCGGTTGTCCAGCTGGACGACAGCCAGCTGAAGCTGTCCCTGAGGTTGGCTCAGGCAACCCTGGAAGATGCCAAGATGAGTGCCGGTCTGACCGAAACGGGCTCGGGCTACGGAACATTGGCCAACCTCAAGCTGCAGCCCACGCAGTCGGCCCTGGCCACGGCCCAGCGCAACTACGCCCAAGCTCAGGTGCTGGCCAAGGCGGGGGGAATCACCTCTACCGACCTGGAAAATTCCCTCACCCTGCTCCAAAATGCTCAGGCCAACTTCGAGTCGGCCAAGCTGGCGCTTCAGCAGAGCGGGCTGAAAGTGGAAACCGCCACCATCCAATTGCAGCAAGCCCAGCTCAATGTGGCCAATGCGACCATCAAAGCCCCCTACGACGGGCAGATTTCGGCCATCAACCTCCGACCAGGAGAATTTGTAGGCACCAGCACGGCTGCCTTCAGCATGGTCAGCCGCTCGAAAGTCATCAGCTTTGGCGTGTCCCCTTCCGAGGCACCCGGACTGAGCCTTGGCACTCAAGTGCGGTTCACCTACGGAGGAAAGACCGTCAACACCCGCATCACCCAGACCCCCTCTGCCCCGGTCAACGGCCTGGTTCCTCTGACGGCGGCCCTTCCTCCCTCGCTCGAAGCGCCGCTGGGTACCGTTGGCACCCTGTCGTACCAACTGGCGGTGGCCCAGGGGGTTCTGGTTCCCCTCCCCGCCCTGCAAAGCGCCGAGAACAAAACCTTCGTGTACACAGCCGAAGAAGGAAAAGCCCGGCGTCACGAGGTGGCCCTTTTGGGAGAGTCGGGAACCTATGCTGCGGTCACGGGCCTGAAGGCAGGATCGGCCGCCATTGTGAACCCGCCCCCGGGGCTGTTGATCGGAGCCACCGTTCAGGTTCAAGTGCAGGAAGGAACTCCGCAACCCCAAGCGGAGCGCAAAGCGCCGACGGGAGCCCCCCCCACCGCAGACGGTGCCGCACCTCCCCAAGGTCAGCGCCGCCGACCCGCCGCCGACGGCTCTGCGCCCCCGTCTGCGCCGGCCCCCAGCGGAGGCCAGTGATGGCGACTCTGCGGGATCTGCAGGACCAGCTGTTCAACCGTGTGAACCCCCTGGTGGGGTTCTCGGTGCGCCGGTATGTGCTGGCCGTGGGGTTCTTCGTCGCGGTGGTGGCCTTTGGCTTGGTGGCGACGCTGCGGCTGGGCGTCGATCTTCTGCCCTCGGTTTCCATCCCTATCGTGAGCATTCAGACCAACTGGTCGGGGGCCACTCCTTCAGTCATCGACGAGCAGATCACCCAGGTGGTCGAAAGCGCCGTCTCCACCCTGGCAGGGATCACCGATATTTCGGCCAACAGCTCTTCGGGTTCCAGCCGGGTTACCCTCAGCCTCGATTCCAGCGTCAATAAAGACGCCGCCATCAACCAGATTGCCAGCCGGATCTCGGCCATCGCGCGGCGGTTGCCCACCGGAGTCAATCCGCCAACGGTGCAATCGTTCGACCCCAATTCGCAGCCGATTCTACAGTTCGGGGTCTCAGCTCCGGGCGTTCCGATGGAAGACCTGGGCGATTGGGTAGCCAATGATTTTGCCCCCCTGTTGGAGCGGGTACAAGGTGTGGCCAACGTTCAGGTGGACGGAGTACCCAGCCGCCAGTACCAGGTCATCCTCGACCCCAATCTGCTTCAGTATTACAAACTCAACCCCCAGCAGATCAGTTCGGCCATTTCGAGCTCAGCGGTCAACCAGCCCATCGGTTCCATCACCGCCAACAACAACACGGTCACTTTCACCACCAAGAACCAACCCAAAGGCGTCGATTCCATTGCGAACGTTCTGGTCGATGGGGCCCGGGGGCTCACCGTCAGCGACCTGGCCAAGGTGCGGCAGATTCCCGTTCCTTCGGCTTTCATCCGGGTCAACGGCCAGCCCTCCATCCTTGTCTCGATACAAAAGAGCACCGACGGCAACTCGGTGGCGGTAGCCCAGGCCGTGCGTGAGTTCCTGGCCAAGGCGGCCCTTCCCACCGGGTACGCGGTGAAGATCAGCAACGACACCACCGGCCCCATCACCGCTTCCATTGAAAACACCTACCACGAGCTGTTCTTGACAGGTCTGGTGGTGGCACTGATCTGCCTTCTGTTTCTGGGCAAGCTCAACACCGCCTTTTCGGTCATTCTGGCCATCCCCATCGCGCTGGCCGCCTCGCCCATCCTGTATACCTTGCTCGGCTTCACCTTCAACCTGGTTTCGTTGCTGGCCATGATTGTCGCCATCGGCATTGTGGTTGACGACTCCATCGTCGTTGCCGAAAATGTCGTCCGCTACCGCCAAATGGGCTACGACCTGAAGGAGGCCGTTCTAAAAGGGGCCAGCGAGGTGTTTTCGGCGGTGGTCGCGGCCTCGCTCTCGCTGCTGTCGGTGCTTCTACCGGTCAGTTTTATCGGGGGGACCATAGGCCAGTATGTGATGCAGTTCAGTCTGGGTCTGGCGGCCGCCGTGTTCTTCAGCCTGGTAGAAGCCGTTCTGTTCCTCACCGTGCGTCTAGCCTACACTCCCGACACCCACACCTTCACCTTCCGCGATTTTCTGGACAGCTGGCTGCGGCTTCCCCAGGCGTTGAAATGGGGATTGAAAGCCTGGAAAAGCGGCTTTTCCATCCTTGTGGTTCTGGCGGTGGCGACGGGGTTGGCCTTGACCGGTCGTCCGTGGTGGATTGCCGGTCTGATCCTGTGGCCGCTGCTTCTCGGCCTGGGCTGGTACGTGGTGCGCATCGTCCTGTCGGGTTTTCAAGCCCTGACCACCTTTCTGCATGGCGGAACCGAAGCGGTGGTGGATTGGGTGCGCGAGGGCTACGCCCGGTCGATGGGCGGAGTCCTCAAGTTCGCTGTTTGGATTCTGATCGGCGCCGGGGTGTTTTTCGTCGGTACCCTCGTGTTCATCGGCCCCAAAATTCCCTTCAATTTTGTGCCGCAATCCGATGCGGGTACTCTCAATGCCTCTGTCAGGTTGCCCCAGGGAACCCCCGCTTCACTGTCCAACGAAGCAGCCGGTCGTCTGGAATCGTGGTTGCTGGCCCGACCTGAGGTGCTCACCGTTCAAACCCAGGTAAACTCCGGGGGAGCCTCCGGCATCGCTGGAAACGCCAATATGACCATTCAGCTGGTTCCCGTGGAAGAGCGCCGGTCCTCGGCCATTCTGGCAACGGAATTCCGCAGAGCCCTGACACCCTTGGTGGCCGACCTGCCTTCGGCGCGCGTCAATGTCAACGCCGGAGGTTTCGGCGGCGGCGGCTTCGGCGGACAAGGAACTTCGGTTTCATTGACCCTTCTGGCGTCCGACTTCGATGCCCTGACCGCCGTGAACGACCGGGCCATCGACGCTCTTCAGCAGAATCCACTGGTGGCCGACGTCACTTCAAGTCTTTCAAACACCACCCTCGAAAACGTCTTTATCCCCGACCCGGAAAAACTCAAAGGAACCGGTCTGGCCCCCAACACCGTAGCCCAGGTGCTGCAGACCTACGCTTCAGGAGCCCAGGCCGGAAACGTCCAGACCGGAGGCAAAAGCTACCCCATACAGGTTTTGCTCGACCCTTCGCGGCTCAAGGGTACTCAATCGCTGCTCGACCTGCCCATCTACGCCCCCAGCTTGCAGACCAACTTACCGGCCGGTCAGCTGGGACGCTTTGTTCTGACGCCGGCTCCCTCCAACCTTCAGCGGACCAACCGTCAGTACTCGGCTACTCTCAATATCAGTCTCAATGCTGGAGGGCCACCGGTTTCGGTGTTCCAGAAGCAGGTGGTCGAAGAGCTGACCGCCCAGGGAATTCTGGGTCAGAAGGTTTCTGTGGGAGGCGAGAGCCGCAACAGTTTCAGCGGCCTGACAGGCCAACTGGCCACCCAAGCCCCCATCGCCTTTCTGATGTCGGTCTTCCTCGCATACCTGGTCATGGGTGCCCAGTTCAACTCCTGGCGCTACCCCATCTATCTGCTGCTTCCGGTTCCCCTGGCTCTGGTAGGCGCGCTGTGGTTTGTCTTTCTCACCGGCACCGGCCTCGATATTTTCGGGGTGCTGGGCATGCTGCTGCTGATTGGCCTTTCGGCGAAAAACGCCATTCTCTACCTCGACTTTGTCGTGGAGCGTATCGAGGTCATGCCCTTGGCCGACGCCCTGGTCGAAGCGGCCCGGCTCCGCTTCCGTCCTATTGTGATGACGACACTGACGGTGCTGGTCATCAGTTTTCCCCTGATTTTCAGTGCCGGTCAAGGTTCGGAATTCGGCCAAAAACTGGGGGTAGTCATGCTGGGAGGTGTGCTTTCCTCGGCCATCCTCACCTTCTTTGTCGTCCCGGCGGCCTTTTGGTTGTTTGAACGAAGCAGGCACCAGGAGAAAGCACTGGGATTGCTTGACCGGGATACTGTGATGGTCGAATCTAAAGAGAGGAATGCTACCCTGGAGTAACCTCTTGCCTGCATCGAAAACCAAGACCTTTGCCCTGATCAACCTGGGACTGTTTCTCACAGCGTTGGGAATTGTGCTGTTCAAAATGCCCAACCATTTTGTGACCGGTGGGGTCAGCGGGGTCTCGATCCTCGCTGCGGCGCTCTTTCCCGGCCTTACCGTGGGTCCGGCCATGACCGCCATCAACGTCATTCTTGTGGTCTGGGGTTTCTGGGTGCTGGGAGCCGGGTTTGGCTGGAAAACCGTCTATTCCAGCCTGGCGCTTTCGGGCATGGTGTGGGGCCTCGATCTGCTGTTCCCGATCCGCCAGCCCCTGACCACCGACCCGTTGCTGGAGCTGTTTTTCGCCATCGGGCTGCCCGCAGTGGGTTCGGCTATCGTGTTCAACCAGAACGCCTCCACCGGTGGAACCGATATTGTGGCCAAGGTTCTGAGCACCAAAACCCATTTGAACACCGGACAGGCGTTGCTGCTGAGTGACTTCGCCATTGCCGCCTCCGCCTTGCTGGTTTTCAACGTTCAGGTCGGCCTGTACTCGTTGCTGGGCTTGATCATGAAAGCCTTCCTCATCGATCTGGTCATCGAAAACCTCAACGTTCACAAAAAAATGGAGATCATCACCGAACACCCCGAACCGGTGCTCCAGTTTATCCTGCACACCCTCCATCGGGGTGCCACCATCTATCCTGCCACGGGGGCCTTCACCGGCAGGGACTGGAAGGTCATTCACACGGTGGTCGGCCGCCGCCAAGCCCTCGCCATCCGCAACGTTCTCAAAGAAACAGATCCCAAGGCCTTTGTCACCATCACCACTACCAGTGAAACCATCGGAAAAGGGTTCCGGTAAATGCGAAAACCAGCGTCGTTTGTCTGGTTTTTCCTGCTCTCCTGCGGCCTCCTTTGGGGATCAGAGCGAATCACCATCCAAGCCGCTTCTGAATTTGACTATCCCCCGTTCTGCATCGTGCTGCCCGACGGCAGCGCCGATGGATTCTCGGTGGAGCTCATGCGGGCGTCGTTGGCAGCAGTCAACCGTGATGTGTCCTTCAAAACCGGCGAATGGATTGTTATCAAGAACGAACTGCGCGACGGACTCATTCAGGCTTTACCGCTGGTGGGACGGACACCGGAACGGGAAGCGTTTTACGACTTCACCTTCCACTACCTCACCCTCAACGGGGCGGTCTTTGTCCGCAAAGGGGACAATCGGATCGCCTCAGCCGCCGACCTTTCCGACAAGACCATCGGAGTCATGCGGGGGGACAATGCCGAAGAATATGTCCGGCGGGTTAAACTCTCCTCAAAAATCGAAACCTTCAAGGGATATCCCGAAGCCATGCAGAGCCTTGCAGAGGGAAAGATCGACGCCGTCGTCTGCCAGCGGCTGATGGGCATTATGGGGTTGAAGCAGAACAATCAGAAAGGCGTGGAACCTCTGAACTTCGATCTTTCCGATTTTCACCAGGACTTTTGCTTTGCGGTAAAAAAAGGTGACACTAAACTGCTGGAACTACTCAACGAAGGACTGTCTATCGTGATTGCCGATGGCACTTACGACCAGCTGCAGGAAAAGTGGTTCGGCCCCTATGTGGCCAAACCCATTTCTAAGACCGAAGTGGCTCTCTACGTCTTGGCCGGGGTGGCCGTGACTGGGGCGATGATGAGTGTGCTCCTGATTGTTCTTTTGCGCCGGCAAGTCAGGCGTAAAACCGACTATCTCGAGAACCTGCTCAACTTTGCCAATGCCCCCATTATTGTCTGGGATCCGAAGTTCCGCACCACACGGTTCAACCATGCTTTTGAGGCGATTACGGGCAGAAGCGAGACTGAAGTCTTGGGGAAGTCGGTCGAAATCCTGTTTCCCCCCGAAAAGGTCCAGGCAACTATGGACCTGATCCGGACGACCCTGACAGGGGAGCGCTGGGAGACGGTGGAGATTGAAATCCTTCATCGGGATGGCTCGGTGCGCACACTGCTTTGGAATTCCGCGACACTCTGGGCGGCAGACGGAAAAACGCCCATTGCTACCATCGCCCAGGGGCAGGACATCTCCGACCGCATACACGGCGAAGAAGAGCGGGCCAAGCTGGAGCACCAGCTCAACCAGCAACAGAAACTGGAATCCATCGGGGTGCTGGCGGGTGGAATTGCCCACGATTTCAATAATCTGTTGAGTGGAATTTTCGCATACATCGAATTGGCGGCCGCCCAGCCCAACAACGAGAAAGTCTCACGCTATCTCAACAAAACCCTTGGAACCCTGGAACGGGCGCGGGATATTACCCGCCAGCTGCTGACCTTCTCGAAAGGGGGGCAGCCGATCCGCGAAGTGGCACCGCTGGCTCCGTTCGTCCGTGAGGCCGTCTCGTTTGCTCTCAGCGGCTCCAATGTTACCTGCAACTACCATTTTCCCGACAACCTCTGGGACGGCAGTTTCGACAAAAACCAGCTTGCACAGGTGGTGGACAACCTCGTGATCAATGCCCTCCAGGCCATGCCCGACGGGGGGAGCCTCACAGTCATGGCCCGGAACTGCCACCTGGAGGAGAACCAGCAGGGATCCCTTCCGGCCGGCAACTACCTTCAGCTCACCGTGAAAGATTCTGGTCCCGGCATGACACCCGAGGTGGCAGCCCGGGCATTTGATCCCTTTTTCACAACAAAGCCCACGGGACACGGACTAGGGCTCTCTACCTGTTATTCCATTATCCGCAAGCACGGCGGCGAAATGACCCTGGAATCCAAGCCCGGCGAGGGTTCGACCTTTCATCTCTTTTTACCGGCTAGTTTTGATCATGAAATTTCAGGGAATTCGACCGCGGTTGAAAGCCATAGCGGCCACGGAACAATTCTGATCATGGACGATGAAGAGGTGGTGCGCGATGTGCTGCACGATATCCTTGAGAGCTTTGGTTATACCGTACGGGCCACCTCGAATGGAACCGAGGCTGTGGCGGCTTTTGCAGCCGACAGGAACGCCCGGCGCGAGATTGTCGCCGTGATTCTGGACTTCACGGTGCCCGGCGGTATGGGCGGCAAAGAGGCGGTGAAGCATCTTCGTGAACTTGATGCGGAGGTTCCCATCTTTGCCGCCAGCGGGTACGCCGACGATGCCATGATGGCCGATCCGCGCTCGTACGGCTTCACTGGAAGTTTGAGCAAACCCTTTCGGAAGGCCACCCTGGCGGCGTTGCTGGAAGGAGCATAGGTTGACGACCAGCCCCCTGCGTCTTACTTTCAAAACATGAATACCGAACGATTGACCATCAAAGCCCAGGAAGCCCTCCAGGCAGCCGCCGTCTTGGCCGACCAGCGAAGCCACCAGATGGTTTCCACCGACCACCTCACGCTTTCTCTCCTCAACCAGAAAGAAGGTATTGCCGGCCCGCTCATTGACAAAATGGGGGTCGACCGGGCGGCCGTTGCCAAGGCACTGGAAGACCGTATGGCCATGGCACCCCGTGTTTATGGAACCAACGGCAACGTCAGCTGGGAAGGTTCGCTGACCAGGGTGGTCAACCGCTCCGAAGCCGAGGCTGACAAGCTCAAGGACGAGTACATCAGCACCGAGCATCTGCTGATTTCGCTGGCCGAGAGTGAAACCCCCACAGGAGAAATTCTCCGCAAACTGGGAGTCACCAAGGACGGATTGCTGACCGCTCTCAAGGCTGTGCGCGGCAGCCAGAAGGTTACTGACCAAAACCCTGAAAACCGCTACCAGGTGCTCGAAAAGTACACCCGGGACCTTACTGCCCTGGCGCGGCAGGAAAAGCTCGACCCCGTCATCGGGCGGGATGAAGAAATCCGCCGGGTGATGCAGGTGCTCAGCCG
>JAIFLN010000174.1 GCA_020049045.1 Spirochaetota bacterium | reverse complement strand
TACGCCGTCCTTCGTTTCCGCGACTATCGATTTCTCCTGATGGGCCGCCTGCTTTCGGCCTTTGGCGGTCAGATGCTCACCTTCGCCGTCACTTGGGATATCTGGATCCGCACCCAAAGCGCCTTCGCCCTGGGGTTGGTCGGTTTGGTGCTGGTGCTGCCGATTATTGTGTTTGCCCTACCGGCCGGCGTGCTGGCCGACAGGAAGAACCGCCGGACCATCCTGTTGCTGGCTCAAACAGGGGCTACGGTTATGGCCATTGTACTGACACTCATCGCCGGCTTTCAGGCACCGGTGTGGACCATCTACGTGTGTCTGGCCTTCTTGGGGCTCGCGCGTGCCTTCAGCGACCCGGCGGCCTCGGCCTACATCCCCCTCGTCGTTCCCAAAGAACATTTCACCCAGGCCGCCACCTGGAACTCGAGCACGTTCCAGATTGCGGTCATCACCGGTCCGGCGCTGGCGGGAATTCTGGTGGGTGTCTTCGGCGGCAGTGTCACCGAGATTTATGGACTAGGCGCGCTTTTCCTGGGGTCGCAGGTCGTGCTGGTGTCTCTTATCCGGGCCCGCCCTCACATCCGCCCCACCGACATTCATCCCTGGCACAGCCTTGTGGAAGGGGTCAAGTTTCTCTTCGGCCACAAAATCGTGTTTTCGGCCATCACGTTGGACCTGTTCGCCGTTCTGTTCGGCGGGGCCGTTGCGCTTCTACCCATCTACGCCACCGACATTCTGCACTCGGTGGGAGCCCTTCAGATGGCCGTGGTACTGGCCCACTGCCCCCCATTACGGCGGGCAGGCGTTGCCCTGCTCTGGTGCGTGGCCGGGTTCGGAGTCGCCACCATCGTGTTCGGCCTTTCGACCTGGTTCCCGCTGTCGCTGGCCATGCTGTTCCTGTTGGGTGTGTTTGACAATGTCAGTGTGGTTGTCCGTCAGACCCTTATGCTGACCCAGGTGCCCGACGAAATGCGGGGCCGGACCTCGGCGGTCAACACGGTGTTTATAAGCAGCAGCAACGAGCTGGGCGACTTTGAGTCGGGCGTGGTGGCAGGCTTTATCGGCCCCGTTGCCGCCGTGGTTGTCGGCGGTATCGGCACCCTGCTGGTCGTCGCCGGTGTGTGGAAGCTGTTCCCCGAACTGGTGGCCCTCAAGGGCCTGGACGATTTGAGGAAGGAGAAGGAAGAGGCTGTCCGGAGCTAGGCCAACATCTCCAGCAGGGTTTTGTGCCAGAGACTGTCGTCGATGGTTCCCAGCCGACCGAGTAGCCGCGCTTTGTCCACCGAACGCAATTGATCGAGAAGAATTCTCGCGGGCTTTCCCTCGAAAACGAGTTCTGGCCTGCATCCCAGCGGTTGCCCCTTGCTGGTGAGGGGTGCCACAATCTCGGTTCCCACAGTGGGGTCAAGGTTTACCCAATACACCTCGCCGCGTTTCACCACTCCCATTCCTCCGTGGAATCCAGCTCCGCGACATCGCCCCAGACAGACACATCCTCTTTGGAGCTGTAGCCATCGAACCAGCCTTGCCGAGTCGCGACGGGGGCTTCCAGGATGATTCGCCACGGTGCCGGAAGGATCACACCTCGGGAGTTGCCCACCTTGCGAAGCTTTGTGATCATATGCACCTCCAGTGGTAACAATGGTATAACCTGACGAGTTGGGTGTCAATGAGGAATGGGGTGGCTACGCGAGGAAACGAGACTGGTCAGGGGAAGGGCCTGGACGGTTTTCGACAACGGGTAGGTCTCGGTGCCAGGATACACCACCGATAGACTGTCCAGGCCCAGGTCTTGGGCGGCTGTGGTCATGGACCGCGTCAGTTCAGGTGCGTCGGTGTACTTGAATTCGAAGCCCAGGCGGCGGCCGTCCTTGAACAAAAGGAGGTCCAGCTCGCCTCCCGAATGGACTGACCAGAACCAGGCCGAATCGGGTTGCACGGCCCTGAGGGTTTCCTCGAGGGCGAACCCTTCCCAAGAAGCCCCCAGCCGGCCATGGGACAGCAGTTGGTCGGGCGTACGGATGTCGAGAAGATGGTGGAGCAACCCGGTGTCACGAAAGTAGATTTTTGGCGCTTTGACCTGGCGTTTTCCCACATTTTCATACCAAGGTTGAAGCTGGCGGACCATGAACGTCCCGGTAAGGAGGTCCAGGTAGGACCTTACGGTTTTGTCGGACAGGCCCATGGAGCGGCCCAGTTCACTGGCGTTCCAGGTTTGACCGTGGAAGTGAGCCAGCATGGTCCAAAACCGGCGAAGAGCCGCTGCGGGGATGGTGATGCCCAGCTGGGGAATGTCGCGCTCGAGGAAGGTCCGGATGAAGTTCTCCCGCCAGGCCGACGAGTCGATGTCGGACTTGGCCAGGTAGCTTCGGGGAAAGCCGCCCCGGTTCCAAAGGGTGCGCCAAGTCTCAACTCCTGTTTCGTCGAGGTGGAACCCTGAAAGCTCGAGCTGTTCCACCCGCCCGGGGGCTGCGCTCCCCAAAATCAGATATTTGGCCTGGTGGTCAGGCTGGTCGACCAAAACCCTCAGGGCCGAGAACAGGGCCGGCAGGGTTTGAATTTCATCGATCACCACCAGCCCCTGGGCCCCTTCCAACAGGAGGTAGGGGTTGGCCAGCCGCCTTTGGTCCCGGGTGGACTCGGCGTCGAGGAAGAGGACGGGGGACCCACGTTGGCCCCAATCCTGGACAAACCTCCGGGCCAAGGTGGTCTTTCCACACTGCCGGGGCCCCAGGATGGCCACGATGGGACTGCGCCCGAAGGCCTGGTCCAGCTCGGCGGCTCTTAGTGGTCGATCGATCATGAGTAAAATGTAGTATGTGAAGATTCGGAGGTCAACTCCGAATATTCACGGTTGTTCTTGCACTGCTTTCAGGAATGAAGACCGCGGGAGAAACCTTGAATCGATCTGCCAGTGACCGAATCTGTCGCACGTTCAGGTCTCGCTTTCCGTTAAGGATTTCAGAAACGACACCTTGACTCCCAACGTCGCTAAGGTCTGTTTGAGTGAGGCCATGCTCATTCATCAGTTCTTTCAAAACAGAAATTGGTTTCGAAGCCACAATTTGGTTCTGTGAGCTTTCATAGGATTCAACCAAGTTACCAACAACTTCCAAGAGGCTTGAGAGTTGATGATTTTCGTTTTCTCCGACTTCATCAATCAGTGAGTCAAGGATTGAAACGAGATGGTCATAGCTTTCCTGATCATGAGGAACAGACAAGACTGAACTAAATTGAGGCCAAAGAGGCGCGACTTTCTCCAACTCTGAAATCATGATCTCTTCCTCCATTTGTTCTTGTCATATTCTGGGTGCGACAGTATCTCACGTATGTACAGAATCTGACGGTTGTAGTGAACGGCGGCGATCAGCCTGAACTTATTTCCAGAAATGTTGAAGACGGTCAAATCCGCAACTTGGTCAGCACTTGGAAAAGTCATTCTCAGGTCAGGAAAAGTCGCAAAATCGGTTCTGACAACAATACGGTACCAGTTTTCCAGAGAAGTAGCCGACTCCGGGTACTTCTCCATGAAGTCCAGGACTTTCTTCTTGCTGATAACCCGCATGTGGAATATTATCTCATAATGAGATAACGGTCAAGTCGGGTTTTTCAACTTGTGAGGTTCACCCGGGTTGTCGTTGCCAAGGCTTTGAGCGGAGAGTTCTTGCTACGTGACGCCGCTGCCCTTCTAGGGGTGACCCTTGGCTGGTCGCCAAGGCCAAAGTCACGGGCACGTCTGTGGTCAGCCTTGTCTTCGGGGTGCCGGTTATCAACACCTTTGATTTGATCCAGCGGTCCGGGACGAGATTTTCGATGTCCTGAAGAGAGGGAAGCCGCTCGCGGAGCGACGAAGCTGGGGTTTGAGCGTGATCTATCAATTGACTGGACCAATCAAACTTGCTGAGATTTATTGTGGCTGCTATGCTGCCATATGACCTTCCAAGAATTTCAATCCCGAATGAAGATTGGTACCGTTTTTGGCGACGGTGTGCGTGCCTATGTGTTGGAGTCCGTAAGCGCCGAGCTTGTGACCCTCAGGGGTACCCCGGAAGGGAAGCGCCAGACCTCAGGAAGCACAATCGGTAGTCGTCGCATGATTCCCACCGAGATCTTTCTTGATTTGTTCTCTGCAATCGTGTCAGGAAAGATCAGTGTGAAGGACGTTAATCGAAAGTACCGGCGAGACCGAGGTCTTCGCCCACTTTTTGAAGAGCTTGGCCTCGATCACGACCCCTTTCTTCTCGGTTATGACTCCACTATTGAGAAAGTGCTTCACTTTTTGAGCACTGGTGAGCAGGGAACTCTGGCACTTGAACCTATTTCTCAGCTTTGGTCCGATAGTGGTGTTGGTTATACACTCCCCAAACCGTTCCTCCTTCTGGCTGGTATTTCTGGTACGGGGAAGACCTGGTGGGTGCTCGAGCGCGAAGTGTCGGGTAAGGGAAATGTGAAGGTGATTCCGGTGCGGCCTGACTGGCACGAGCCTTCTGACCTTTTAGGGTACGTCAGCCGGATCTCGAATCCGTCACGTTACGTGTCTTCGACAGGCTTTCCCTCGTTCTTGGTGGCTGCTTGGCGAGAGTGTTGGTCTGTTTCAGCGACCTTGGCCCCGGTCCGCGACTCTCTTCCCTCTATGACACCTTTCTGGGTTTGTCTCGATGAAATGAATCTGGCGCCTGTCGAGCAGTATTTTGCCGACTACCTGAGCGTTTTGGAAAGACGAACTTGGAGCGAGTCAGGGTATTGCTGCCCCCCTCTTCTTGGGTTCGATGCTGATGCCGACCTCGTTCGGCAGGGTCTTGGTCTTGAGGCAAAGGATCCACTTTGGCTGGCTTTCGTCCAGGCGGGAGGAATTCCTCTTCCTCCGAACTTGGTTGTGGTTGGTACCGTCAACATGGATGAAACGACCCATGGCTTTAGTCGAAAGGTGCTGGACCGCGCCTTGACCGTTGAGTTTGATGCGGTGGACTTCTCAAAATATGGCGGGACCCCATTGGACGGGGTTCCACCAACAGAGTTGCCTTGGATCGGGCTTTCCGCATACACCGACGCCAACACGCTACCTGCCGATCCTTCCACAAAAGAGGCGGTGCTCTCCCTCTTGGAGAGTTGGAATGCCATCCTCGATCAAACAGCCTTCCGTATTGCCTACCGGACGATCAATGAGAGCCTCCTCATCGCCGCTTCGCTGGAAGGTGAACATGAGGCAGGGACGCTTGATTGGGTGGTCATGACGAAGTTGCTCCCTCGGCTGGAAGGCGACGAGGAGAAACTACTGGCACCGAGAAAAGGGGCTGAAGTGGAGCAATCCTTCCTCGACCGCCTTGAAATTGACTGGCAGTCCCGGTTTGGGGATAGCTGGCAGGCTAGTAGGACTTGTCGCAAACTCCAGTTCATGAAGAATCGTCTGACCCACTCGGGTTTCACCTCGTTCTGGCCCTGATCATGGCAGGCTTTTTTGAAGCACTCAGAATCGAGACAACAGATTGGGATTTGGTCTTACGGACCAGGACAAGCCCTCAGGGGCAGCGGGACGGTCTCTGTAGGATACTGAGAGCTAGCGGCAAGGTAGCGGCCGTGATGGCCAAGATGGCCGTGAACGGGACCCTCAAAGAAGTCGAACCTTCGGTTTTTGAGAATACGATCTACACTGTAACCGTCGGTCGGAAGAGTGCCCGCCGAATCACCTCGGTCCGACATCCGATTTTGACCGAAGTGGCCGACTCTCTAGAAGCCATCGAAGGTCATTGGCACGGGACCCTCAAGACAGGTAATGATATTGGTTGGTTTCCCCTGGAAATCGAGACCATGGATGCCGAAGGGAACACCAAGGTGGATCGGGTAGCTTGGCAGGTCTGGCCCACCAAGTTGGACTATGCTTCCGACCTGAAAGTCATGACGGAGGCAATCG
>JAIFLN010000046.1 GCA_020049045.1 Spirochaetota bacterium | reverse complement strand
AGGCGGTTTCGAAGTCGATAGCGCAGAAATCCTTTAGAACGCTAGGCATGATAATGATCCTTATGCTTGTCCGGGGAAAAAAAAGTCCTTGAAAAAAAAGATTTAGACTCTTCTCGCCATTTGACTCGTCGATCAGAGGGTCTTCTTGACTAAGATTCCGTCACTCTTGACCATCGTCAGTTCCCAATGGTTCGGCGAGGGTTGGACAGAACCTCCCCGAAGCGGTGAATAAGTCGCCGAACCGACATCGGTGTAGCGGGCCTGCCTGTCTTCCTCGATGCACCCTGGGCAGAAAGCGAGTTTGCCAGATTTTACCCAACCAGCAGCCTCAAGAATTCTCCGATGCTCACTGGATACTTTGTGTTCCTGGTGACAGTTCATACAAAGCAATTGTTGTTCCCTTCTCTTTTCGGCAAGGGTGAGTTGGTTGCCCTCGTGCAGAATGAAAGATCGCCAGCTCAATAGGTGATCATTGATTCTTCCCACAACTCGGTGCTTACCAAAACTCTGAAAGGAGCTGCCCTCTAGTACACCTTCGCCTGGGATTTTAGGGATATTCCGCTCATCCCCCGAGCTTTTTTCTGCGCCTCTAAATGGCCCAGCTCGACGGGCCTCATGATAAGTCGAGCACCTGCCTTTGCCTCAACGCGAAAAGTCGTTGATCTCTTGTTAAGTTCAAACCATAGCAAGCCTTGGGTGAAACACAGTTCTGTTGAGCCTGACTCAAGGAGTTCCAGATTCTTGCTTGCTAGGTATCCCCAACTGGTCAAAGGCGAATCGAGCCCGAAACCTATCTTGGTGCTTGCCAATGCGACGCGCCTTCCCGAACTATTCGTGGGTACGCTTCAGTTTCTCTTCGTTGGCCTTTCGAGTCCACTCTCTTGCCAGCTCGAGGTCCTGTGCAAGGTTCGGGCCACCTGTCTCGTAAAGACGGGCAAGATCCAGCATGAAATCATACGTGTACTTGGGATCACCCAATTCGACCGCCTTCTTCAGACACTCAACGGTTTTCCCAAAGTCAACGGCGGTCCCTTCACCTTCATGGTAACACTCCGCAGCACTCTGATAGGCCTTTGCGCTACCTGCGTTCCCGGCTTTCAAATACAGCTTGAGTGCGAATTCAGTATCCTTCGTGATGCCCCATCCAGCCGAAATGCTACTAGCCAGATTTCTTATGCCTTCTGGCCATCCTTGATCCGCCGATTTCTTGAACCAATACGTCGAATGATTCAATTCTTCTTGTCTATACCAGAGCACAGACCGAAGCCAACTACCAACCCTGCATTGAGATTCGGGGTTTCCTTGATTTGCTGCCAAGAGAACCCAACGAACAACAGTTCCTGAAGGGTAATCGTACTTCTTCGCGACCTGCTGGCAAATGCTATCAACGACCAGTCCGCCTGACAGCATTTCCTTGAGATAGGACTCTAAAGACTCTGTGAAACGTTCTTCCTGCCCGAAAATTACCTTACAAGATTCGTTTAATTGCTCAAGTCCAGTTCTTTCGCATTCCTGCCAAGTCTGGCCAATGTATTTCTCGCAAGGTGCCAAGATCAGGCGTTGCCATTCCTTGGTGAGTTCGGACTTTGCGTCACTCAGTACTTCACTCTTTTTCCAGCTTTCTTTAAAAAAATCAGTGATTTGCTCCCAGGCATATATTGTTTCCGTATCGAGCAAAAAGACCTCAATTTCGTCCAACAGTCTGTAAACCTTGTCGATGACTTCGACCTGGAACTTTTGGTTCCAGGCTTCTTTGTAGGCTTGCATTCGACTGTCCAATTTGGCGGCGCAGGACTTGAGGTCGAGGTCTCGAGTTATCTTCTGAATATAGGGTGGGAAACGGAAAGCTAGTTTGTCCAAGAGTTCGTCGACCTTCTTCTGGTTTCCTAGCCAAAGCGAACATTTTGCTTCTTGGAAGAGGGCCTCAGCAAACGCAGGGTCGGCCTCAGAAATTTCACCAAAGAGCTTGGCTGCAAGGGGAAGGTCATCATCGAAATGCTCAGTCGCTTCGTGGGTCCCCAGGTTCCTGCCTCGAACGACATGAGCAACTCCAAGTGTGAAACAAATCTCCAGGTAGTAGTCTCTCATCGACGGGGACTGCCGAAGCTCGGCTTTCGCGAACCTTCGGGCGTCAGTCAAGTGGGCAACGGCCCGATCAACGTCAAGCAGTCTCGGCGAGTCGTCCACGATTCCGTACAGTCGGATTCGGCCGCACTGGTATTGGGCGGTGATGTCGGTGTCGTCGAGTTCCAGTGCTTTCTCAAACGCCTCAAGGGCCTTGTCGTGAAGTCCTCGGGACAACATCAAGTGCCCTTTCTGAACAAACTCATTGACCTGGGTCCGCAGCGGGGTCCTCAGGGTCTCGTGGATCGCCGCCAGTTCTGCGGCGATGTTGAGTTGGACAGTCTTGGAATCACGCATCTCGTCGACCAAGAGCCCGATCCCATAGTCAAATCTTTCCGCAAGGGCTTTTGAAGAGACATAGATCGTCGAGGCGAGGGTTTGGGCATTTTCTTCGATGGTCCTAATGACACTAATTGCCGAGGATTGTATAGAACCAGTCAGGCTCGATATTTCGCCCGCGATGTCGGACATCCCTTCCGAAAGGTTGGCCACCTCTTGCTGGACACCTTGGTTCGCGCGGATGGCCAGAGCCGTCCGGCGATCGGCATCGGCGGATTCCTCGGCCCGGATCCGGTCGGATTCCTCCCTGGCGATCTTCAGTTCCAGATTCTTGCTTGCCAGATATCCCCAGCTTGTCAGGGGCGAATCGAGTCCGAAACCTATCTTGGTGCTTGCCATTGGGACGCTCCTGGTCTTTCTTGAAATACCCCTGCGGGTCTAGGCTAAGTTCAGATACGTCCAGAGCATCTTGCCATTCAACGGGACATAGCCGCTTTCTTTGCGGAAACGAATGGCGATACTCATTTGGTCGATTTCGGGGAGAATCTTCATTGGGTCCTCGCCCCGATTCTTGAGCTCAATCGCACGCTCGATGGAGTCCGTGTATCGAGGCTTGCTGATTTCGGATTCCATGGCAAGCATGGTCACGACTGCCTTCTGACCTCGGAATCGAACGAAATACGGACAATCAAGGAACGCTTCGGGAGCAAAGAGATAGAGACTGTCGGCATCGGCTTTTGACCAAAGGTGACCAGGGCCCGAGCTCTGGAGCAGCTGCTGTTCGGCGGATAGGTGAAGATCCGGGCCGTCGATCTCGTCCCAATTCGCGGTGTCAATATCTCCCGCCCCGGGCGGAGCCTTAACGTTTTGTTTCTGGACCGCATCCTGAAGGAACGAACGTACAGAACTGGGAAGTTCGGTCAGAGGTTCGACTGACCAGCCATAGTGGAGTTGGTTGTTCGACCATTCTTCGTAGGCGGTCAACCATGCGTTTGTCTGCAAGTGGGTCACTCTTGAATCGATGGCTTGCCGAATTCTGTCCTGAAGCGCTTTCCCCAACGGCATGAACATTCCCTGATCACTCATCCTCGACCTCCTAACAAACACCGACCTTTGTCGCACAAATTGTAATCGGTGAGCCCCACAAAATCAACCCTAAGTTTCTCTGGCAACTTCCTTACCCCTCTCGTACAATTGTCCTTATGAACTCCAAGGAAGTCCTCAACCAACTTGCCAGAGCTTGGGTCGCCTCGGGGTACTCGCCCGCAGCTTGGAGGACCGTGCTCGAGTCGCGGCACCTCGCGTTGGTGGCGATAGATTGCACCCGAGGCTGGCGGGGAAATCGCGGGGCCGACATCGTACAAGATCTGATGCTCGCCTGGAGTGAAACACCGCCCAGCTTTGCGGGTCGGAGCGAATTCTCCACCTACCTGTTCAGTGTGCTCAAGAGCCGGTTTGTCGACTCGCTCAAGAGTTACGTGCCATCGGCGGTTTCGCGTCACGGGCAGCACGCCAAAGAGGCTTGGAAGCTTCTGGGGGACGGCATGGGGTCGGCTTCGGTGGTCGATTTCTTGGCCGACCAGATGCCTCGTACCGAGGCGACCAAAATGATCGAGGTCCTTCGGAGGGTTCGGTTTAAGGACAAGACCCCCGTCAAGCGAACCGAGGAACTGCCCTTCAGCCAAATTGACTGGGACGGAGACCGGGAAACCACGAGCGAAGTCGATCCGCTGGAAGCTTTCGCCCAAGCTGACCTGATCAAGCTCGTGATCGAGCGGTTGGGGCCTGACTGGCGTGACATCGTGAGGGAGTACTTTCTGGAGCGCACTGGCTCCAGCCTCATGGAGACGGGAAAGGCTCATGGGGTGGCCAACGCCCAATACGAGTGGGCCAAACTCTCCGCCAAGCTCAAGAAAGACCTCGAGTGACCAGAAGCGCATAGCCCCCCAGCCAAGGGGTATCCTTTTCGGGGACAGGCACTTTGGCGCGGAAGGTATTCATGTCCTGAGGGTTCCATCGGAATCCCAGATCATCCACCAAGGTTTGCAGGGTCGCATGAGCCAGGTCTCCCGGAAGGCTGAACTCCTGAAGGGTCGGTGGACCCACTTCGCCGGTAAACTCACCAATTTCCCACTGGTCACGCTGTCCAATCAGCTGGGCCAGGGCCAGAATCATCATTTCCGCAGGGATCCTCAGGCGTTCCACCGGCTCGAGTTCGGGTTCGGCGCTCGCGCTCAGTCTTTGTTTGAGGGTTCGTAGTTGGTGCCAGTTGCCTGTGGTATCGACGCCGCCGGAGAGGTAGGTGAGCAGTGCCTGCAGCGATCGGCGGTGCAGGAAGTCGATCCCTTCTGCCAGGAATAAGGACTCCCCTTCTGCTAAGGTCAGAGTTTTCGCGTGGCGGAGAGTTTTGCTGACGCAACCCCACACCGGGTTATCGAAGAATGGGATTTCCTCCGCCGCCTCACCATTGGCAAACAATGTGTATAGCGACGAACCCAGGGCGTCGACGTAGTGCACCGTTCCGCCAGGCAGGGCGAGACCCACACCACCGTGGATGACCGCGGACTCATCCCACTGGTCCGCCAGGAGCACGTCGAGGCTATGGCAGAAGCGAGCCAGGTCCTCGGGGCCGTTGATGCCGGAATTGAACGCGAGCCGAAACGCCGTGAGTGCCGTCTGGGCGAGCAGCATGCCCTTTATTCCCCCAACACCAGCCTTATAGGTCAAAAAGGCGATTCCTCCATCGCGACGCCCAAGGGTGACGACGCCTGAAGTCCGATACGGCTCAACCGGCAGTAGCGAATATCCGAATTGCACCAGCCCCTTGTTGCTGATGCGGCCCCATTGCCCCTCGTCGAACCAGGTCTGGACTTCCTTGGCTTGCTCGGAGGCGTGGAGACGGATTCCCTCGATACGTTCCTCAAGTTCGGAGACCAACCGTTTCCAAGCCCCGATGTTCCCAACGAAAAAGCGGCCGCTCACGGCAAATTCCAACCACTTTTGTTTTTCACAATGGTTTCTTCTCCCCTTACTGTGGGGGAGAAAACCGGGTGACAGCAAAATCCTTTTTGTACTATTTGGCTCTCGTGCTCATTTGGGTTGTGGTCCTGCTACTCTGGCCGATCTTCCAGTTGCCCCGGCTTTCCTGGGCCGTCCGTTCGCTCTGGAGTTCAGCCGTCGACTCGGTGCGCTTTCACCTGGTCCATCGGCCCGTTCTGAAGCAGGACGAAATCGAAAGGGAGAACCTCGCCCGAGAAAAGGCGAGGCTTGCTGAGTCGAGACTGCGCAGACGTAAAGTCTGGATGACCCTCGACTCGACTCTGGAGGTTGTACTCGAATACCACGCCTTTACCAACACCTGCAGGCGCCAATTTCGAGTGGACATCTGTGCTTCCGAGGAAAGGGCGGCAAGGCTCGAACTCGATCAAAAGTCTTGGGAACCTGTGGGCACAGACCCGTCGATCAGGCATCGGGTTGAGTTCCCAACCAGTTTCTGGAAGCTCAGGTTGTTCCTCTTCCGACTCGGCTTTCGCAAGATGACCAAGGAAGAACTCGACCGACTTGCCGCCTCGGGCTTCGACTTGGGCCGGCCGCCGCAGGAATTTCGCGTGATCATGAACGCAGACGGCAGTCATGCCATAGGAGATAGAAGATGAGCATTGATCAACTTGGTCCTAACTTCGAGGCGAGCGTGGGTGGGCACAGGGTCGCTGGGCGAAGACTAGCGGCAACAGAGACGCCTTCGTATTCCCATGAAGTTCTTCCCGGCAAGTTGGGCGGCTGTTTCGCCTTTTTTAAGGCTTCTGGACTTGGACCTGTCCCAGCGGCGATTGCCAATGATGCCGCAGCCCGCTTTCGGGAGCAGATCTCGGGGACGGCTGGGGCAGGCCGACTGACGAAGTTTGCCAGGGAACTCAACAATGCGGTTCCCACCGTGAATCCCGGAAAGATCGTAGCCTGTACGCTGGGATCCATTACTGAAGAGGGTGAGGTTGTCATCGTGCCAGCCGGAAACCCTGATATCTTCGTATGGCGGAACGTCGAACGTTCCACCCATCGCCTCAAGTTTCAGAGTGCTCCCGCTCTCGGCGTCATGCCTTCCGAGGTCCTGGTTGAGAGGCGTGCCGATTTCAAGGCCTTCAAGGTCTTGCTGAACCCCGCAGACCGTCTTGTGTTTGTCCACGGTGAGTTTGTCGAAGCGTCCGTGGTGCCAGCGATACAGGACGCCCTTTCGGCCTTCGGTCTTCGCGGGGCCGGGCCCGTTCTCGACTCCATCGTGGCCAACCTCCGGGAAGAATCGCGCGAAGGTCAAGTTTCGACGTGGCCAGCAAAGCCGATCAATGACAGTTTCATCATCATGCTCAGTCGGGAGAACGCGCCATGAAAATGGCCTTCTGGGGCGACAGACGTTTGGTGGTATCAAAGAGGATGGCCCTGTCTCTGCGACCCAGGATCCTGGTCCTCCTCGGGCTCGTCTCGGTAGCCGAAGGAAGGTGGTGGGGCTTTCTCGAGACGCTGAAGGGACTCGAGATCGTTCCATTTTTGCAGGAAGGCGTGAAGCTGGTAGCGAACCAAAGCGATCCCAGCACGGTCAGGCGGCTGCTGGAGGTGATGATGGACACCCGACGACTGTCCCTGCGTGACGAGTTGACGGGACACCTGGTCATCGAAGCCATGATCTGCATGTTGGAACGAAAGACCGACCTGGAGGCCGCCAGCCAACTGCTGGTTTGGCTGGGAAAGTGGTTGAATGACGCGGCCTTTGACATCCCGCCGTTGCTGGAAGAGGCCATGACGGTGGGCTACGCCCTGGCAGGGTGGGACACCCAAGCACCCGAGACCCCCGAAGTACCGGAAAAGGAACCCTTGGTTGTGGAGGAAGTTTTTGAACCTGAACCGGTGGAGATCAACATCTATCGTTCCCCCTGGTACTTTGACTCACTGGTCCCGCGCTCCAACTTGTCGCACGAGTTCGTCGATACGCTGGTGGGACTTACCCCGGTCGCCGCGGCCTATTTCGTTCGCCGTAACCCCTTCGAGGAGGCGACCCGATGGCTCGATCTGTGGCCGGTGCCGAACCGAGCCCTCCTGTTAGGCGCCTGGGCACGAGGGAGGTCGGCTTCTCCTGAAGAAATCGAACAAGTCGAGACCCTCCTTGACCACGTCAATCAAATGCGTAAAGCAGCCGTCCGGGACATGGGCGAAGAGGATGTGATCCAGCTCTTGCTGTACGACCGTGAGAATTGCGTCCGCCGGGCGGTGGACAAGCTGTGGGAGGTCGACTCGGAAATGGCCGATAAGCTGAGCAACGGGTACTTTGAGTTTGAAGACCTTGCCCACCTGCAGGAACGGGACCTTTCGATCTTCCTGGCTGAGTCACGGGTGCAGGATATCGCGATGGGACTTCAAGGCGCATCCGAGAAACTCAAGCTCGCCTGCCTTGCCGCCATGCCACCCAGCCGCGCGGCCAATCTCCGAATCTATCTGTCGCATCTTGGACCCGTCGACCCCATCTTGGTCGATTGCCACCGTGGCACGCTGATGTCAACCCTTCGTGCTTTGGAACTGGACGACAAGATCGAGATCAATATGGTTGCCCGCAACATCAGCGTAGAGAGCTAAGAGTAGCCGCCAAGTTCGATGTAGCAGGGGATCGTCTCCCCCTGGAGGCCTGCGAGAAACCCATTCCAAAGTATCTGGTCATGGTAGGCCCGGCTGGAGGTCCAGGGGCGGTAGGCGGCTTCCGAGAAATAGCCATCGGGTTTGGTTTCGGTCGGCGCCGTGCTACTGACGAGGTCTGGCACCGAGCCGGGGACTCGAGCATCGACCTTGTCGAACTCACCGTAGCCGGGACTCCCTGCGATCTTGGAGGAAACAAACAACGCTTGTTCGAGCTTTTCAATCGATGATGAATCGGCTTCGGCGCAGGTTGTAAGCCAGTCCAGGGCGACCCGGTTTGCCGCGGCTTCTTCGAGGGCTCGGAATCCAGCCACAGGAACCTCGCCCCGGGGATAAAGGGTAGCCTCCACGAAGCCATGAAACCACTCGTGGACGGCAACAGCGGAGATGGTCAGCGCGCCATCCACCTGGGCTTCTTCCACAAAACGTCCCAAATTGGAGGCACAGAAGACGACACCGTAGCCAGGTCGAGGTGTATCGTTGGTGAACTGGCCTGATAGGTAGAACGCCAAGACATCCGCTGTCACATTGCCGGGCTCATAGGGCTTGCAAGAACCCCAATCTTGTGGCGAGGTGAGTGGCTTCTGGAGTCGTTCCCACTGCTGGCCAAACGGGCTTGGGTAGTTTTGGTCCAGAGCTTTGCCTTCAAAGACGGAGCGGATGGTAGCTCGTCGGGAGTCCTTGAGTGCCGCTTGGTACTTGGTGGCCAGATTGTCACGCTCTGTACCCAGGATCCTCTGGGCCTCCATCTTTCGCTGTTGTGGTGGGACCTTCCACAGAGAAATCAGGATTTCCGTGACCTCGGGCAGAATGAGCGGTCCGATCCGGCTCTCAGGAAAACTAGCGCTCTGCATGGAGCACCTCCAACATTTGGTTCTCGTCATGAGGGGAAGAAAAAGGCGCAGAGGAAAAACTTTCTTCTACGTTGTCGGCTGGGTCAGGGCGACCCTAGTGTTCTTGCATTGGGTCAATCACCACACTACCCTTTAGGTGTCGGCAACGGAAATACAAGCAAGAAAGACTGGAGTATGTATGGTGGAGACAGCAAAACGGTATTGGATCCAGGCGATGAACTTGATTCGTCCGATGGCTACAGCTCCTGCCCCATCGACGTTGCTGAAAATGATTGCGGTCGAAGGCGGAACCTTCCAGATGGGAAGTAATAAGGGTGAGTCCAACGAACAGCCGGTTCATCAAGTAACGGTGAGTTCGTTTTTCATGGCAGATACCCCGACCACACAGAGCCAATACCTGGCCGTGATGGGAAGCCATCGGAGCTATCATAGAGGAAGTTCACTGCCGGTGGAAATGGTCAGTTGGTATGATGCCGTTGAGTTCTGCAACGACCTGAGCCTCCGCGAGGGACTGACCCCGGCATACCTGGTCGACCAATTGAGAAAGGATCCGCTCAATATAAACTCCGGGGACGAAATCAAATGGTCCGTGTCGCAGGACCGGTCGGCGAATGGGTACCGGTTGCCGACGGAAGCGGAATGGGAGTACGCCGCCCGGGGAGGTGCGAGATCTGGTGGATACCGGTATGCAGGTAGCCACGATCTGCATGAGGTCGGGTGGTACGAGGGCAACGCTCGAAACACGACCCACCCGGTAAGGCAGAAGAATCCCAACGAACTGGGCCTCTACGACATGAGCGGCAATGTTTGGGAATGGTGTTGGGACTGGTACGGAAATTACCCCGTCGTTGAACTGAAGGATCCAACGGGCCCCAACGTGGGCCGGAACCGGGTCCTCCGAGGCGGAGGTTGGGGCGGGAACGCTGTGTACGCCCACGTGTCCAATCGGATTGATCACCAACCCTATTTCAGAAATGGCAAACTGGGAATTCGGGTTGTCCGCAACGCACCTAATCTCGAGGTAGATTCTGAGTGGGGTACTACAGCACAGTAACGCCTGGATGCCCTCAGAACCGGTGCCGTCTTGGGAATTCCCGCCGAAGAAGTGTTTGCAAAAACTCGAGGCCCCTTGGTCCGATAACCAAGGATTCGGCAAATTCGGTGATTCGGTCCTACGGCTTCCTCGACTTCGCCTTCTAGCGTCGGTATACTTCCAGAAGGTCATTCCGTCAGGAGGCGAACCATGTCCCCTCTTCAGCAGTTTGCCGAACTGCCCGCCGATCTCCAGCAGGAGGTCCTCGATTTCATGTCGTACGTCGCCGAGAAACGGGGCATTAAGCTCGGCCATTCCCCTCCCGCCAAGCCGAACTGGCTGAAGACAGTCAACCGAAAACGGGGCACAGGTGAAGCCATCAGCGACAGTGTCGTTCGACTCCGGCAGGAAGGATTGCCGAAAGACAGTACTGGGAACTGAAGTAGGTACAGAAGTGAGCATCGTATGAAATCTCTGAGGCTGGAATGCGTTGCTCTCAATGTTTGGTGAGGTCGCTGTTAGTTAGGCTTCCTAAGCGTGATTCTCGGCAAGATCCGGGGTTGTCTTTTTGACAAAATCCAGACGGTAGCCAAGGGCAGCCAGAACAGGGGATAGTTTCCCAAGGGTGATGTTCTTTGCCTTACCGGAACGGATGCCCTGAATAAATCCTGCTGAGACTTTGGCCTGTTCTGCGAGTTTTCGAACCGAGACGTGTTTCTCCTTCATCGCCTGACAAAGAACCTCTGAAAGCAGGAACTCTTCGTACTCCCGGACAAAGGCCTCCTTGAATTCAGGGCTTTCCATTTCACGGTCAAAGGTCGTTTTCATAATAGGTCCCTCCTTCAGTTCGCTTGACATAGTCCGACATGGCCTCAAGGGCACTTCCCTTTTCCCCCGCCGGCAACTTATCAGTCTTCTTATGAAAAGCGTTCGTCACGATGATTTTGTGCCCGACTACAAAGAACGATAGAAACCGGTACGGCTGGGGCTTGAAGGCAAAGACCTTGTCCCCTTCGTTGCGGAACTTCGTTTCGTCCATGATCTTTCCAACATCACCCATACGCTTGAAAAGAAACAGTACCTTTCGCCGCTCGCCCTCTTCCAGGCCCTGGTAATACTCCTGCGCCTGGCTTTTGCCTTTGGGGTTGAAATACCACTCCAAGGTGAAGACAGACCCGCTGTAGATGACAAACTCTTTCCCCTTGGTCATGGAAATAAGTGTATCATTATTTTGATACAAAAACAAGCCAACCACCTACCGACTATAGTGGTGCTTAGGAACCATGCCATCTTGGTCAAACTCTCGGTGATTCGGGTGTAGCACAAAACTGTAGCACGAAAGAGACACAAACCCGCCGAAACAGAACGAACTTGGCCCAAGTCCCCTTGACGCAAAATCATCTCAGAACTACATTTATCTCGAAAGTATCGGTCCCCGGAACGGGCTCATAACCCGAAGGTCATAGGTTCGAGTCCTATCCCTGCTAAAAATAGAAAAGGTCACCTTCGGGTGGCCTTTTTTATCTTCTCGGAGTTTTCGATTCAACGGAAGGATGGCACGCGGCCCAAATCGGATTCTGTGAAGACCCAGCCCCGGCCCAATTTCCTGCCTGAGATGTTGGCTCGGGAATAGGATAGCCTTCCAGAAGTAACCCTTCCAGGTGGAACTCCACGGCTTCCCGCATCCGTTGGCGAGTTTGGTCATGGGTCTTTCCGGTGGCAATACACCCAGGAAGGTCAGGGGCGTAGGCTGAGAACCCGGTTCCTGTCTTCTCAACAATGATGAGGTAATCCATGGTCACCTACAAAGGTTAAATTTAACGATAGCGTGACAAGGAATCAAGGGGAGGGCCTTTTCCTGGGAATTCGGTACGGAAACTTCCATCAGGCGAGCAGCAGGAGGAACCTACTATGAAAACAACCTTTGACCGGGAGTATGAGGAGTACATGCTTTCCGAAGTTCTCTGCCAGGCGATGAAGGAAAAGAACATTACCCATGGAGAGCCAACCCATGTCTGAAACCGAGGAACTCCGCTTCCCTTGACAAGCGCGGCCGCCTGGCCTAGCGTGAATCGGGGAGGGAACATGACGCATCTTCCGTCCGGAACCGTCGCCTTCCTGTTCACGGATATCGAGTCCAGCACCAAGCTCTCGCAGACTTGCGCCGAAGAAATGCCCGCCCTCCTCGCACGGCATAACAGCCTGCTCGATGCGGCATTCCGTTCCCATGGAGGCCTTGTCTTCAACATCATGGGGGACGCTTTCTGCGTGGCCTTCCATACCGTGCGAGAAGCCTTGCTCGCCGCTGTGGAGGCGCAGCGCGCCTTGCGCTCGGAAGTCTGGGGCCCCGTTCCCGTGAAGGTCCGCATGGGCCTCCATGTCGGCGCCGCGGAACTTGTGGAAAGCGATGGGCGCATGGATTACAAAGGCTACGCCGCCCTCGCTTTCGTGAGCCGCCTCATGTCCGCCGGATATGGCGGACAGGTTCTCGTCTCCAGCGCGGCCCAGGCACTCCTCAGGGACCGCGCCGCAGAAGGCGTCGAACTCGCTGACCTGGGCAAGCGCAGGCTCAAGGACATACCTCAGGCAGAAAGGATCTACCAGGCTGTGGCCCAGGGGCTGGAACGGGATTTCCCGCCCCTCCGGGCCCAGGCCTCCATCCTCAACAACCTGCCGGCCCAGCTTACGAGCTTCATAGGGCGCGAACGGGAAAGCAGCGAGATAGCACAAGCCCTCGGCAGGGGCAGGCTGGTCACCCTTGTCGGCCCGGGCGGCACTGGCAAGACGAGGCTCTCCGTCCAGGCGGCGGCCGCCGCGTTGGACGGCTTTCCGGATGGCGTCTGGTTTGTGGAGCTGGGCCCGCTCTCCGATCCCGGCCTGGTACCGGCACGGGTCCTCGGCGCGATGGGAGCGGGGGAAGCCGGAAATGGGCCGCCGGCCGACCGCCTTGCGGCCTATCTCGCCGACAAGACCGCGCTCATCGTGCTTGATAACTGCGAGCACCTCATCGACGCCTGCGCCCGCCTCGCCGCCGACCTGCTTTCCGCTTCGCCCTCCCTGAAGATCCTGGCCTCCAGCCGGGAGGCGCTCGGCGTGCCCGGAGAGCTGGCCTATCCGGTGCCGACGCTCTCGCAACCCGATCCCAAGCACATGCCGAGCGTAGAGCAACTTTCCCAGTACGAGGCCGTGCGCCTTTTCATCGAGCGCGCGCGGCTGGTTTCGCCGACCTTTGCCGTAGACGAAGCGAATGCCCCGCATATTGCCCAAATTTGCTACCGCCTCGACGGCATCCCCTTGGCCATCGAGCTGGCGGCCGTCCGCGTCAAGCTCCTTTCGACTGAGGGCATCTCCTCCAGACTGGACGACCGCTTCAAGCTCCTCACAAGCGGCTCCCGAACAGCTCTGCCTCGGCAGCAAACCCTGCGGGCCCTCATCGACTGGAGCTACGATGCCTTGCCCGGTACCGAACGCGCCCTGTTCCTCTCGCTCTCAGTCTTCGCCGACTCGTGGACCCTTGACGCCGCCGAGGCTGTTTGCGCCTCCTTGTCCGAGGGGTCGGACGTCTTCGAAAACCTCGCCGCCTTGGTGGGCAAATCGCTGGTCTGCGTCCTGGAGCCGGAGGCCTCTGGCGCCAGGCGCTACCGCATGCTCGAGTCGATCCGAAGCTACGCCCGGGAAAAACGAACCGCGCGGGGGGATGGGTCCGAATTGCAGAACCTGCATCTAGCCTATTTCTCGGCCATGGCGACCCTGGCCGAGCCCGGCCTGCGGGGAAAGGACGAGGCTGCCTGGATGGACCGCCTGGAGGCCGACCTGGACAATCTGCGGGCCGCCGTCGAACACTCCTTGGAAAGCGATCCTGAGTCGGGCCTGCGACTGGTCGTGCACGCGAAGGACTTCTGGCTCCGCTGCATCGACCCGCTGGAACTGGATCAAATGCTCGGCCGCGTGATCGAGGCCCACGGGAAACTGGACGCATTGACAGCCCTGGCCCTCGGCTTGCGCGCTGAGGCCTGTAACAACCAAGGAGACGCTGCTGGAGCCCTGAGCTTTTCCGAGGAGTGCCTGAGCGTGGCCAATACCTTAGGCGATGAACGAGCTCGAGCCTATGGTCATCTTTGCCATGGATTGGCCCTCCTTACCCGCGGGGACTACGCCGAGGGTCTCGCTGATTTCGAGCGCTCCCGACTTTCCTTCACCCAGACCGGCGACGTCCATGGCCAGGCCACTACCCTCTACTGGCTGAGCCGGGACCACGTGGACCTGGACCTCTCGGTCAAAAGGCTCGAGGAGGCGCTTTCGATGTTCTCGTCGCTTGGCAACAGGTCCTCAGCCGCTGTGTGCCAGAGGGAGTTGGCGCACCACGCCATCCAGGAAGGCCGTTGGGATTTGGTCGGCGAGCTGCTCGACCAAGCGCGGACGATTTTCGCTGAACTCAAACTAGGAATGCAGGACTCGATGGCCTTGGGCAGCCTCGGCAGACTGGCTTTTTGGCAAGGCGACTACGGGAGGGCGATTGACCGCTACCGTGAGGCTGTGGCGGGGCACAGGCGTTGCGGCTCTCGACTCTATGAAACCTGGATCTTGGCCGAGTTGGGGCATACCTTAGCCAGATCGGGAAATGCGCCCGAAGCCGAGAACGTCCTTGCCGAGGCCCTGCGAAGGTTCGCCCAAACCGGCGGAAGCACGGGAATGGCTTTCACCAGGGAGGGAATTGCTGCCCTGAGGCTTTCCCAGGGAAAACCCTTCGAGGCGGTGACGCTCATCGCCTGGGCCAACCACGCGCGCTCGCGAGGGAACGCCGCGCGGCCCCCGCTCGAGGAAAGAGCTGTCATGAAGGACCTCGAACAGTGCACGGCACTCCTCGGCGAGGAGGAATTTCAGCAGGCCATCTCCGTCCCATTCCTACCGTTTTCCTTGGCCTTGTAGAGTGGGTTGTCGACTACCTTCCGCCCTCCAGCGCCTTGAGCCGCTCCTCCATCAACCGCAACTGGTTCTCAAGTGCGGCCACCCGCTCCTCCAATCCCGAAGGGACAGCCGGGACAGCAGGAGTTCTCTGGGGTAAGGCGGGAATGGCAGGCTGGCCACAAAAAAGATGCGCCCAGCGGTTCTCTTTAGTTCCGGGGAGCCGTTCCAGCATGACGACAAACTTGCGTTCCACCAGCAAGCCCAGGCACCGTTCTACATCGGCGAGATCCTGAAACTTGTACATCCGTTCGCACCGGGAACGAAGCTCTCCCGGCGTCTGAGGACCACGGTTGAACAACTCGCACAAAATCACCAGCTCCCCTCTCTCCAGTGTGTGGACTTGCTGGATTTTCTGCCGGTATTTGACGGTTTGGGTGTTGTCCAGAAGCCCGCTTTCCACGTACCCAAGACGTTCCAGACTTTTCAGGGTGT
>JAIFLN010000059.1 GCA_020049045.1 Spirochaetota bacterium | reverse complement strand
CGTCCCGACCTTCTTCCCGGAAGAACTCGGCCATGGTGAGACCGGTCAGAGCAACCCGAAGGCGGTTTCCCGGGGGTTCATTCATCTGACCGTAGACCAGAGCCACTTTGTCGATTACCTGTGAGTCCGTCATTTCATGGTAGAAGTCATTACCTTCACGGGTTCTTTCGCCGACGCCTGCAAACACGGAGTATCCCTTGCTTTCATAAGCAATATTTCGGATCAGCTCCATCATGTTGACAGTCTTGCCGACTCCGGCTCCGCCGAACAAGCCGACTTTACCGCCCTTGGCAAAGGGGCACATCAAGTCTATGACCTTGATTCCCGTTTCCAGAAGAGCCTGCCCACCCGCCTGGTCTTCGTAAGACGGTGCGGGTCGATGGATAGGCCAACGATCTTTCGTGGGGACTGGACCCTTTTCATCGATGGGCTCTCCGAGAACATTCATGATCCGTCCGAGGGTTTCGACTCCGACAGGAACCTTGATAGGAGCCCCTGTGCCCTTGACGGCCAGACCACGGCTCAACCCGTCGGTTGTTCCCATGGCAATGGAACGGACCACTCCGTCCCCGAGCTGTTGCTGAACTTCGAGAACCAATCCATTGCTTTCGACGACCACGGCGTCATAGACCCGGGGAATGGCCTCACGACCGAACTCAATGTCGACCACGGCTCCGATGATTTGTACGATCTTTCCGTTTTGCATACTGCTATCCTTTACCGAATCGTCCTTTCTCTAGACTGCCGCTGCGCCGGCAACGATCTCTGCAATTTCCTGGGTTATGGCAGCCTGGCGTGCCTTGTTGTAGATCAGCTGTAGTTCTTTGATAAGCCGACCCGCATTTTCTGAGGCGTTCTTCATAGCCACCATGCGGGCGGCCATTTCTGAAGCACCATTCTCAATCAGTGCATGAAGCACCAAAGCTTCGACGTATCGTTCGAGGAGCACATCAAGAACCTCTTTGGGACCAGGCTCGTAGAGATAATCCCACGTCGCTGTTCGATGCAATTCACTGCTCAGTTCCGTCTTGGGATCATGATCCAACCCCAGTTGTTCGTGATCAGAAATGGGAACCAACCGCTCCAATCTCGGTAACTGAGTCATGGTATTCACAAACTTATTGGACGCGACCCAAATGCTGTCGATTTTTCCTTCCTTGTAAAGCTGTGTAAGCGAAAGGACGACGCCTCGGATCTGTTTCAGGGTTGGGATTTCACCCAAACCCTCAGTCTTGGCTACGACATCGGCACCGATACTGCCGTAAAAGCCCACGGCTTTTCGGCCCAGAAGCGCCCAGTGAACCGAGCCACCGCCTCCCGCCAGTTCTTTCGCCTTGCGAAAAACCCTGCGGAACAGATTGATGTTTAGACCACCACACAAACCCCGGTCGGTACCGATGACAAGGATCCCCATACGGTTTCCTTCTCGGGTTTCCATGTAAGGGTGTCGGTACTCAGGCGATGCCTGAGCCACGTGAAAAATGATCCGTTCCATCGATGCTGCATAAGGACGGGCAGCCTTGAGACGTTCTTGAGTACGACGCATCTTGCTGGCGGCAACCATTTCCATGGCTTTGGTGATCTTCTGCGTATTTTTGACGCTGACGATCTTGTTCCGGATCTCCTTCTTACCGGCCATCGCTGGTCACCAAGTCCCCAGGCTCTTGAATTGCGTAAGCGCGGCTTCAAGCCCTGCCTGAATGTCGTCGGAGAACTCCCCTTTGGCGTTGATCTTCTCAATCAGGGTAGAATGTTCGCGTAGCATGAAGGCGTGAAGTTCCTTCTCGAAGGAGGTAATCTTTTTCACCTCAACACTGTCGAGATGCCCCTTATTGGCCGCGTAGAGCGACGAAGCCATAAGCCCAACGCTCATTGGAGCAAACTGATCCTGCTTCATGAGCTCTGTGACCCGCTTACCCCGCTCAATCTGCCGGAAGGTAGCTTCATCCAGGTCAGAAGCGAACTGAGTAAACGCCGCCAACTCACGGTACTGTGCCAAATCGAGGCGGACAGAAGAACCGAGTTTTTTGATGATCTTAGTCTGGGCGGCACCGCCGACCCGGCTTACGGACAAACCAGCGTTGACGGCAGGACGCTGGCCGGCATTGAACAAGTTGGCCTCAAGGAAGATCTGGCCATCTGTAATGGATATGACATTGGTTGGCACAAACGCAGAAATGTCAAAAGCCTGGGTCTCAATGATCGGAAGTGCTGTCAAGGATCCGGTCTGGCCTTTGACCTTGCCTCCCGTCAGCTTTTCCACTTCTTCAGCGTTGATGCGGGAGGCTCTTTCCAAGAGACGCGAGTGAAGATAAAACACGTCGCCAGGATACGCTTCCCGTCCGGGCGGTCGCCTCAACAGAAGGGAAATCTGCCGGTAAGCCCAGGCTTGTTTCGTTAAATCGTCATAGATAATCAAGGCGTCTTCGCCCTTATCCCGGAAGTACTCTCCCATGGAGCAACCAGAATAGGGGGCAATGTACTGCAAGGCGGCAGACTCAGAGGCCGAAGCGACAACGATAATGGTATGCGCCATGGCATCGGCATCTTCCAGGCGTTTGACAACGGCGGCGATCGAGCTTTGCTTCTGCCCGATGGCCACGTAAATGCACTTTACCCCGCTGCCCTTCTGGTTGATGATCGTGTCGATTGCGATGGCCGTTTTGCCTGTCTGACGGTCGCCGATTATGAGTTCGCGCTGTCCGCGGCCGATAGGAATCATGGCGTCAATGGCTTTAAGGCCGGTTTGCAGAGGCTGACTGACACTTTCACGTGTGATAACACCAGGTGCAATCTTCTCGATGGGGGAGCGTCCGGACTCTGCAATGGGTCCACGGCCGTCAATGGGATCACCCAAAGCATTGACAACGCGGCCAAGCAGCCCCTCGCCGACTGGAACATCGAGAACCCGTCCCGTTGATTGAACGGTGTCACCCTCGGACAGATGCCGCCAACGTCCAAGAACGACCGCGCCGACAAAGTCTTGTTCAAGATTGAGGGCCAGAGCACTTGTGCCGCCTGGCAACTCCAGCAGTTCGCCCTGAAGGGCTTTGGAAAGACCCTCGATTCGGACGATACCGTCGCTGATGCTGAGGATACTGCCTTCGGTCCGGACTTCCGGTTTCAGGTCAGCTTTCTGTATCCGCTCTTTAATAAGGGCCGTAATTTCCGTGGGATTCAACTGCATAACTTTCTCCACCTCAACGAATGAGGTTCTCCCTCAATTTTTCCAAGGAGCCCTTCAAGGACCCGTTGTAGACCAAGTCATTGACCCGACCGACCACGCCACCCCGAATCAGGGGGTCGACCCGGTAGTGGGGAATCAGTTTCTGCTTGAACAATGCCTCAAATAAGCTCAGGGACTTGGCGCGCTCCTCGTCCGTCAGCGTCACGGCAGTCGTTACATGAAGAACACCAAATCCATGAAGCTCAACCATCAAGTCAGCAAAATGAATTCTGATGTCTGCAATCGAGGTGAGCCGTTTGTTCTCCAAAAGAAGGGCAAGGAAGGCGTAGGTTCGCTCATCCAAAGCTTCCCCGAGAATGCTCCTCAGAAAACTCAGAGCTTCCACGTGATGCATGTGGCTGATCGCACGCCGGATCTCTTTATCCTGAAAAACTTTGTCGAGAACCTGAAGGCGGTGAAGCCAGAGTCCTCTCTCGATCTTGTCGGAGGAGAGCTCGAACAACGCCTTGGCGTACGGTTTTGCGAAGGACTTCGAGGCGGCCAAAATTCAACTCCAGGACTTGACGAGGGTATTCACCATCTTGTGGTGCTTCTCGTCATCCAGATCTTCCATTACGACCTGACCAGCCGCTTTCAAGGCCAGACCAGCGATCTCGGCATAGAGTTCCCGCTTTGCTGCTTTCACCTGCACGTCCAGTTCCTGACGGGCCTGAGCGACAATCACCTCAGCCTCCCGTTTCGCTTCGGCCATGGCCTGATCAATCACCACCTGGGCCCGGGCCTCGGCAGCCCGTAGGATTCCAGCGGCCTGATCGCGAGCTTGGGAGACCAGCACTTCACCCTCTTTCTGGGCTAGATTCAATGCGTCCCTACCCTGGTCGGCGGAGGCAATACCTTCGGCGATCTGAGTACGCCGTTTCTCCAGAGCACGGATCACAGGGGGCCAGACGACCGCCGTGACGAACCAAGTGAACAAGAGAAACGTAAGCATTTCTACGATCAGGGTGGCGTTGATGTTCATAGCCGCTTCCTCAAGAGAACAAAGTTACTTGGCGACGGCGAGAAGAGCCGCCACAAAGGGATTGGCAAAGGTAAAGAAAAGCGCCATACCGACGCCGATCATCGTAACGGCGTCCAAGAGGCCGGCGACGATGAACATCTTTACCTGCAACTGGGATCCGAGCTCGGGCTGCCGGGCAGTTGCCTCGATGAGCTTGCCTCCCAGAAGGCCGAAACCGATGGCGGTGCCGATGGCCCCCAAACCGAGGATAATCGCAACACCAATGACGGTGGCGCTTTGGACCTGAGCGACCAGATTCGCAATTTCCATGTACAACTCCTTCTTTCTTTCCTTAAGAGATTATGAATTTCTAGTGTTCATCTGAAGCGAGGGCAAGGTAGACAACCGTCAGGGTCATAAAAATGAAAGCCTGCAGAACAACGATCAGAATATGGAAAATGGACCATGCCATGTTCAAAAGAGGATAGATGACAACCGAAAGCACACCCCAATCAAGGGATTGAAGGGATGGGATGGTTAGAATCATCAGGATGAAAATGAGCTCACCCGCATACATGTTGCCGAAGAGCCGCAGGCTGAGAGAAATGGGCTTGGCCAGATCTTCAATGACCCGGAAAAGAACGTTGAAGGGTACGATCAAAGGGAACTTACCAAACGGGTGAAACAGAATCTCTTCTAGGAATTTTTTGGGTCCTTTGTGAGTCAACCCAAACGTGTAGGTCATGACCAAGACAGTCAGAGCCAGACCGATGGTCGTATTCAAGTCGGTAGAGGGTACAATGCGCAACGCAGGGGAATGGTTCATGTAAGGCGTTCCAGCAACCCAAGAGGCAACAAGAGGTATCAAGTCAACAGGTAGGAGGTCCATCAGATTGAAGAGAAAGATCCAACAGAAAATGGTCATAGCCAAAGGGGCGATCATTTTGCTGTGGGAATGAAAAGTGTCACGGACCTGATTGTCGATGAATTCAACCACCCATTCGACGGCATTCTGCCAGCGGCCCGGAACCCCGGTTGTCGCCTTGCGAGCTATCAACCAGAACAAGACCGTGAAGAGCAACCCCAGACCAATAGAAAAGAAAATGGTGTCGAGGTGAAAGGTCCAGAAGCCGTTGGGCTCGGTCAAAATCCCCCAGCTTCCGTCATGCTTCTGACCGAACATCAGATTCTGAAGATGATGCTCAATATAGAGATTCGGATCGAGGTTGATGGGATCGAAATTGCCAACAGCTTCACTCATGACTCACTCGCTTTGGGCACAAAGATCGGAAAAAACACCTGAACAAGAACGGACAGAACAAACCCGGCCAAGAGGGGTTGGGGAGAGAAGACTCCCGAAAGAAACCCCAAGGCCAACAAGACACCAGAACTGACCCACTTAAGGAGCTCGGCTAGCATAAACCGTCCCCAAAAGCGACCTTGCTCCTGTTTCGAGGCCCGGAGCACCAGAAAGCTGAAGACAACAACCGGTACAGAAAAGCTGAAAGCTCCGAAGAGAGTCGACAAAGAACCAGTCAACCCCCACAAAAACGCACCGAAAGCGGCTGAAACAGCCAGCACAGCCCCATGGACAAAAATCAGTCGAAGTACGGTTGCTTTCATGGTTCATTTCAACTTTCATTGATCCGCTGAGCACTGTCAAGGAAAAATAGAAAAAAGCCTGCGGGGAGCTTCAGACGACTAACATTGACAAGGCGTTTGTTTTCTGTCAGCGTTCTGTTTATTCCCATGAAAGGGTCATCATGCTACGCCGAATGATCATCCCATTCTTCTTTCTATTGCCTCCGGGCCTTGTAATGGCTGAGGAAGCAGAAGCCTCGGTATCGGCAGTCTTGTTCGAGCACATCCTGGACGGCACCAGCCTGACATTGCTTCCCTTTACCCCGCCGGTTTCCCTTCCCTTTGGAATGACGGTCCACTTCCTCATGATACTTCTTACCGTTTTACTGGTTTGCGGATCGTTTCTCCTGTCTTTCTGGAAGCCCGCATTGAAGCCCAAGGGCCTTGCGATGGCACTGGAGATGCTGGTTCTTTACGTTCGAGACGGGATTGTTTTCCCTATCATGGGAGAAAAACGGGGCGAGCGATGGCTTCCCTTCTTCACCAGTCTTTTTGTTTTCATCCTGGTGCTGAATGTTCTTGGATTGTTTCCCGCCTTCAAATCCGCTACGGGGAATCTGGCAGTGACAACGGCCTTGGCCCTTATCACTCTGGTCTTGGTCTTTGTCATTGGTATCATCAAATTGGGGCTGTGGCAATTTTTCAAGAATTTCTATCCGAAGGGAAGCCCCCTTCCTATTGGACTGTTTGTAGCCACCTTGGAATTCCTGGGCATTCTCACCAAGAGTATTGTGCTCAGCCTCCGGCTTTTTGCAAATATGTTCGCGGGGCACCTGGCCATCCTGTCCTTCTTGGTCCTTATGTTCGTTTTGAGCCCTTTTTTTTCTGCCGTTTCGCTGCCTTTCGCGGTCTTTACCTACCTGTTGGAAGTTTTGGTTTCGCTGATTCAAGCCCTGGTTTTTACCTTGTTGAGTTGCATTTTCATTAAAATGGCTAGTACATCACATGGGGATTCCCATGCCTGATAAGGGAGTATACGTATGGAACTGACTACATTGGCACACGCTGTCGCCGTTGTCGGCGCGGGGATTGCGGCGGCGGGAGGTAGCATCGGCATCGGACTGGTCGGTGCGAAGGCGATGGAAGCCATCGCCAGACAACCAGAGGAAAAGAAGGATATTCAGACGAATATGATTCTGATGGCGGCATTGATCGAAGGTTTGGCCTTTTTCGCGGCCATTATCTCCCTGCTCGTGATCTTCAGCAAATAAATGAACCTGTTCAGCCTTGATCCCGGACTGGTCTTCTGGACTTGGATCAGTTTCGGAATCGTTTTTTTCATTTTAGGAAAATTCGTCTTTCCCAATTTGTTCCAGGGGATCAAAAACCGGGAAACAATCATTGCCCAATCAATCGATGATGCGGCACAGATTGCTATCCGTCTCAAAGCCATGGGAGATGAACAGGACGAGACGTTGCGCCAAGCGAGGATTCAAGCCGATGCCCTCCTGCTGAAGACACGCGAAGAAGCCGAAGTGCTGAGAAAGGCGCTGTTGGAAAAGGCGGAGTTGGAAGTGCAGGCTCTTCTGGCACAGGGTCGGGCACGGCTTGCCGAGGAACGTCAGGTTTCCATTGAAACCCTGCGTCAGGATCTGGCGGAATTCGTACTGACCAGTGCGGGGACCATTGTGGGATCAAACCTGACGGGCACCAGGGAGCGGGAGTGGTCTCAGGAGCTGGTGAAGCGTTTATGAGCCTGCTCCAGATTTCCCAACGCTACGCCCAAGCCCTTTTTGAAGTCGCGCAGGAATCTCAGAAGCTGGCCGAAGTCCAAGCAGATATGCAGATCCTTTCCCGGATTTTTCGTGAGTTGCCAGAAGTTTTGGAATGGTGCCAGCCCGGCAAGACGCACCATGAACCTGCAGAAACCTTTGTCGCCACGGCCTTTGCTCCCTACGTCACCGTACTCACAAAAGCCATTCTCAATCAGGCGGCGCACCATAACAGGCTGGCCCTGATTCCCTTTCTTCCCGAGGCTTTCAGACTGATCAGTGACAGGGTTTCAGAGACCACAAGGGTGACCCTGGAAACAAGTCAGGAGCCCTCTCAAGAACTCCTGGATCAGGTGGCGGACCAGATGTCGAAGCGGACGGGAAAGCACGCCGTCGTGACCTATCAGGTGTGCCCGGAGCTGGTCGGAGGTTTTCGGGTTCTCTGGAACAACAGAATAATTGATATGTCGGCACGGGGGCGGATCAGGCAAATGCGCGCTCTCATGACTTCGGTCTGAACGGGAGCAATCATGCGTGATGAGATCAAGCCATCAGAAATTTTGGAGATCCTAAAGGACAAGATTCGAGGATTCAACACCAGTCCCATCGAGAACGAGGTGGGTCGTGTCATGCAGGCCGGCGATGGAATCGCCCAGGTCTGGGGACTGCCGGGCATTATGTCGGGTGAACTGGTGGAAATCGAGACAGCATCGGGAACCATGGTCAAAGGAATGGTCATGAACCTGGAAGAGGATACCGTCGGCATCATCCTTTTCGCCGATGCCGATCTGGTCAAGGAAGGCCAGCTCGTTCAACGGACCAAACGGGTTATTGAGGTACCTGTGGGAGATTCGCTGCTCGGGCGGGTTGTGGATCCCTTCGGTGTACCGATCGACGGCAAGGGCCCTATCGACCGCCAGCACTCGCGAAGGGTCGAACAGAAAGGACCGGGCATTATTGACCGGCAGAACGTCTGCGAACCCCTTCAAACGGGAATCAAGGCCATCGACTCGATGATTCCCATAGGGCGCGGCCAGCGGGAATTGATTATTGGTGACCGACGGACGGGCAAAACGGCGATCGCCATCGATACCATCATCAACCAGAAAAAAGCCGTCGGCAGCGCTGACCAGGTGTATTGTTTTTACGTTGCCATTGGACAAAAGAGGTCTTCCGTTGTCCGCATGGTGGAAACCCTGCGAAGCCACGGAGCGATGGAATACACTACCGTGATCGCCGCCACAGCTTCGGACCCGGCCTCACTGCAATACCTGGCCCCTTATTCGGCCACTGCCATGGCCGAGTATTACCGAGACACGGGGCACCACGCTCTTGTCATTTTTGATGACCTGACAAAACATTCGCAAGCTTACCGCGAGCTATCGCTGCTGATGCGTCGCTCGCCTGGCCGGGAAGCCTACCCTGGAGACATCTTCTATCTGCATTCCCGGCTTTTGGAACGGGCCGCCAAGTTGAGCGAAGCCCGGGGGGGAGGTTCTCTCACGGCCCTGCCGATTGTGGAAACGCAAGAGGGCGACGTCGCAGCCTACATTCCAACGAATGTCATTTCGATTACCGACGGCCAGATCTTTTTGGCCGCCAATCTGTTCAACTCGGGATTGCGACCCGCTATCAATGTGGGAATTTCGGTCAGCCGTGTCGGTGGAGATGCCCAAATCAAGGCGATGAAGCAGGCCGCCAGTTCCCTTCGGATCGATCTGGCACAGTTTCGGGAACTCGCCGCTTTTATGCAGTTTTCGTCCGACCTCGACCCCGCGACGCGCAAACAGCTCAATCGGGGTGAACGCCTGACGGAAATTCTGAAGCAGGCCCAGTACAGTCCTATTGAGGTGCATTACCAGGTCATGATTCTCAAGGCCGGCATTTCGGGAAGGCTTGACCGCTATCCGATCGCAAAACTGACCGCTTATCAGAACCAACTTTTTGCCTTTTTGGACGAACACTGTCAGGACTTTGTGGGACGCCTCAGGGCTTCCAGCAAATTTGATGAGGCGATTTCCAAGGAAGCCGAAAGTGTTTTTGATGCTTTTGAAAAGACCTTCCACCCCGAAACCATTACCGAGGGGATTGATGCGGGGTTCACCCTCAACCTGGCCATGGCTCTCAGCCAGGGCACCTCGAGCAGCCATCGGGAAATGTTGACCCTTGTTGAGAAGTTGACGGCCCGGGAACTTTCCTCGCCCACACTGACAAAGGAAATTGAAGAAATCATGGCGGGGACCGACCTGCTCGAAAGGGACCGTCTCGACAAGCTGATCGATTCCTGCACGATTCTGGATTTTGAGGGCAGCACCAAACGTGACGATGTGTTTCAGGAAGCCTCTCGAATTCTGGCTGGGAAGCTGGATGCCAAACCGAAGAAACTTTTCCAGGAGTATGTGGCGAGGGAAACTTCCAGTTCTACGGCCATTCAGCCGTTCTTTGCCATTCCCCATGTGATCGCCGAGCGGGCAGGAGCTTTTGAACTGGTCTTGATCCGCTCGCGTCAGGGCATCCATTTCTCTGACAAAGCGCCCAGTGTGCACACCATGTTCTTCTTGGCAGGAGCCCTCGACCAACGGCATTTCCACCTCGTCGTTATTTCTGCCCTCGCGCAGATTGTGAAAGATAAGTCTTTTGACCAGGGCTGGATGGAGGCCGCAGGGCCGGAAGACCTTCGGAAACTGCTTCAGGGCATCCGCAAAAAGTAACCACAAGAGCATGGCAAACACACAGGACGTCAATCAGAAGATTCACTCTCTGGGCAACATGCAGAAGGTCATGCGGGCCATGAACATGATCGCCACCATCAAGCTCAGAAAACTCTTTGCCCTCCAGGAGTCTCTCAAGCTCTTTGATCTTTCTGTCAAAAACATGATCCGGCAGGCGGCACCGGCGTTAAGGCTTGATCAGAGCCTGCTGATGGTGGGGCACCCCAAGGTGCTCAAGGCTCATATCATTCTTTTCACGGCTGACAAAGGTCTTTGTGGATCCCACAACAATTCCGTGTACAAAGCTTTGGAACTGTTGACCGAGGCCAACCGGGCGAAAGGGATTCAGATTGAGGTTACCTGCATCGGGACCAAGGGGGGCGGGTACGCCCGAAAGAAAGGCTTCACCATTTTTCATCAGACCGAGATCAACGACAGAGTGTTTGGCAGCAACGAGCTCCAAACCCTCGCTGATGCGATTTATACACGGTTTCTCGAAGGAAAAGTACAGGTGGTGTACCTGATCAATAATGTCTTTGTCTCGACCATCCACCAGGAAACGCATAGCCTTCGGTTGCTTCCCCTGCCATTTCCCGACGCAGCACCGAACGAGAAAGCCCTCTTGCCCCCTTTGATTGAACCAGCAGCCGAAGAGTTTATGAAAGAAGGCGGCAGCCTTCTCTTTCGGTACCTCCTTCGGTCGGCGAATGCCCATTCGTCACTGAGCGAACAAGCGTCCCGCATGACGGCCATGGAGAACGCCTCCAACAACGCCAAGGACCTGACCAACCGCTATATCAAAGTACGCAACAGGGCTCGGCAATCGAGCATCACCAACGAACTGATTGAAATCATTTCCGGAAAAGAAGCACTGAAAAGGTAGATACAGCATGAAACAGCCCATTGGCGTGGTCGTTCAAATTCTCGGCCCTGTGATCGACGTTCGGTTCGACGAGAAAACTTTGCCTGCGATGCTGACAGCCCTCACTGTCACCAATCCCTCTATCGATGACACAGAAGACAACCTGGTCCTTGAGGTGGTTCAGCACATCGGTGACCAGTTGGTGCGGACCATTGCGATGGATTCGACGGAAGGGCTTCCACGGGGAGTTCCGGTCCGTTCTACAGGGGAGCCGATTACGGTTCCCGTTGGCAAGGCAACTCTTGGTCGCGTGATGAACGTGGTGGGTAAGGCTGTGGACGACGGGCCACCGATTGAAAGTTCTATCCGGTACCCCATCCATCGGCCGGCACCCACCTTTGAGCAGCTGAGTACCTCCAACGATATTTTGGTCACGGGCATCAAGGTCATTGACCTGCTGGCCCCCTATATGAAGGGAGGAAAGATCGGATTGTTTGGCGGTGCCGGGGTTGGCAAGACCGTGCTGATCATGGAACTGATCAACAATATTGCCAAAGTGCACGGCGGCTATTCTGTGTTCTGCGGTGTGGGGGAGCGAACCAGGGAGGGCACAGCGCTTCTGGGAGAAATGAAGGAATCGGGGGTCATCGACCGGACTTCGCTGATTTACGGCCAAATGAACGAACCTCCGGGAGCCCGAGCCCGGGTAGCGCTTTCAGCCATGAGTGTCGCCGAATATTTTCGGGAAGAGGAACAGCAGGATGTGCTGCTCTTTATTGACAACATTTTCCGCTTTGTGCAGGCCGGTGCCGAGGTGTCGGCCCTTCTCGAGCGGATTCCTTCGGCAGTGGGATACCAGCCTACCCTCGCCTCGGAGCTAGGCCGCCTTCAAGAACGGATCACCTCCACCAAACGGGGGTCGGTGACGTCGGTGCAGGCGGTGTATGTTCCCGCAGATGACTATACAGACCCGGCACCCGCGGTAACGTTTTCTCACTTGGATGCCACCACCAATCTTTCCCGCGCCATTGTTGAAATTGGTATCTACCCCGCCGTAGACCCGCTGGCCTCCTCCTCGAGAATGCTTTCCCCTGATCTGGTCGGCGAACGCCATTACACGGTGGCCCGGCGGGTTCAGGAAACGCTACAGGTCTACCGCAACCTTCAAGATATTATTGCCATCATGGGGATGGACGAACTGTCGGAAGAAGACCGCAAAACCGTCGAGCGTGCCAGAAAAATTCAAAAGTTTCTGTCACAACCCTTTACCGTCGCGGAGCATTTCACGGGTCTCAAGGGTGTCTTTGTCACGCTGGAGGACAGCATCCGTTCCTTTGAGGAGATCATTGACGGCAAGCACGACGACTTACCCGAGCAGGCGTTTTATATGGTTGGCACGGTTGAAGATGCCCGGGCGAAGGCCATGGCTCTGGCCGGATCATGAAAAGCTTCAAACTGACCATTGTCGACCTCAAAAAAATGCATTACCGCGGAAATGCCCAGGCCTGCATGATCAAGAGCCTCGACGGCTCTGTCGGGTTGGAAGCCAACCATGAAGAATACATGACCATTCTGGCCTCCCCTTCGACCATCCGGGTCATTGATGACACAGGCCGGGAAACGAAGGTTGCCATTACCAGCGGGATGGTAAGTTTCGTGAAAAATGCCTGTACCATCGTGGTGGAAGCACCTATAGTCAGTCCAAAGGAGAGATGAAGGTTTGAAGTTCCATTTTCCCATCATCATTATCGACGAAGATTTCCGCTCGGAAAACGCCAGCGGCCTGGGCATCCGCGCCCTGGCCAAAGCGCTGACCGACGAGGGTGTGGAGGTCTTGGGCGTCACCAGCTACGGAGACCTGACCAGCTTTGTCCAGCAACAGAGCCGGGCGGGAGGGTTCATCCTTTCGATCGACGACGAGGAACTGGCCGCCAGGGACGACGGAGAGCCGCCGGATGCACTGCGTCAGCTGGAAGCGTTTGTCGCCGAGATCCGCTTCCGCAATTCCGATATTCCTCTCTTTTTGTACGGAGAAACCCGGACCAGCCGTCACATCCCCAACCAGATTCTCAAGGAACTGCACGGGTTCATCCACATGTTCGAGGACACCCCCGAGTTTGTGGCGCGGTATATCATCCGCGAATCGAAAGCCTACCTCGACAGCCTGCCTCCTCCTTTTTTCCGTGCCTTGACAGCCTACGCCCACGACGGTTCGTATTCCTGGCACTGTCCCGGCCATTCGGGGGGCGTTGCCTTTCTGAAAAGCCCGGTCGGCCAGATGTTCCACCAGTTTTTTGGCGAGAACATGTTGCGGGCCGACGTGTGCAACGCCGTCGAGGAACTGGGACAGCTCTTGGACCATACCGGGCCAGTGGCCGCCTCAGAACGAAATGCCGCCCGGATCTTTCAGTGCGACAGCTTGTTCTTCGTCACCAATGGCACCTCGACCTCGAACAAAATCGTCTGGCATTCGACAGTGGCTCCCGGTGACGTGGTCGTAGTGGACCGCAACTGCCATAAGTCGATTCTGCACGCCATTACCATGACCGGTGCCATTCCCATTTTTCTAATGCCCACCCGCAACCATTACGGCATCATTGGTCCCATTCCCAAGTCGGAATTTGAGTGGGATAACATTGAAGCAAAGATCAAAAACCACCCCTTTGCCAAGTACGCCAAGGGGAAACCCCGGGTTCTGACCATTACCCAGAGCACCTACGACGGGGTGCTGTACAACGTCGAGGACATCAAAGAGATGCTCGACGGAAAGATCGATACCTTGCACTTTGACGAAGCCTGGCTGCCTCACGCCGCGTTTCACTCCTTTTATCATGGGATGCATGCCATTGGAGCGGGGCGCCCCCGTCCGAAAGAAAGCATGATCTTCTCTACCCAGTCGACCCACAAAATGCTGGCTGGTTTGAGCCAAGCGAGTCAGATTCTGGTTCAGAACAGCGAGGCCCACCAACTCGACCGCGATATCTTCAACGAAGCCTTCCTGATGCACACCAGCACAAGCCCCCAGTACGCCATTATTGCCAGTTGCGACGTGGCGGCGGCCATGATGGAAAGTCCTGGCGGGCCGGCACTGGTGGAGGAATCGATCAAGGAAGCCCTCGACTTTAGGCGGGCCATGCGGAAAGTCGACAAGGACTGGGGCGACGATTGGTGGTTCCAGGTTTGGGGTCCAGAAGCGTTGGCGGAAGAGGGTGCGGGCAGCCGGGAAGACTGGGTTTTACTGGCCAACGAAGACTGGCATGGGTTTGGCAATCTGGCCGCAGGTTTCAACATGCTCGACCCCATCAAGGCCACGGTGATCACACCAGGCCTCACCGTCGATGGAACCTTTCAGGACTGGGGAGTGCCCGCTCTGATTCTTACCAAATACCTGACCGAGCACGGCATCGTGGTAGAAAAAACGGGGCTCTACAGCTTTTTCATTATGTTCACCATCGGTATTACCAAGGGCCGTTGGAACACCATGGTGACCGAGCTGCAGCAGTTCAAAGACGATTACGACCGCAACCAGCCCTTGTGGCGGGTCATGCCCGAGTTTGTGGCGGCCCATCCGAAATACGACCGTATCGGCCTGAAAGACCTTTGCCAGGAGATGCACGAGGTCAACCGGGCCAACGACGTGGCGCATTTGACCACCCACATGTATACCTCGATGATGGAACCGGTTTTGCGGCCCACCGACGCTTACGCGAAGATGGCCCACCGCGAAATTGACAGGGTGCCCATCGATCTGCTGGAGGGGCGCGTGACTGCAGTTCTTTTGACCCCCTACCCGCCCGGAATTCCACTGTTGATCCCTGGTGAACGATTCAACAAGACCATTGTTGACTACCTGAAATTTGCCCGGGACTTCAACGCCCGTTTTCCAGGCTTTGAAACCGACATCCATGGGTTGGTGGAAGAGAAGGGAGAGAATGGGACGATAAGGTATTATGTGGACTGTGTTGAGGATTGAGACTATTCCAGGTTGAAAGAAGAGACGAGGTTCAGCCCGTTTTCCAGGTAGTTCTTCCGTGGGAAGAACTCCTGGTAAAGCAGAGCGCCGGCTCGGCTGAAATACTCAACCGTCACGGTATGCTCACCCGGCTCTACCGCCAGTTCCCCTACGTACGCCTGCCCTGGAAAATAGCGGGCCGTGCGTAGGTCAGCCTGCTCACTCGCATCAACCAGAAGATCCGCTGCGATTCCGCCGGCAAAGGCAAGAATTCCCACGAGTTCCCCCGCTTGAGAAGCTGCCCGATTGG
>JAIFLN010000037.1 GCA_020049045.1 Spirochaetota bacterium | reverse complement strand
GTTCAGACGGTTGAAACCGGTCTTGTTGTTCATACTCTTATTCCTTATCCTGCTTCGTCAGCTTCAATGCTTGGATGATCTGACTGGTATCGGTCATCCCGAAGGTCAGGTTCCTGTCCTTCAACTTCAATTTGATTTCCTCAAGACTTTTCTTTCCGAAATTCCGAGTCTTGGCGATGTCTTCCTCGGATTTTCGAATCAGCTCCCCAATCGTTTTGATGTTGGCGTTCTTGAGACAGTTACTTGAACGAACCGAAAGCTCCAAATCTTCAACAGGGGTATTCAGAAGTGCCTTGACCGTCACTTCGTCTTCGCTAATCTCGTCATCTCCGGCAACGTCATCTTCATTGAAATTGATGAAAATGCTGAAATGATCCTTCGCAATCTTAGCTGCCTCTGCAAGAGCATTCTCCGGAGAGAGTGTTCCATCAGTCCAAATCTCAAGATTCAACTTGTCGTAATCGGCACGCTGGCCTACCCGCGTGTCCTCAACACTATACTTCACTTTTTTTATGGGAGAGTAAATCGAATCAAGGGCAATCGTATTCGTGATCTCAATATTCTTCTCGTGGACCTCGGCTGGTACATAACCGCGACCAAGATCAATCTGAAGTTCAAGCTCTATATGAGCTTGAGGAGACAGCGTCGCAATATGCAAGTCCTTGTTGATGATCTCAACACCGCTCACGCAGAGGTCAGCACCTGAAACTTCGCCTTTGTCCTTGCCTCGGACTTCCACGAGAATGACGGTACTCTCAAGCTCATCATCCACGCGAATCTGAAGGTTTTTCAAGTTCGCCAAGACAACGGGGGTATCTTCTACAACTTCCGGAATGGATTCAAATTCACTGGAAAGGAGATGCGGTGTTCCATCCTCCCGAAAACTCGTAATCCGAATTCCTGAGACTGCATAACCTTGGATCGACGAGAGAAGAATCCGCCGCAAGGTATTCCCGATCGTATGGCCGTAACCCCGTTCAAAAGGATACGCAATAAACTTGCCATAATTAGCCTGCAAATCGCTCTGCTCGAAATGCAGACCCTTGGGCCGCTTGAAGCCTTTCAATAGATTTTTTCTCGCCATTTCATCTCCTTAAAACGCCCGGCAAAACCGTCCTATACCATGTAATCCCGCCAAAAGGGCGGAAGAACACCAGGATCAGTCCATCGTGACGACACAAGGCCAGCAGGCTCACTCAATAGAGCCGAAACTGACCTCGTGCTTGACCCGCATCAGACGCGGCGACTCTTGCGGGGGCGGCAGCCGTTGTGCGGAATCGGGGTCACGTCGTGAATGCTCTTGACCCGAAAACCAAGTGTACCCAAGGAACGGATTGCCGATTCACGACCCACACCAGGTCCTTTCACAAACACGTGCAACTCACGAAGTCCGAATTCCTTCGCTTTGTTTGCCGCACTTTCAGCGGTCGTTTGAGCGGCGAAAGGGGTTGATTTTTTTGCCCCACGGAAACCAAGTCCACCTGCAGAAGCCCAAGACAGAGCATTTCCTCGGAGATCAGTCACTGTGACGATTGTGTTATTGAAGGTTGCTTGAATAAAAACGTTACCCTCAAACACAACCTTTTTTTCTTTCTTTTTCTTCGCTTTGGCCAAAATAAATCCCCCGATTACTTCTTCTTGTTCGCGACAGTCTTCCGCTTGCCCTTTCGGGTTCGAGCATTCGTCTTAGTTCTCTGACCACGGACAGGAAGACCCTTCCGGTGTCTCAGACCACGGTAACAACCAATGTCCATCAATCGCTTGATGTTCAGGGAAGTCTCAGAACGAAGGCGTCCTTCTACCACATACTCGTTCTCAATAACCTTCCGAAGCTCGTTGATCTCTTCCTGGTTTAGGTCATTGGTCTTTTTGTTCGGATCGATTTTGGTCTTTCCGCAAATTTCCAGAGCACGTGAACGTCCAATGCCATAAATATAGGTAAGGGCAATGTCTACGTGCTTGTTAGGCAAGTCGATGCCTGCAATTCTCGCCATCTTCTCAGTTCTCCCTTATCCCTGCCGCTGCTTGTGCTTGGGGTTCGTGCATACAATCCGGACTATGCCGCGCCTACGAATGACCTTGCACTGGTCACAAATGGGTTTCACGCTGACTCTAACTTTCATATGTCAACTCCTAGAGGTTCCTCGACCGAATCTTGCCCTTCTTGGCGAACCCTTCATGATGGTGCATACGCAGATGGCCTTCAATCTGTGACATAGTATCCAGATCAACGCCAACCAAAATGAGGAGAGAAGTCCCACCCATAACATAGGCCAAGGCCGAAGGAAAACCGGGAATCCACATTACAATCAGTTGTGGTATCACGGCAATCAAGGCCAAGAAAAGAGACCCCGGAAGAATAATCCTATTCAAAATCCTTGTCAAATGCTCTTCCATCTTTTCAGACCGAATTCCAGGAATCGAACCACCATGTTCCCGAATCTGTTTCGAGATTTCAACGGGGTTCAAGGAAACCTGCGTGTAGAAGTACGCAAAAAAAACGATCAGAAGAACATAAATAAACATGTAAGGCCAATCATTAGGTTTTAGAAAGCTCGCCACAGCCCCCAACCAAGGCACCGAAGCACCCAAGTTACCTGCGATCTGAAGAGGGAACATCAACACCGACGAAGCAAAGATGATCGGAATAACACCAGAGGGGTTCATCTTGAAAGGAATATACGTACTCTGGGCACCATACATTTTTCTACCGACAACTCGCTTAGCGTAGTTGACAGGAATCTTCCTCTGACCCTGCTGCTCAAAGATAACCAGCGCAATAACACCGACAAAAAGCAACAGAACCAGAATAACAAACACAGGGTTCAAGTCGCCACGCTGAATGGATTGGAACAATTGATAGAAGGCATCAGGTATGCGGGCTACAATGCCGGCAAAAATCAACAGTGAAATACCATTACCGATACCCCGCTGATTGATCTGCTCACCCATCCACATCAAAAACATCGTTCCCGTGGTCACGGTGAGCATCGCAATCAGTGTGAAAGCCCAGTGAGCAATCGATACGGCGTCAGGGATGCTTCTAGCCAATTCCGTCACAGCGAAAGACTGAATGAGACACACGACAACGGTACCTAATCTGGTCCATCGGTGGATTTTTTTCTTTCCACCATCTTCCTGTTGTATCTTCTTAAAGGACGGAAATACGACCACCATAAGCTGCATAATGATCGACATAGAAATGTAAGGCATAACGCCTAACATAAAGAGCGAAAAGTTACTGAACGCCCCACCCGAAAAAAAGTCAAAATAATCCGTGAGTGAAACACCATTGGATTGTTGTTGAGTGAAGTAGAGCTTCAGGGCGGTTCCATTAATCCCCGGGATGGGGAGTACAGCTCCCACCCGGAACACCAAAAGAACACTCAAGGTGAAAAAAATTCGATCCCTGAGGTCTTTAATGCGGAAGATGTCTAAAAGGGGTGTGCTAGCCATCGATTTCGTCCCGTCAGGAATTTTCAACGGCGGTTACTACCACCGTGCCGCCCGCTTTTTCGACGGCAGCTTTAGCACCTGCGGAGATCTTGTCCACCTGAATGGTCAGTTTCTTCGTCAGTGTGCCCTTACCCAAGATCTTCACGGCAGTTTCTTTGTTCTTCAGGATTCCCTTGGCTACAAGAGTCTCGTAGCTTACGATTTCACCGTTAGAAAAATACTTCTCAAGAAGAAGAAGATTAACAGCGGTATATTCCACACGAAAAACAGCATTGCTGAAACCACGCGCCGGCAGACGTCGGAAAAGAGGTGTCTGTCCACCTTCAAAACCAAGACGAACACCACCACCAGTCCGGCTGTTCTGTCCCTTGTTACCTCTCGTCGAAGTACCACCGGTTCCAGTGGATCGGCCGCGACCGATAATATGCTTTTTCTTGTTTGCCCCTACAGGAGCACGGAGGATGAACGGATTTTCCATTATTTCACTTCCTCCCAAATCACAAGGTGGGCAACAGACTCAACCTGGCCAAGAATAGCGGGATTGATCTCTTTCTCTACAACCGAGTTCAGTTTACCAAGGCCCAAAGCCTTTACAGTAGCCCGATGATTGGGTTTCGTTCCGATGGTGCTTCGCACCAACTTGATTCTAATTTTTTTGACGGTTTTCTTAGCCATGATTAACCCCAGAGTTCCTTCAGGGACTTGCCGCGGTTGACGGACATTTTCTTCGCATCAAGCATCTCAACAAGGCCACGGAAAACAGTCTTAACGACATTGACGGCATTTCCAGAACCTATTGACTTGCTCAAAACATCGCGAACACCCACGGCTTCCATCACAGCCCGCACATGCCCGCCGGCAATAATACCAGTACCTGGAGCAGCCGGCTTCAAGAGAACCTGAGAGCTTTTGTAGGTCGTATTGATTTCGTGAGGCAAAGTACCGTTCTTTACGGGAACGTTAATCATGTTCCGCTTAGCCCGATCCACACTCTTGCGAATGGCTTCCGAGACATCATTGGCCTTACCAAAACCGTATCCGACGTTGCCGTTCCGGTCGCCGACGACCACCATAGCCGAGAAGGAGAAGCGACGGCCACCCTTCACAACCTTGGCGACGCGGTTCAGCCGGATCAGCTTCTCGACGTAATCTTTGTCTTTATTGTCTCTTCCCTGATCCATACTATCCCCTTAGAACTTCACGCCGGCTTCGCGTACAGCATCGGCAAAACTCTTGATGACGCCATGGTAGCGGAAGCCGTTGCGGTCAAATACCGCAAGCTCGATCTTCTTTTCCTTCAAGCGTTTTCCAAACTCAATACCTAAAGCCTTCACGCCCTCGATGTTAATCTTGGTACCGGTTAGTGCTTTCTCAAGGTCAGAAACTGAGACAAGGGTTCGGCCTGTCAAATCATCAACTGCTTGACAATAAAAATGCTTGTTGGAAGCAAAAACGCTCAGGCGTGGCCTTTCGGCCGTACCTTTGACAATGCTACGAATCCGGAGTTTTCTCTTTTCCCTTCTCTGGGCTTTTTCGATAAGCTTTTTCATGAAAAACTCCTGCTTACTTCTTCACGCCGGACTTGCCGACCTTTCTACGAATGGTCTCATCTTCATAACGGATTCCTTTACCTTTGTAAGGTTCAGGTGCACGAAGACTACGAATTTCGCTTGCGACTTGACCGACTTGTTCCTTGCTGATGCCCGTGACTGTGATCTTCACGTTAGCCTCGACAGAAATCTGTATCCCCGAGGGGATCATGTACTCGATCTGATTCGAATAACCAAGATTCATAACAAGGATATTCCCCTTCACTTCGCCGCGAAAACCGACTCCATTGATAACCAAGGACTTTTTGAAGCCCAAAGAAACCCCTAGAAGCATGTTGTTCAGCAGGTTGCGATAGAGGCCATGTTTGGCCTTGGTAGTCTTCTCTTCGTCAGCGCGGGTCACAACGATCGTATCGCCCTTAGATTCAAAGGTGATTTTCGGATCGTAGACCTGGGTCAATTTACCCTTAGGCCCTTCGACACTGAGGAGAGAACCGGCGAAGTTCACCTTTACGCCTTTCGGCAGATCAATGGGTTTGTTGCCAATGCGGGACATTCCTCTCTCCTCGTTACCACACGGAGCAGATCAGCTCACCACCGACCTTCTTCTCCGCAGCTTTTCTTCCCGTCGTCACGCCTTGAGAGGTCGATACGATCAGGGTGCCGTATCCATTCAGGATACGGGGCATTTCTTTATAGCCAGAGTAAACCCGGCGACCAGGGGTCGAAAGGCTCTTCAGGCCATGGATGACAGCATCATTCTTGTCATCATATTTCAAGAAAATCCGAAGGGTATTGAGACCCTCCTGATTCAGCTTCTTAAAGTTCTTGATAAAGCCTTCGTTCTTGAGAATCTTTACGATCTCCAACTTGAGCTTGGAGGTCGTGATGTCGACCTTCTCGAACTTAGCGTCGCTGGCGTTTCGGATTTTCGTCAGCATATCGGCAATAGGATCGGAAACAGACACTTCACACTCCTCCGCTACCAGCTCGACTTCGTGACACCGGGAATGAGGCCTTCACTGGCGAATTTCCGGAAACACAGACGGCACAATTGAAACTTACGTAGATACCCTCGTGGACGACCACAAACCTTACAGCGATTGTAGCCTCTGGTCGTGAACTTGGGAGTCTTGTTGGCTTTGATGATCAATGATTTCTTGGCCATAATTACCTCTTGAAGGGCATGCCCAGCCGCTTAAGCAAGCTGCGGGCTTCCTGGTCGGTTGGAGCCGTCGTAACGATGGCAACATTGAGACCACTGATCTTCTCGATCTTATCGTAGTCGATCTCAGGGAAGATGATTTGCTCGGTAATCCCCAAAGAGTAATTCCCATGGCCGTCAAAGGCATTGGGGTTTACTCCTCGGAAGTCTTTAACCCGAGGCAGTGCCACATTGAGCAACCGATCAAGAAACTCATACATACGAGCTCCTCTCAAGGTAACTTTTGCGCCAATTTCCTGACCCTCTCTGACCTTAAAGTTGGCGATCGAAAGACGGGCTTTGGTTTTCACCGTTTTTTGACCAGTGATTTGACCAAGTTCCTTGATGGCGGCATCAAGCAACTTCTTATTCACCAGAGCCTCACCCATACCCATGCTCACCACAATTTTATCAACCTTGGGGATCTGCATGACTGAGCTGTAGCTGAATTCCTGCATCAACTCTTTCGAAATCTTCTCGCTATAGAGCGTCTTCAACCGCGGAACATATTTCTCAGCCATCAAATTGCCTCTCCGGTGGTCTTGGCAATCCGGATTTTCTTGTCACCCTCAAACTTGAATCCAAGCCGGGTTTCCTTTCCATTTTTGCCGATCACCATCACATTAGAAATGTGAAGGTATCCTTCGACCTCGATAATACCGCCCTTCTCCTGCTGATTGCGGGGACGGACAGTCTTTTTCTTCATGTTGATGCCTTCAACGAGAACCCTACCCTTGTCGGTATCGATCTCGAGGATGCGTCCTGACTTGCCTTTGTCCTTCCCGGTGAGGATCTTCACCAGGTCGTTCTTTTTCAGTTTCGTATTCATGCTCATCCTCTCACAACACTTCCGGAGCCAAGGACACAATCTTCATAAAATCCTTGTCGCGAAGCTCGCGGGCCACCGGTCCAAAAATGCGTTTGCCAATGGGATTGTAAGTATCGTCAATGATGACACAGGCATTGTCGTCGAAGCGGATATAGGTACCATCGGGACGACGATACTCCTTATGAACCCGAACAACGACTGCCGTCTTGACATCGCCTTTCTTAACAATGGCAGTAGGAATCGATTCCTTAATTGCCACGATAATCACATCGCCGATTGAGGCATATTTGCGACTCGTGCCGCCAAGGACCCGAATACACTGGCACCTTTTTGCGCCGGTATTATCGGCGACGTTCAGATAGCTTTCTTGTTGTACCATCTTTCTTCCTCCGCCTTACCGGGCCCGCTCAACAATCTCGAGCAGATTCCAGGTCTTATCCTTGCTCACAGGACGGCACTCGATGATCCTCACGGTATCACCAATTTTCGCCTGATTCGTTTCATCGTGAGCTTTCAGTTTCTTGCTCTTGCTCACGTACTTCTGATAAATGGGATGAAGGGTCCGACGTTCGATCAGGACGGTGATGGTTTTTTCCATCTTGTCGCTGACAACCTTGCCCTGGAACACTTTTTTCCCAGTCTTGTTCGTGTCTTCCGCCATAATTACGCCTTCCTGATGCCCTGATCAAACTCAGTGATAATGGTGTTGAGCCGGGCAATCTGCCGGCGAAGATTGCGCTTTTCCAACGGATTCTCGACGTGACCCAGAACCAACTTGAAACGGAGATCCATGAATGCTTTCTTCAGATCGCCGAGCTTTGCAACAGCTTCCGCCCTCGATATTTCTTTAAAACGGTTTTTCATGATCCACCCAACTCCCGTCTTGCAACAAACTTGGTCTTGATGGGCAGTTTTGCCCCGGCCAAGGCCATGGCTTCGGCTGCCAGCTCCGGAGTAACACCAGCCATTTCAAACATGACTGTTCCGGGTTTCACCAACGATACCCAAGCCTCAACACTTCCCTTTCCCTTACCCATACGGGTTTCAGCGGGTTTCTTAGTCCACGGCATATCAGGGAATATCCGAATCCAAACCTTACCACCGCGCTTGATATGACGGGTCATAGCAATACGGGCAGCTTCAATCTGACGATTGGTAATCCACAAGGTTTCAGCAGCTACCAGACCAAACTCGCCGAAGACAATAGAATTGCACGTCGTAGCAACGCCGCGGAAATGACCCCGCTGCTTTTTTCTGAACTTGAGACGCTTCGGTGCCAACATGACTCAGTTCCCTTCCTTCTTTTCCATGCTCTTCTTGACGAGGACGCCGGCATCTTCCTTGGTGTTACGTTCAAACTTCTCACCATTGAATATCCACACTTTTACGCCAATGGCGCCATAGGTGGTGAAGGCTTCGGCAAAGCCATAATCAAGATCGGCACGAAGAGTCTGGAGGGGAACGCGCCCCTCTTTCATTTCCATTGTCCGAGCCATTTCTGCGCCGCCTAAGCGGCCGGAAATCTTAATTTTGATACCTTGGGCACCATTTTTCATGGCGTTTGTAATCGACTGCTTCAACGCTTTCCGGAACGAACCACGATTCTTGAGCTGCCTCGCTACATTCAATGCAACGATCTGAGCATCGGTATCCGGTTTCTTGATTTCCTTGATCTTGATGGCAACTTTCTTATCAATAAGCTTTTGAAGCTGTTCACCGATCTTCTCAATCGTTGCTCCCTTGGCTCCGATGATCACACCTGGGCGGGCAGTATTGATAATAACGGTGACACGCTGCGGCTGTCTGATAATCTCAAGGTCGGCAATATCGGCACCCTTAGTCTCAGGGAGCTCAAACAAAGCCTTGCGGAGCTTCAGGTCCTCATGGAGGGTTTTGGCATAATCTCGGGGATCAACATACCAACGAGACTTCCAAGTCTTGTTGATGCCCAGCCGCAACCCGTAAGGGTGAACTTTCTGACCCATGGCTTACTTCGCTCCCTTTTCTTCGAGTTCAACAGTGATGTGACAGGACCGTTTTTTCAATCGGTCAGCACGGCCTCGGGCGCGTGCCCAAACCGTAGTGCGGGACTGCCCTTCGTCGATCATCAATTTACTGACAACCAACTGGTCTTCGTCCAACTGCTTGTTCTGATACAAAGCGTTAGCGGCAGCTGACTGAATCACTTTCTTAAGGAAGTAGGCACCTTTGTGGGGCAAAGCTTCCAACAAAGCAACAACATCCGTCACTTTCTTCTTGCGAAGATGATCAGCAATGGGCCGCACCTTCTTGGCCGACATGGGAAGTCCATGTGCAAAAGCCGTGAAACCTTTCTTAGCTTCCATTATTTCTTCCCTGCCTTCTTGTCAGAACCGGCATGCCCCCGGAAGGTTCTAGTAGGCGAAAACTCACCCAGCTTATGACCGACAAGGTCTTCGGAAATATACACGGGAATCCAGGTCTTACCGTTGTACACAGAGACAGTGATACCAACCATTTCTGGAATGATGGTGGATGTCCGGGAGTAGGTCTTGATCATCTTGCGATCATTGACCTTCACCATGTCCACAACCTTCTTGTAGAGATGCTTGGCGATAAAAGGGCCTTTCTTTACGGATCGAGACACGTTTTACTCCTACTTCCGGCGCTTAATGATGAATCGATCAGACAACTTGTTCTTCTTGCGGGTTTTGAAGCCACGGGTGGGCTGTCCCCAAGGAGTAACAGGATGTCGACCGCCGGAGGTCTTGCCCTGACCACCGCCCAAGGGATGGTCTACAGGGTTCATGGCGACGCCACGGACCGACGGACGCTTGCCAAGCCAGCGATTACGCCCGGCTTTTCCGATCTTCACATTCATAGCGTCCTCGTTGCCGACTTCGCCGATGGTCGCAATACACTTTTTAAACACCATTCTCGTTTCACCGGACGGTAAGCGGAGAATGGCATAGTCCCCATCAAAGCCAGCCACCTGTGCTGATGCTCCTGCAGAACGCGCCAGCTGTGCACCCTTTCCGAGTTGAAGCTCAACATTGTGAACCTGGCGTCCAGCTGGAATGTTCTCCAGTGGCAAAGCGTTGCCATCACGAATCGGTGACGTCGGACCACTGACAACCGTATCGCCTACCTTGATTCCTTTCCAAGCCACGACATACGCCTTAGCTCCATCTTTATAGAAAAGAAGGGCAATATTGGCACTGCGGTTGGGATCGTACTCAATTTCCTTAACAACAGCAGGGATGCCGTATTTCAGTCTCTTAAAGTCAACAAGGCGGAACAGTTGCTTGTGCCCACCGCCCTTCCGGCGTACGCTGATTCGACCATGTGACCGACCAGCTTTTTGATTCTTCCCAGACACCAGGGTTTTTTCAGGAGTACTGGTAGTAAGGTGCGCATGGCTGAGAAGTGCGGTACCCCGAAGGGTCTCAGTCATTGGTTTGAATGTCTTGATTGCCATCGTTCTGTTTCCTCTCAGGCGCCTTCGAAGAGGTCAATCTTCTGATTTTCGGCCAAGGTTACATACGCCTTCTTCCAACTTGAAGTAAAGCCTGTTGCACGCTTGCCACCCCGCATTCCCATCGTCTTTTCTTTGCCACGAACATTAACAATAGAACAGGCAAGAGTCTTGACCCCAAACAACTTCTCAACAGCTTGGCGCACCTGGAATTTGTTGGCCCGCGCATCCACCTGAAAAGCGTACTGCTTCTTCTTGTGTTCACGCATCGCATTTGTCTTTTCCGTCAAGAGGGGCTTGACGATAATCGATAACTGATCCATATCAGGCCTCGCTCTTTCCGGCGTAGAAGGAACCCAGGTTTTGGGCCGCCTCTTCCATGATCACGAGGTTCTTGGAGTAGAACAGATCGTGGGCACGCAACCGATTGAAGGTCAAAAACCGAACCCACGGAATATTCCGAGCAGCTCGTTTCAAGTTGGCATCGTCTTCTTTCAGAATCAGTACTGTCTTTTCTTCCGAAGGAACGATAGCGGAAAGGATCTGAACCAGATCCTTGGTTTTGCCGGTTGCAACAGTGAAATTCTCCACAACTTTGAAACCCTCTGTCGAGGCCTTCAAGCTTAGAATCGACTTCATTGCCAATTGCTTCACCTTGCGGGGCAACACATAACTGTAGTCTCTCGGGCGGGGTCCGAATGCAATACCACCGCCAACCCAAACAGGGGACTGCTTGCGTCCAGAACGGGCGCGACCGGTACCCTTCTGACGCCAGGGCTTCGTCTTGGCCCCATGAACTTCGGCGCGGGTCTTCGTAGACGCCGTACCAACCCGAAGATTTGCCAATTCATTTTTAATAGCGTTATAGATCGAACCTTCACTGATTTCATGGGCGAAGACATCGTCGCTCAAGGCAACGGTTTTCACTTCTTTGCCCAGAATGGAGTAAACCTTTTTATCCATGCCGATTACCTCTTCACCGCTTTGCGGATGATCACAGAGCCGTTTCTAGCCCCTGGAATGGCACCATGAACCAAAACAATCTGGTTCTCAGCGTCAACTTTGACAATCCGCAGATTCAACACGGTTACCTTCTCGCTACCCATGTGACCGGGCATTTTAATACCCTTGAAGGATTTGCGAGGAGTCGTAGACTGCCCTGTTGAACCAGGTTCGCGATGAAACTTCGAACCGTGAGTTTCCTCACCGCCCTGAAAATGCCAGCGCTTGATAACACCCTGGAAGCCTTTGCCCTTACTCGTGCCTGAAACATCCAGGTACTTCGCTTCTTGCAGCAACTCCAAACCAAGTGTATCGCCAACTTTACATTCTTTATCAAAATCGCGGAATTCGACCACGACACGCTGAGGAGCCACACCTTCGGGAAACTGCCCCCGCACAGGCTTGCTGAACACCTTTTCCTTACCAGCTACAGAACCGACAACCACAGCTTTATAGCCATGCTTTTCTTCGTTCCGCTCGGCAATGACGACGTTCGGCTCCACTTTGATGACGGTGACAGGAGTCAGTTTTCCGGTTTCATCGAAAACCTGAGTCATCCCCACCTTTTTACCAATCAGACCGATCATGTTCTAACCTCGAATTTACTGCTTAATATCGACATCCACACCGGCGGGCAACTCTAACTTCATAAGAGCATCCATAACGGCGGGAGTAGGCTCGAGAATATCAATCAACCTCTTATGGGTTCTCATCTCAAATTGTTCCCGAGACTTTTTATTGACGTGAGGGGACCTCAGAACGGTAAACTTGTTGATCTTGGTCGGCAGAGGAATGGGGCCGGAAACTTTCGTTCCCACCTTATGAACAGTCTGCACAATCGCTTTGGCGCTCTGGTCGACGAGTTCCACGTCAAACCCACGCAATCTCACACGAATTCTCTCACTAGCCATCCCTAACTCCAAAAAAAGGAAAAACAAGTGTCGACAATCAAACATTGCCGACACTGATCTCTTTTGAGACTCTTACTTGATAACTTCGATGACCTGACCAGAGGCTACAGTGCGTCCACCTTCGCGGATAGCGAAGCGGAGACCCTTGTCCATGGCAATAGGATGGATGAGTTCGACAGACAATTCTGTATTGTCGCCAGGCATAACCATCTGCTTACCTTCAGGAAGAGTAACCGAACCGGTAACGTCAGTCGTTCGGAAGTAGAACTGAGGCCGGTAACCAGAGAAGAACGGATTGTGACGCCCACCCTCTTCCTTGGACAGACAATAGATCGTCGCCTTGAAGTTGGTATGAGGAGTGATCGACTTGGGAGCAGCAAGAACCTGGCCGCGCTCAACTTGATTCTTCTCAATACCGCGGAGCAGGGCGCCAATGTTATCGCCAGCCTGGCCGTTGTCGAGGAGCTTGTTGAACATTTCAACGCCGGTAACAACGGTGGTCTGAGTCGGCTTGATGCCAACGATTTCCACGGTGTCGCCGACCTTGACCTTACCCTGAGCAATGGCGCCTGTAACAACAGTTCCGCGTCCGGAGATCGAGAACACGTCTTCGATAGGCATCAAGAAAGGCTTGTCCAGAGCACGCTCGGGAATGATGAAGTATTTGTCCATCGTCTCGAGAAGCTCGTCAAGACACTTGGTGGAAGCCGGATCATCAGGCTTACTCATGGCGGCGAAAGCAGAACCCTTGATAAAGGGAGTCTTGTCGCCGTCATAGCCGTAGAGGTTCAACAGGTCACGAACTTCCATTTCAACAAGCTCGACCAACTCGGGGTCTGCAAGGTCCATTTTGTTCATGAAAATAACCAAGTTGGCGACACCAACCTGCTTTGCCAGGAGAATGTGTTCCCGAGTTTGGGGCTCGGGGCCGGAGTCGGCGGCGACCAACAAAATCGCACCGTCCATCTGTGCAGCACCGGTGATCATGTTCTTGACGTAGTCGGCGTGGCCGGGGCAGTCAACGTGAGCATAGTGCCGACCAGCCGATTCATACTCGACATGTCGGGTGTTGATGGTGATACCGCGTTCCTTCTCTTCGGGAGCGTTGTCGATATCGTCATACTTCATGACCTTGCCGCCGTATTTCTTTGCACCATACATGGTCAAAGCAGCGGTCAGGGTGGTCTTGCCATGGTCAACGTGACCGATGGTACCAACATTGATGTGGGGCTTCGATCGTACGAAGTTTTCCTTAGCCATCAATTCCTCCTTGGCTTATTTCGCAATAAGATCCATAACCCTTAGGTTTCAAACATAAGCACCCCTGACAGGAGTGCGGTTTTCCACCGGAAGAGCGTCGGAGGTGTGGCAAAAGACAGCCGATAAGGAATCGACAAGCTATCACCGTTGTTTACTTTCCCGTCACTTACTCCCGACAAAAGCGGGGCAGTATGACCAAGCCAGCTATTCCCGATCTGTAACCGGAAACGGAACCAAGGTTCCACAACTTACCAAAAGAACGCTACCTTCCAGCAGAGGTGAACGCGAACAACCGCGACCACTTGCCCCGAAGGGGTATTGAACTCGAAGCAATGTAGCAGAAGCACCCTCCCCTGTCAACAACAGGACCCAAGAATTCTGCCAACTACCCATAAAAAGAAAAACCCCCAGTTTCCCGGGGGTTTTTAGCCTCAATCCTTTCGGATTAAAACTTGCTGTAGTGGCTGAACGCCTTGTTGGCTTCGGCCATACGGTGGGTATCTTCCTTCTTTTTGAAGGCATTTCCCGTACTGTTGAACGCATCAAACAATTCAGCAGCAAGCTTCTCACTCATGGACTTACCAGAGCGCTTTCGCGATGCATCAATAATCCAGCGGTGCGAAAGAGCTTCGCGGCGAGATTCCCGCACTTCGATGGGAACCTGGTAGGTCGAACCACCGACACGACGGGACTTGACTTCAACAACAGGCTTCACGTTGTCGAGAGCCTTGATAAAAACCTCGAGCGGTTCCTTTCCAGATTTCTCCTTGAGGATCTCGAACGCCTGGGTCAGGATATTGGAAGAGGTCATCAGCTGACCGTCATACATCATGCGGCGGACGAACTTGGCGAAAACCACAGAATGGAAAATGGGATCGGGCTGAAGGGCTCGATTGGCTTCGTATGTTTTGCGGGGCATTTCCTAACTCCTCAACCCTTCGGGCGCTTGGCGCCGTACTTCGAGCGGGATTGCATTCTCTTGGCAACGCCCAAGGCATCCTTTGCACCACGGATGATATGGTAACGCACACCCGGAAGGTCCTTCACACGACCACCACGGATAATGACAACCGAGTGTTCCTGAAGGTTGTGCCCGATACCGGGGATATAAGCTGTCACTTCGATCCCGTTGCTGAGGCGAACACGGGCTACCTTGCGGAGCGCCGAGTTGGGCTTCTTTGGGGTGACGGTCATAACGCGGGTACAAACCCCGCGTTTCTGGGGGCAGGCCTGAAGGGCGGGAGACTTGGTCTTAAAAACGACCTGCTCTCGTCCACTTCGGACCAGCTGATTAATAGTGGGCATAGAAAGAAACTCTCCCTGTTTGAAACTGGAAAGGCCAAACAACCGGCCTTTCAAAATCACCCTTGGCAGGACTAACGTCCATAAAGAATGCGGTGTAACATAGCACAGGACAGAAGAGCTTCACAACCCCCCTGCCCTGCTTCCTATTCTTCGTCTTCGACTTCCTCTTCCATGGCCATGGCGGCCTTCCGAATTTCCTCTTGCGCCAGCAATTCCTTCTCCCTGCGACGGGTTTCCAGAATCTCAGCAATGTGGGCATCGAGGTCTTCGCGGTTTTGGTCAAACAGACGTAGACTCTTGTACTTTTTCATACCAGTACCGGCAGGAATAAGGTGACCGATGATCACATTTTCCTTAAGCCCCCGCAGTTCATCCACCTTGCCGGCAATGGCAGCGTTGGTCAGAACCTTGGTGGTCTCCTGGAAGGATGCCGCCGAAATAAAGGACTCAATGTTCAACGAAGCACGGGTAATACCGAGGAGCAACGGCCGGCCGACAGCCGGCTGTCCGCCCTCGCGGTAGATTCTCTCGTTCTCACGGTTGAAGCTGTACTTGTCGACCGATTGTCCATAAATGAACTTCGTATCGCCAACCTCCATGATTTCAACCTTACGCATCATCTGGCGGATGATGATCCCGATGTGCTTGTCGTCGATCTGCACACCCTGAAGCCGGTAGATTCCCTGAACCTCATTGACCAAGAATGCTTGGAGAGCATTTTCGCCCAGCACCTCAAGAACGTCATGAGGGTCATGAGTACCATCGCAAAGTGACTCACCGGCCTCGACGGGGTCACCGTCTCGAACCAGAAGCATCTTGCCGACGGGAACTTTGTGGACAAGGATTCCACCGAACGGATCTTCGACTTCGATGGTACGCTTACCTTTGCTGATCGGTTTGAAGCGCACCGTACCGCTGATCTTTGCCAAAACGGCGGCATTCTTGGGATGTCTGGCCTCAAAAAGCTCTTGAACGCGGGGTAGACCACCCGTAATGTCCTGGGTCTTGCCCGATTCTTTCAGCAGCTTGGCGAGAGTCGCACCAGCCTTGACTTTGACACCGTCATCGATGGAAAGGTACGCACCGCCGGGAAGAACATAAGACGTGAGCGTGATATCGGGATTTTTCTCGTCCACAATGTAAATCGCCGGGTCGAGCTCTTCGAGGGCGTAGTCGGTAATCTTGCGCTCAATGTTACCGGTATCGGGGTTCACTTCTTCCTTCAGGGTGGTCCCCAGGATAATATCCTTGAACTTCACCACACCGGTTGCTTCTGCAATAATCGGCTCGGCAAACTGGTCGAAGGTGCCCAGGGTTTCATTGGCCCCGACAACATCACCCGCTTTTACAAAGAGAGTCGAACCGTTACGGATTTCAACCTTCATGTCCTGGCTCACCAGATAGACACGGTTCTCTTTGAGATGCACATAGGCGATGTGCTTGCTGGTGACAGTAGCACCCTTGCGCTCGATCAGGGGAGACCCCTCGATGACCTTTTGACCTTCCGTTACAAGAACTTTTTCGCTGGATCCCACTTCCAGGGTTTCGAAGATCTTGGAAACAGTCAGACTGCCCTTGCGGGTGGACAGAAGGTTGCCATCGGCCTGAGGCACGGTACTAACCTTCAGTTCTTTGACGATTACGGGGTATTTGAGGACGGTCTTGTTCTCTTCCGCACCCTTGGTGGCGACACCACCGATGTGGAACGTACGCATGGTCAACTGTGTACCAGGCTGGCCGATGGACTGAGCGGCAATGATACCAACCGACTCACCGATATTGACGCCTCGGTTGTTGGCCAAGTTTCGACCATAACAACGCTGACAGACACCATGCTTGGCCTCGCAGGTGAGCACTGAACGGACGCGCACGGTTTCAATTCCCAACTCTTCAATGGCCTCGGCGGTTTCGTTGGTCACTTCTTCGTTGACATCGACAATGATCTCGCCGGTGATAGGGTGTTTGACGCGTTCCAAGGTGTAGCGGCCATGGATGCGCTCGGAAAGCCGTTCGCGGATTTCCTCACCGTCCTTAATGGCAGAGATGTCGATACCGTTGATGGTACCGCAGTCTTCTTCATTGACAACGACGTCCTGACTGATATCGACAAGACGACGGGTCAAGTAACCTGCGTCGGCTGTCTTCATCGCGGTGTCGGCCAGACCCTTACGGGCACCGTTGGTCGAGATGAAGAACTCGATCACTGAAAGCCCTTCTTTGAAGTTCGAACGGATGGGCAGCTCGATGATGTCGCCGGAGGGCTTCGCCATCAAACCGCGCATACCGGCCAACTGACGGATCTGGTTTTTAGAACCGCGCGCGCCGGAGTCGGCCATCATGTAGATGGAGTTGAAACCATCCTTTTCGGCCTTCAGCGTCTTCATCATGACGTCGGTCAGTTCGTCATTGGTTTTGGACCAGGTGTCGACGACCTTGTTGTACCGTTCTTCGCCTGTAATGACACCGTCTTGATACTGTTTCTGGATCTTGGCAACTTCGTCGTTGGCCAGCTTGATGAGTCCCGATTTTTCCTTCGGAATCACAACGTCGGCCAAACCGATGGAAGCACCGAAAATCGTGGCGTAGCGGAAGCCCATGTTCTTGATGATGTCGAGCATGCGGACAGTCAGGTAAGAGCCATGCGTTTTATGGACGTCGGCAATAAAGGCCTTGAGCTGCTTGTCACCAAGAATTTCATTCACATAACCGATTTCAGAGGGCAGTTCATCATTGAGGATCAGCCGTCCTGCTGTGGTTTTGATGAACTCGTTGTTGGTCTTGGGGTGCCGGCAGAAAATCGGCGCCTGATAATGGAGAGCTCCGGCTTCGACAGCCATGTGAACTTCATTCAAGCTCGAATAGTAGCGGTCCGAACCCTTCGCGCCCTTCATTTCCTTGGTCAGATAGTTGATGCCCAAAACCATGTCCTGGGACGGAAACACGATAGGTTTGCCGTTGGCAGGGTTGAGCAGATTGTTCGGTGCCAGCATCAAGGTCCAGCACTCAATCTGGGCTGCCTGCGTCAGAGGAACATGGACGGCCATCTGGTCACCGTCGAAGTCGGCATTGTAAGCATGGCAGACAAGAGGGTGAAGCTTGATGGCCTTACCATCGACCAGTACAGGCTCAAAGGCCTGGATACCGAGGCGGTGAAGCGTCGGCGCCCGGTTCAGAAGAACCGGATGTTCCTTAACGACTTCATCAAGGATGGCCCAGACTTCTTCGGTCTCTTGTTCAACAAGAGTCTTTGCTTTCTTGATGTTGTAGACCACGTCTTTCTCAACCAGCTTCTTCATGATGAAGGGCTTGTAGAGTTCGAGAGCCATCTTGGCGGGCAGCCCGCACTGGTGCAGCTTCAGTTCCGGACCGACAATGATGACCGAGCGCCCCGAATAGTCGACACGCTTGCCCAGAAGGTTCTGGCGGAACCGGCCTTGTTTACCCTTGAGGAGGTCAGACAGAGACTTCAAGGGCCGATTCGAGGCTCCCTTTACCACTTTCTTCTTCTTGCTGTTGTCAAACAGGGCGTCGACGGCTTCTTGAAGCATCCGCTTTTCATTGCGGATAATGATGTCGGGAGCGTTCAGGGCAATCAGCCGCTTGAGACGGTTGTTGCGGTTGATGACGCGGCGGTAGAGGTCGTTGAGGTCAGAAGTGGCAAACCGCCCGCCATCGAGCTGCACCATAGGGCGCAGATCCGGCGGAATCACCGGAATCACGTCCATGATCATCCAGCTGGGCTTGTTGTGACTGTTGCGGAAGTTCTCGACAATTTCGATGCGCTTGAGCAGACGTTTGTCCACTTTGACGCCCTTATCGATCATCTTCTGCCGTAAAGTGGCCGCCAGCTGCTCGAGGTTGAGGGTGTCAAGAAGAGTCCGGATAGCCTCAGCACCGATACCGGCGGTGAAGGTCATGCCGTGACGGTCCTGAGCCTCCATATATTCCTCTTCCGTGAGGAGCTGTCCGCGCTTCAGGTCGGTATCACCCGGATCGGTAACGATGTACTTCTCGTAATACAGGATCGACCGGAGGCTAGCGATAGGAATATCGAGCAGAAGGCCCATTCGGGAAGGGACGGACCGGTAATACCAGATATGGGACACGGGTGAGGCCAATTCGATATGGCCCATGCGCTCGCGGCGAACCTTGAAATGGGTGACTTCAACCCCGCAACGGTCGCAAACCACACCCTTGTAGCGGATGGACTTGAACTTGCCGCAGTAGCACTCCCACTCCTTGGTGGTTCCGAAGATCCGCTCGCAAAACAACCCCTCTTTTTCGGGACGAAGGGTGCGATAATTGATGGTTTCAGGCTTCTTGACTTCGCCGTAGGACCAAGCCTTGATCTGCTCGGGAGCGGCCAGCTTGATCAGGATGCTGTCGAATTCTTGGATATCTCTCATTCGGTTTTCTGCTCCCCTCTTAGAAATGGCTGCCGTTCTTGGCGATCAGTTCATCGTCCCGTTCGGTCAACGGAATCTGGCGGTCCTTGCTGTCGTAGATGGTCAGGTCGAGGCCCAAGCCCCGTAGTTCCTGAACCAAGACGTTGAAGGATTCGGGAATACCGGCGGTACTGGTGGCTTCGCCCTTTACGATGGCTTCGTAAATCTTGGCTCGGCCGGTCATATCGTCAGACTTGATGGTCAATAGTTCCTGCAGAGTGTTGGCGGCACCGTAGGCTTCCAGGGCCCACACTTCCATTTCACCAAGACGCTGTCCGCCGAACTGGGCTTTACCACCCAAAGGCTGCTGAGTTACCAGCGAGTACGGTCCGGTGGAACGGGCGTGCATTTTGTCGTCGACCAGGTGGTGAAGTTTCAACACGTACATGACTCCCACCATGACAGGGTTCACAAAAGGAACGCCGGTGCGGCCGTCGGTGAGCTTGGTTTTGCAGGAACGGGTCCAGCCGGCGCTCTCGAGCTTGTCCTCGATCATATCGGCACTGGCCGATTGGAAAACCGGGGTAGAGTAATGCTCGCCCAGTAGGTAGCCCGCCATGCCCAGCTCACTTTCAAGAATCTGGCCGAGGTTCATTCGAGACGGAACGCCCAGGGGGTTCAAACAGATGTCGAGCGGTGTGCCATCTTCCAGGAAAGGCATGTCTTCGACGGGAAGGATACGCGCGACGACACCCTTGTTACCGTGCCGGCCGGCCATCTTGTCACCTTCACGGAGTTTGCGCTTTTTAGCCACAAGCACCTTGATGACTTCGTCGACACCGGGGGGAAGATCGTCCCCTTCGGAGCGCTTGAGACGCTGAATGTCGATAACGGTTCCTTCGATTCCGTGAGGCAAACGGAGGGAGGAGTCCTTCACGTCCTTGGCCTTTTCACCAAAAATGCTGTTGAGCAGCTTGAACTCGGGGGTGGTCTCGGTTTCGGACTTGGGGGTGACCTTGCCAACTAGGATAGACCCGGCTTTCACCTTGCTTCCCGTGACCACGATCCCTTCATCGTCCAGATCTTCCAAAGCCTTCTCGGAACAGTTGGGAACATCACGCGTGATGCGCTCGGGTCCTAGTTTCGTTTCACGGATTTCGGTGGCAAATTCCTTGATGTGGATGGAAGTGAACAAATCTTCTTTGACGACGCGCTCGCTGATGAGAATGGCGTCTTCGTAGTTGTAGCCGTTCCAGGGCACGAAGCCCAGGAGCAGGTTGCGACCCAGGGCAAGTTCACCGTGCAACGTCGCCGGTCCGTCGGCCAGAACGGTACCCTTCTGGACCATGTCACCGATGCGGACAACGGGTCGGTGGTTGAAGCAAGTGTCCTGGTTGGTTCGGGCGTACTTCACCAGTTCGTACAGGTCGCGCTCGGAAGCGTCCTGCGCCCCTTCGGGCTTGATGTGGATGGTTGTCGAAGAAACATAGGTGACTTCCCCGCCCCGGCTGGCCTTCACAAGAACGCCGGAGTCGTAGGCGGCCTTCTTTTCCATACCGGTGCCGACAATCGGAGGATCGGGGAACAGAAGAGGGACCGCCTGGCGCTGCATGTTCGAACCCATGAGGGCCCGGTTAGCGTCGTCGTGTTCGAGGAACGGGATCAGGGCCGAAGACACGGAGATCACCTGTTTGGGAGACACGTCCATGTACTGGAGAGCGGAAGGCTCTTTCGAGGTATAGTCACCCGCCTTACGGGAGGAAACCAGGTCTTCGGAAAAGGTGCCGTCTTTGTTCAACCGGGCCGAGGCCTGGGCGATGTAGTACTTTTCTTCATCGATGGCAGAAAGGTATTCCACCTGCTGAGTGGCCTTGCCGTTCACAACCTTCCGGTACGGGGTCTCGAGGAAGCCGTAATCATTGACCCGTGTATAACTGGCCAGTGAAACGATCAGACCAATGTTCGGTCCTTCGGGAGTTTCAATGGGACACATCCGTCCGTAATGGGTGTAATGGACGTCGCGGACTTCGAAACCGGCCCGGTCACGGCTGAGGCCACCCGGCCCGAGGGCGTTGAGGCGGCGCTTATGGGTCAGTTCAGCCAAGGGATTGACCTGGTCCATGAACTGAGAAAGTTGGCTGGAACCAAAGAACTCCTTGATAGCGGCAACCACCGGCTTGATGGAAACCAAGTCCTGAGGTTTGAGCGTCTCGATTTCCTTCAGGGTCATCCGTTCCTTGGCGATGCGTTCCATACGGCTGAAGGCAGTCTTCATCACATTGGCCAACAGTTCACCGACGGAACGGACACGACGGTTGCCGAGGTGGTCAATGTCGTCGATGTTTGAGTCTTCGTGATAGACCTTGATCAGATGGAGCATCGTATTCACGATGTCTTCACGCGTTAAAACCGTCTCTTCCACGGGAGTTTCGTAACTGAACTTCTTGTTGAGTTTATAGCGCCCGACTTTCCCCAAATCATAACGACGGGGATTGAAGAACATCATGGCCAAATCTTTTTCGGCGTTTTCAACAGAAACGGGTTCACCAGGAAGAAGAACCGAGTAGACCGCAGCCAAGGCATCTTCTCGGGTAGGTTCATCGCTGATCGAAGTATCACGAACATATTTGGCGTCTTCGCGTTCAAAACAATTCAGGATAATCTTGCTGGAGAGGTAATTGCAGCCTTCTTCTTTCGCCTTGGCCTGACTGTCGTCGATGATCGAAATTTCCGGGATGCCTTGATGGAGGAGCTCGTCAATTTCGTGAGCATGGAGGCGTTCTCCGGCACGGAACAGCTTCTTTTTCTGACCGTTGTCGTCAATAAAAACACTCTTGGCAAGAATGGCACCCTGAAGACTGTCCTTGGAACCTTCTGCCAAAACAGCGGTCTTGGTTGCATAGAAGTAGGCCAGGATCTCATCGCGGGTATGCAAACCCAGGCTGCGAAGCAGCAGGGTGGCCAGAATGCGCTTTTTGCGGTCGATCTTTGCGTAAATAAGTTCTTTCTTCTGATCGATTTCAAATTCCAGCCAGGAACCCTTGTTGGGAATGATGCGGCTGGAGAAAATACCTTTTTCATGGCTGAACACAACACCGGGTGAACGGTGGATCTGAGAGACGACGACCCGTTCGGCGCCGTTGATGATGAAAGTCCCCCGATCGGTCATGATGGGGACGTCCCCCATGTAGATTTCTTTCTGACGGATTTCGCCCGTGCTGTTGAAATACAAATTGATGCGGGCCTTCAGCGGAATCGCGTAAGTGAGGCCCTTCTTCTTACATTCGTTTTCGGAGAATTTCACTCCGTTCTCATCGAGAGTGTAGTGGCTGTACTCGAGGGTCAGCTCTTCGTTCTGGCTGACAATAGGAAAGGTTTCTTGGAAGACTTCTTCCAAGCCCTGGCGGTTCAAAGGCAGTTTACCTTTCAGGGTTTCCCTCTGGAGGAAGCGCTCGTAGGAAGACAACTGGATGTCGATGAGGTCGGGAAGTTCCATGACCTCTTGGACTTCCTTGCCAATGTACACACGTTCAATTTTCTTCGGACGCGTTAAATTCATGAGTCCCCCCTGACAAAAAAAGCCACCGGACGTCCCCGAGGGGACCTCCGGCGGTTTACGAGAAAAAGACGGTAAAGTGTGAAACCTTACTTAACTTCAACATCAGCGCCCACAGCAGTGAGCTTCTTCTTGATTTCCTCGGCTTCAGCCTTGGTCACGCCTTCCTTGACAGCTTTGCCGCCAGCTTCGACGAGATCCTTCGCTTCTTTCAGACCGAGAGCGGTGATTTCGCGGACAACTTTGATCACGTCGATCTTCTTGTCGCCATGACCCTTCAGGATGACGTCGAACTCGGTCTGCTCTTCAGCAGCGGGGGCGGCGGCAGCGGCGGGGCCGGCAGCAGCCACAGCCATCGGAGCGGCAGCGGTGACACCAAATTTTTCCTCGAAGGCCTTCACCAGCTGGGAAACCTCGAGCACAGTCAGTTCCGAAACCGCTTTGACGATTTCGTCGATAGAGAGCTTAGCCATATTATCTTCTCCTTTCTTTGTTCACCGGGACAGCAGGCTTGGTTTGAAGACTGACCCAGTGGATTTTACAACGCACAGCACAGGGAGAAATTACTCTCCCGATGCCTTCTTTTCACCGTAGGCCACCAGAGTCCGGACCAGCTTGGTGGCAACACCGTTGAGGGCGTAGACCATATTCTGAGCCGGAGCGTTCATGGTTCCCATCAGCATGGACAGCAGTTCCATTTTGCCCGGAAGCTTGGAGAAGGCTTCGACTTGCTTGGAGTCAAAAGCACTTCCGCCAATGTAACCGCCCTTCACTTCCAAGGTCGGGACTTCTTTGGCATAGTCGATAAGAATCTTGGCAACAGGTCCAGACTCTTTCCGGGGAATTGCAACAGCGGTAGGACCCACGAGGTAACCGTCGACACCGGCGGCTTTCCTGTTCCGGAAAACAATCTTGGCAAAGTTGTTCTTCACAACCTTGAACTCGGCACCTTCCTTGCGGAGCTGGCGGCGTAGAGTAAAGAGCTGCTCCACGGTCATGCCGCGGTAGCTGGCGAAGATAAAGTCATTGACGCCCTCGAACTGCTTGTCGAGATCGGCAACGGCTTCGATTTTGGCGGGTTGAATTTTCTTGTCCGACATACCTTACTCCTTGTCCTTGGGGACCTTGAAGAGGATTTTGACTCCGGGTCCCATGGTCGAACTGACGGCCACGGACTTGATGAAATCACCCTTGAGGTCGGCGGGGCGCCGACGCTCGAGTTCCCCCATAAAGGTCTGAACGTTTTCATTGACCTTGGCGACGTCCATGGAGACCTTGCCGACGGGCAGGTGAACAACACCAGTCTTATCAGCGCGGAACTCGAGACGGCCGGCCTTCAATTCCTTGATGGCGGCAGGAAGGTCATTGGTCACGGTGCCCGTCTTGGGGTTGGGCATCAGGCCGCGGCGACCAAGAATGGGACCAAGTTTACCAACGTCTTTCATCATGTCCGGAGTGGCCACGCAAACGTCAAAGTCCATCCAGCCGCCCTTGATCTTCTCAATCAGGTCAACGTCACCAACGAAAGTAGCACCATTAGCGCGGGCTTCGTCGGCTTTATCACCCTTGGCAAACACCAGAATGATCTTCTCACCTTGAAAGGAATGGGGGAAAACAACCGTATCACGAACCGTGTGGCTTTTCTTGAGGTTGAGCTTGACGGAAATCTCGACGGTTTCGTCGAACTTGGCAAAAGCAACGGTCTTCACCAGACCCAAGGCCTCGTCATAGCTGTAGAGCTTGTCAGCGTCAATCTTTTCGGCGGCAGCCGTGTATTTCTTACCGTGCTTCATTTTTCCACCTCGACACCCATTGAACGGGCGGTACCGGCGATGATTTTCTTGGCGGCCTCGATATCATTGGCGTTCAAGTCAGGCATCTTCAGCTTGGCAATCTCTTCAATCTTCGCTTTGGAGATTTTACCGACTTTGACCTTGTGGGATTCAGGACTACCCTTTTCAATGCCCGAAGCCTTCTTGATCAAGACAGAGGCGGGGGGAGTCTTAAGGATGAAGGTGAAGGTCTTGTCCGAATAAATCGTAATGACCGCCGGAATAATCAGTCCGGTCTCCATGCTCTTCGTGCGGTCGTTAAACTGCTGCACGAATTGAGGTGCCGAAACCCCGTGAGGCCCGAGTGCGGGTCCTACCGGGGGAGCGGGCGTTGCCTTTCCGGCGGGGCACTGCAATTTGACCATTGCAATGATCTTTTTCTTAGCCATGACAGCTCTCCTGTGGTGATATCGACCTTCGTACGAAGGTCTCCCAAACTGTTCAACTACGTTGAAACGCTAGTCTTTCAAACTTTCTCAACCTGATGGAAATCAACTTCCACAGGGGTAGCCCGACCAAAAATGCCAACCATGACCCGAAGCTTCTGCTTGACCAGATTGACCTCTTCGATATTCCCGGTAAAAGACTCAAAAGGCCCCTCATTGATTCGGACCTCCATGCCTTCCCGGAAGTTGTGCTGAACCAGGACCGACTTGTCGGCTTTGATATCGCCCGACCGCATCAGAATCTGCTTAACCTCATCATTGGAAACAGGAAGAGGCTTGGCATTTCCCACAGCACCGACGAAGCCACTGACACCCTGCAGGCGCTTGATCGGCGACACCAAATCCTTCCAGCCCAAATTCGGCAGATCCATTTCAAGAAGGATATATCCGGGCCAGATTTTGACCTCTTTCTCCACCCTCTTGCCATTTTTATTTTCAACAACACGTTCCGTGGGAACTTTGATGTCAAAAACCCCGGTAGCCAACGGACCGCCTTCTTCCATCAAAAGCCGAATGTTTCGCTCGACGCGATTTTCAAACTGGGAATAGGTCTGGAGAATATACCAAGCACGGGCCATTCAAGCCTCCTTAGAAGAAAAGGTTGAGGCCAGCCACGAGGACGAAATCGACGAATCCAAAAAAGAGGGAAAACACGACGGTCGATATAACGACGAGGCGGGTGTTCTCAGCTACCTTTTCGGGACTCGGCCAAATCACCTTCCGGAGCTCGACCATCATTTCGCTGAAGAACGCCTTGATTTTTTTCATGGAGGTCACCTCTTGTGAAAACGCAGGTCAGGAGGGACTCGAACCCCCAACAAACGGTTTTGGAGACCGCCGCTCTACCATTGGAGCTACTGACCTGTATCGAAACCTTACTTAATCTTCCCTTCGCGATGAAGGGTATGCTTACGGAGCTTGGGGCAGTATTTCATCAGCTCCAACTTTTCCGGATTATTCCGGCGGTTCTTCTTCGTGGTGTAGTTTCTCAGACCCGTCTCGGTACAAACCAAGGCGATCAGTTCCACGCCACCCTTGCTTTTCTTTGCCATATTTTTTCTCCAGAAAACCAAAAACAGAGAGCCTTCTTGCGGATTTGAACCGCAGACCTTCTCCTTACCATGGAGATGCTCTACCACTGAGCTAAGAAGGCGCACTAAAGCGTGAAGATGACTATAAGGACCGACACCCTCTTTGTCAACAGGAGGAAAAAGAATTCCTGAGTGGCTCGGACACACTTGCCTTGGCGGCGAGACATCCCTACTTTCTGTTCAAGGAGTTTATTATGGCATCAATCACCCTCAAGGGCAATCCCATTACCACCGTAGGTTTTCTCCCTGCCAAGGGCACAAAGGCTCCCGCCTTCAAGCTGACTCTCTCAGATTTGACCGATGTCGGTCTGGCGGATTTCTCCGGCAAAAAAAAGGTTCTGAACATTGTCCCGAGTCTTGACACGTCGGTCTGCGCGCTTTCGGCACAGAAGTTTAACGCCAAAGTACAGGGACGTTCCGACGTCGTCGTGCTCAACATCAGCGCCGACCTTCCCTTTGCCGCCAAGCGTTTCTGTGAAGCGAACAACATCGGCAATGTCGTGGTACTGAGCCAGATGCGTGACCGACAGTTTGGGCAAGACTATGGAGTGACGATCACTTCTGGGAAGCTGGCCGGCGTCATGAGCCGTGCGGTCGTTGTCCTTGATGAGAAGGATATGGTGATCTATACCGAGCAGGTACCCGAGATTGCCCAGGAGCCCGACTACGACGCTGTGTGGAAGGTTCTCAGCTAAGGATTCGGACTACTCGTCGGTGCAGCAGAGGTCGATTTTGTTTCCCTGGGCATCAACATTGACGAAGGTGACCGTCGTTGAGAAGATTTTCACGTCAGCGGTGGCACCGGGTTCATCGGACCAGACATGAACTGTATATTGCATGCTGGTCCGGCCTCTTCGTGTCTGGTCGACGTCAAACCGGAGGATGGCCCCCACTCCCGCCCGCTCGCTGAACTCGATCTTGTCCATGGCACGGGTGACCAGTTTGCAGCCGGGGTTCTCTTTGGCCGCCGCCAGCCAGGCAAATTCATCGACCCAGAGTAGAAGTTGTCCACCGAACAGAAAGCCATGGTGGTTCAAATGTTCGGGACGGACAATGGAATACGTTTGGAAGGCCATGGGTCAAGGATATCAGAAAGAACTGACGGTCGTGTAGCCACTGCGAGTCAGCATTTCCAGACTTTTTTCTACAAGAGCAACCTTGAAAATGATGACAGCCATCTCCTTTTTCCTTTCCAGTGAGGCGTAAAGGTATTCAATGTTGATTCCTTCGTCGCGGAACAGGGCCATTACCCGGGCCAGTTCTCCCGGGTGGTCCTGAACTTCAACACCAATGACGTCGGTTTCACGGGCTGTCATTCCCGAACCCCGCAGAAGCGCCAGCGTTTCATCAGGTTTATCAGTGACCATGCGCAGAATTCCGAAATCAGCCGTGTCGGCGATGGAAATCGCCCGGAGGTTAATCCCTGCGCCGGCCAATAGCGCTGTGGTTTCGGCCAGGCGGCCTGTGGTGTTTTCCATAAAGATCGAAATCTGTTTGATGATCATAAGGTCCTCTTGTCAATGATTCTTTTGGCTTTGCCCTCGCTGCGTTGAATGGCCTTGGGCTCGACGAGTTTGATCAAGGCCGAAAGGCCCAACTCACTTTTCAGCTCGTCATGAATGGTCTTCTTCAATTTCTCAAGAGTTCCGGTGACGTCGGAGAAAATGGCTTCCTCAACTTCAACATGAACTTCAATCTCGTCGAGGTAGGTAGCCCCGCGGTCGACCACAATCTGGTAGTGGGGTTGGGTTCCTTCGATGCGGGTCAGGACATGTTCGATTTGCGACGGGAAGACATTGACGCCCCGGATAATCAAAAGATCGTCGGTTCTGCCCAGAAGGCGGTGCATGCGAACAGTGGTACGGCCACAGGAACAGGTTTCCCGTATCAGATAGGTGATATCCCGGGTTCGGTAGCGGATCAGAGGGGAACCTTCGCGGGTGAGGGAGGTGATGACAAGTTCTCCCTTTTGCCCGTCGGGGAGCGGCTGTCCGGTGAGCGGATCAATGATTTCGGGATAGAACACGTCTTCGTTGACGTGGAGCCCTTCCTTGCAGGAACACTCGGCTGAAACACCGGGGCCAATGATTTCCGTGAGTCCGTAAATGTCATGGGCCGAGATGCCCAGAGAAGCCTCGATTTGGCTCCGCATACCGCTGCTCCACGGTTCGGCCCCGAAACAGCCCGCTTTCAGAGGGAAGTCCTTGAGGTCAAACCCTTCCTCCCGGGCGCTCTCGGCCATATAGAGGGCGTAACTCGGGGTGCAGGCCAGGAGCGTGGTCCCGAAATCTTTCATGATGGCCAACTGGCGCCTCGTGTTTCCCGAAGAGATGGGAATCACATTCGCGCCGATTTTCCGGGCACCATAGTGGACACCCAGACCGCCGGTGAACAGCCCGTAACCATAGGCGTTCTGAACGGTGTCGCCCTTTTTGCACCCTGCCATCGTCAGGGTTCGGCCCATAACCTCCGACCAGAGTTCAATGTCAGCGGCGGTGTACGCTCCGACAACAGGAGTTCCCGTGGTGCCGGAAGACGTGTGGATCTCAACCAGCTCTTCCCGGCGGCAGGCCAGCAGCCCGTAGGGGTAGGTCTGGCGCAACTCATCCTTGCTGGTGAATGGCAGCTTGGCGATATCGGCGATGGACTGGATATCGGAGGGTTTGATGCCCAGGGCGTCCATTTTCTGCCGGTAAAAGGGGACTCGCCGGTAGACCCTGTCCACCAAGGTACCGAGGCGGTCGGACTGCAGCCGCTGCCTGTCCTTCAGGGACTGGCATTCGGCCAAAGGATTCCAGATCATGGGGTACTCCTTACCACGGTGGTTCACGGGCAGCTTCCTTCAGGCCCTTCTGGCAGCGTCGGCCGTTCGTCAATGACACGGACGGCTTTCCCTTCGGAAACGGGAAGAAACCCGGGTTCATGGAGTTCGACTTTGGGCTTCAGGGAAATACTGGTCATCAAGTTTCCGGCAATCCGGGAGCGCAGGGCTTCGAGGTCGCGCATATCGTCACTGAAGTGGGGGGCATCGAGTTCGAGACGCACGATAAGGCTGTCGAGGGCTCCGTCCTTTTTCACAAGAATCTGGTAGTTGGAGCCGACGCCCGCGGTCTTCATGACCACTTCTTCGATTTGGGAAGGGAACACGTTGACACCGTTGATGATGAGCATGTCATCGCTGCGCCCTTTGATACGCCGGATGCGCCGGTGGGTGCGGCCGCAGGCGCAGGGCTCAGCAATGATGCTGGTCAGATCCCGGGTTCGGTAACGCAGCAGAGGTGTCGCCTGACGGTCAAGAATGGTCAGGACGAGCTCGCCTTCAGCTCCTTCGGGCAAGACCTCGCCGGTATCGGGATCGATGATTTCCATCAGGTAGGCGTCTTCCCAGAGATGCATTCCAGCCCGGTGGACGCACTCGAAAGCCACACCGGGGCCGTTCATTTCCGACAGGCCGTACGAGTTGAAGACCTGGATACCCCAGAGGGCTTCCAAGCGGCATCGGATGTCTTCTGTATGGGGTTCGGCCCCTACAAATGCCCGTTGAAGCTTCAGGTCTTTGCGGTCGACCCCGAATTCAGCAAGCTGGTCGTAGACATGAAGCAGGTAGCTGGGAGTGGCATGGACCACCGTGGTGCCGAAGTCTTTCATCAGTTTGAGCTGGCGCTGGGTGTTCCCGCCTCCGGCCGGAATCACCATCATGCCCAGCCTTTCGGCCGCGTAGTGCAGTCCCAGCCCCCCGGTGAACAGACCGTAACTCATCATATTCTGAAACACATCGGCGCTGGTGCAGCCGGTAGCGGCGGCCGAGCGGGCTCCCAGTTCTGTCCAACGGTCAATGTCAGCCCGGGTGTAGTATATGACGGTGGGAATTCCAGTGGTTCCGCTGGAGGCGTGCATCCGGACAACTTCAGACTGAGGAACAGCCTTGAGGCCGTCGGGAAAGGCCTGGCGCAGGTCATCCTTCACTGTGAAGGGCAACTTCCGGAGGTCGGCCAAGGTCTTGAGATCTTCTCCACAGGCGATACCGCATCCGGCCAGTTTCGCCTGGTAATGCGAGGTGGAAAGTGCCCGGTCAACGGCCTGACGCAGCTTGGTCAGCTGAAGGTCTGCAAGCTCGTGACGGGAAAGGGTTTCCACCGGGGAGGGAGTGCTCACGCTTGTCCCGCTTCGGGGGCAGTGCGGCCCAAGGTGAAAGCCTTCTCGTTGAGGGCCACCACCTGCGGGCCTTTGCGACCGAAGATGTCGGAGATTCCGGCGAGAAAAAACGCCTCTTCAAGGGGAATATAGGCTGAAGCCGCCCCCACAAGAATGACATTGGCAGCCCGGGAATGGCCGGCCTGCTTGGCCAGAGGAGACGCGGCGATCAGCCGGTGCCGTGGAATCAAGCGCAGCGGGGAGAGAATTCTGTCCATGTCCGGGTACGAGGGGATATTGAGAAAGGGCTCGATACCCGTGACCACCGCTCCGTCAGGAGCCAGATAATCGGTGTAGCGCAGGGCTTCTAGGGGCTCCATGGCTAGAACCAGATCGGCACGGCCCCGAGGGATAAGGTCGGAGAAGATGGTTGTGTCGGAAAGTCGGAGATGAGCCAGGACCGAACCACCGCGCTGGGCCATGCCGTGGACTTCGGACTGGCGGACGTGAAGACCTGCCCGAGCGGCACCTGCGGCGATCACCGTGGCCAGGGAGAGAACCCCCTGCCCCCCTACTCCAGCGAGAATAATGTCATATTTCATTTTTTTGCCTTCCTGAGAGTTTCCAGGCATTCCCGCACAGCGATGACCACAGAGACGCCGGGCCAGGCGATCTCTTCTTTTACGATTCGGGCGTTTTCCTGCCGGTTCTTGGGCAGGGCATCGACCACCCTAATGTGCTCGGGATCAACGCCAAGAGCCTGGATGAGGGCAGGAATCCGGCTGCCGGGAAGGATGGTATCCTGTCCACCGGTCATCCCCACCGTCGAGTTGTCTAGGATGACGACGGTGATTCCCGCTTTGGCTGAGATAGCGTCGATCAGCGGGGTGATCCCTGAATGGTAGAAGGTGGAGTCGCCGATAACGGCAACCGCATGTTTGTACCCCGCTTCCCACGCTCCTTTGGCCACACCGATGGAAGCCCCCATGCAGATGATGGTCTCGGGAACCGCGTAGGGGGGAAGCACCCCGAGGGCGTAGCATCCGATATCGGCCGTGACCAAACCGTCGGGATAGGCGGCCAAAGCGTCTTTGATGGCCTCGTAACTGTCACCATGAGGACAGCCTTTGCAGAGTTGGGGCGGTCTGCCGGGAAGCGCCGTTTCATCGAGTTCCTCGCAGGATCCTTCTGGAAGACCGGAGGCCAGCCCCAGTGACCGGCATTCATGGAGGGGCAACCCCATGGCAGGCCTGACATTTTCGGGAGTGAGTTCCCCTGATCGGGGGACCAAGCCATCGAGCTTACCTCTGATGCGCAGGGCTTGGGGGAGAACACCACGGACCAGACGTTCGACCAGGGGGTAGCCTTCCTCGAGAACCACCAGCGTCTCGACGGTCTCGGCCAGACGGCGAATGAGGCCGGCAGGAACGGGATACTGGCCGACCTGAAGGTAGGGAACCTTATCGTTGCCCGGCATTTCAGCCAGGTTTTCACGGAAATAGTTGAAACCCAGACCGGTACAAAGGAAGCCAAGGGGAGACTTTCTTTCCGGGGTTGCAACGATGTGAAGCTTGTTCCAAGGGCTGGCTTCCGACAGAGCGAGCAGCCGGTCCTGGATCGAGAGCACCTTGTCCCAGCGCTTGCGGGCCAAAGAGGGGATCAGCATCCAGTTCTGTTTATCGGTGGCCTTGGAAGGAGGGGTCTTTTCGCGGGCAGGGGCATCGACGATGGAAGCCCGGGAGTGGGAAAGCCGCGTTACCAGCCGGATCATCACCGGAAGATGGAGTTCTTCCGACAGGTCAAAGGCGACGCGGACCATATCGTAACATTCCTGCTGGTCGGTGGGTTCCAGACAGGGGATGTGGGCGAAATCTGCGAAGTACCGGCTGTCCTGCTCATTCTGGGACGAATGCATGGAGGGATCGTCGGCGACTGCAACCACCAAACCTCCCTTGAGGTTCAGAAGAGCGGAATTCATAAACGGATCGGCGGCGACATTCAGCCCCACATGCTTCATGGTGACCAGAGCCCTGCAACCGGCAAACGAGGTTCCCAGGGCTTCTTCGTAGGCTGTTTTTTCGTTGGCGCACCATTGGGCCACCAGAGCGCCGGCAAACCGGCTCTGCAGGTATTCCATAATTTCGGTACTGGGGGTTCCCGGGTAACCGTAGGCGGCAGTCAGGCCGGCGTGAACGGCTCCCAGGGCCAGGGCTTCGTCGCCCAGAACAATGTGTGAACTCATGTGCACTCCCGGAAAGCGGCTTCGAACCCGGCCAAGGACCGGGTAATGATGTCGTCATCGACGCAGTAGGCGATGCGGAAGTACCCCTCCATGCCGAAACCACGGCCGGGTACAACTAAGACCAGTTGTTTCTGAAGGGCCTCGACAAAGGCCAGGTCATCGCCGCCAGGAGCCTTGGGAAAGGCGTAGAACGTGCCGGCGGGTTCCACCAGATCGTAGCCGATGCGTTTTAAGGCCGGACAGAGCAAGTCACGTTTGCGCCGGTACGCCGCCATGTCAGCTGTAACCCCCAGACAGGCGGCAGCGGCTTTTTGCATCAGGGCCGGGGCGTTGACGTAGCCCAGGATGCGGGTGCAGACCACAGCTCCGTCGATCAGCGCCGCAGCGTCTTCGGCGGCGGGGTTCACAGCAATCCACCCCAAGCGCTCGCCGGGAATCGAAAGCTCTTTCGAAAAAGACGAGACCACGATGCTATGGGGATACAGGGCGAGCAACCCGGGCACCGGCTGACCGTAAGTAATGGCCCGGTAAGGTTCATCGGCCACCAGGTAAATGGTGCGGCCATGTTTTCGGGTCGCGTCGGCCAGCACCCCGGCCAAGCCCTGCAGGGTGGCTTCCGGATAAATGGTCCCCGACGGGTTGTTGGGGCTGTTGAGGATGACCAGGGCCGTCCGAGGGGTCAACGCCTTAGCAATGGCGTCCAAATCCAAGTCAAAACCAGGTTTGCAGGGGACAGTTTTCAGAACTCCACCATGGTTTTCAGCGTAGAACCGGTATTCCATGAAACAAGGGAGACTGGCGACGACCTCGTCACCGGGGTTGAGCAGCGCCTTGAAAATGACATTCAAACCGCCCCCCGCACCACAGCTCATCACGACATGGCTGGAAGGAAGATCGATTCCTTGGGCCTTGCCGACCCAGCCCGCAATAGCAGCCCGGACATCGGCATACCCCGCGTTGGGCATGTAGGCATGTTTTCCCGGAAAGGATTGGGAGGCAACCCGGATCAAAGCCTCGGAAAAAGCGGCAGGCGGGGGTAGGCTTGGATTGCCGAGACTGAAATCGCAGACCTTTTCGGCCCCATACTCCTGCTTGAGACGGATACCGGTTTCAAACATTTTTCGGATGAAGGAAGAAGAGGCCACGGTCTGGCCGATATGACGGGCGAGAGCCATCAGAGGGGTTCCTTGTTTTGGGATGGGTTTATCATATTCCGGTTCGACCGTGTGGGCAACAGATTATTTTCCCCCGAACACTTTCTCCAGCCATTGCGGGGGATACTTGGGTGTCGCCAGACTAACCAGCCACAGGACCACAGCAGCAACGGGAGTTGCGACGATGATGGGGTCGAGATCCTTGACGAAACCCGGCCCTGCCAGTGAGGGAACTCCGAACAGCGCGGCGCTCAGGCCCAAGGCCCCTGAGACTTTGGCGTAGAAAAAGAGCAGCCAAAGGATACTGAGCCCCAAACCGATGCAGAATCCCCAAATGGCACCTTGTTTCGTCGCTCCCTTCCAGAAAAGGCCGAAGGCGAACAGGGGCAGGAACGTCGAGGCACAGAGGCCGAAGAACAGAGAGGTTCCTGTGGCAATGACCGCCGTTCCATCTTTACCGAAGAAGATCGGCAGGTACCAGGCCAGCATTGCGGACAGGAGGATTCCGGCCATCATGGCTCCGCGAACCACCCAGTTGCCCTTTTTGGCGCGGAAACCAATGGAGGTTTCCAAGACATCCCGACCGAGGGAGCTGCCCATGGTGTGAACCTGGGAACTCATGGTCGACATGGCCGCTGCCAGAAGCGTGACCATGAAAATGGCATTGAACCAGGGTAGAGCCGTCATAATGAAGTTGGGAATAACAGCGTCGGGATTTCCCTTCGGGGCTGCGGCCGTGATGGTCCCCGCGATGGAGATGACTTTGTTCAGATCCCAGAACCAGACGTTGGACAAGGCACCGCAGACAAAGGCCACTCCCGTCATGGCGAAAATAAAAATACCGCCGATCAGCACACCGCGGTTGAGTTCGCGGTCGCTCTTCACCGTCATAAACCGGACGATAAGCTGGGGCTGAGCCAGAACACCGATGCCAACCCCAAGCACAATGGTGGAGACCAGCTGCATCCAGATAGGGGAACCGAAAGCCGGCATGGACATCCAGCCCGTGAACCCGTCCTTCGTCCACCCGGCGACCATAGCCTGCGAGGGACCATCGAGATTGGAAGGGAGCATTGCCAGCCGTTCGTGAGCCTGCGCCACACCGCCCAGGGTCGCGTAGGTAACCACCAGAAGAATCAGCATGCCCACAAACATGATCGTGCCTTGAAAGGCATCGGTGTACATGACGCCTTTCATACCGCCAAACATCACGTACGCGGTGACCAGAACGACAAGGATCAGGATGGCCAGCTCCTTGCTGATCGCCAGCGACTGAACCAGATAGGTAGCCCCTCCCAGCATCACTGCCCCGGCATACAACGGCATGCCGACAAAAATGACCAAACCGCAGGCCACCTGGAGGAACTTGCTGTCAAACCTCTTAGCCAAAAGCTCTGGAAAGGTGTGGGCGTCAAGGGTGTGGCCCATCTTTCGGGTTCGCTTGCCAAAAAGAACGAAGGCGATAAAGATGCCGACGAGAATATTGAGAAAGGTCAGCCAAAGAATGCCCATGCCATACTTCGACGCCGCACCACCGAAACCAACGATGGCCGAGGTGGAGATGAAGGTGGATCCATAGCTGATCGCCATAATCAGAGGATGGGTCTTGCGTCCCGCGAGCAAATAGTCACTGGTGTTCTTGGTTTGGCGCCAGCCGAGCCAGCCGAGGAAGGCCGTAACCCCCAGGAACACGAGGACAACAGCGATGGTGATTGTGTCCATGCTAGTTTTTCCCCTTTCCGGGGTTCAGGTCCGGATCGTGTTTTTCCCATTCGAGCTCTTCGCTCACTTCTTTACTTTCCTCAGCCGGCGTGGGTTTATTCCAGTTGACAACCCCGTAAACAACACACAGCACCGCTGCTGCGATGGTCAGAAGGAACCCAAGCAGTGCGCCTGCATCCTGAAATCCCAACATCATGATCTCCTTTCGTTTTGATAGATTCCGTTTTCCAGGATGGAGAAGAGGAACTCCCATTCGTCCATATAGAGCCGTCGGACCGAAGCCCGGTCAGCGCCTTTGGCAAGGCCATTCAGAAAATCGTTACGGGTCTTGGCCAGAAGCCATTGCATGAGGACGATGAGCCGGTCCCTCGGAAACCGGAGCTCCTTCTCGCTGACCGTGGCGAACAGCCGGTGAAAATGGGATTCGAAGACGGCATGGACGCGGGCCGCCAAGGCCGGGTCACCGATGCGGGAGGAGCGGACGATAACCGAGATACAGCGGGGATGGTCCAGATAAAAGTCGACGGCGGCCCAGGATACCGACCGGAACCGGGCCAGAATGTCGGCCGGCTGATCGACCGCCGACAACCGGGCATAGAGCCGCCCGTAGACCTCTTCAAGCACGTGAAGGTACAAGTCTTCCTTGCTTTCGATGTATTCGTACAACCCGCCTTTCGAAATGGCGGCGGCTTCGACGATCCGGTCCAGAGATGCATTCTCGTAGTCTTGGGCGGCAAACTCTTCCCAGGCCGAGTCGAAAATCCGGTTGCGTTTGGTATCAGGGAGGTGGAAAAACCGGGGTTTCATGGAAGACTGCGCCTGCCTGAAGAAAAACCGACTGACCAGTCGGTCAAGGGATTAACCCAGTCTAGAGGGAGAATAGCGAGGTGTCAAACGAAAGTTAAGCCCGATTATAAGGAAGAGACACCCAGTCCTCGCTCGGAAGCAGGGATAAGCCCAAGGGCGATGCCGTCAAAGAGATTTCCGGCCGTCAACCGGCCGGGGAACAGTCCTTCCAAAAGGGCGACAAAGGCAGGAACCTGGGAAGAACCTCCGACACGAATCACGTGTTCGACTTGATCGGTTGTCCATCCAGCCTTCTCCAAGGCCTGAAGCACAAGGTTCTGGGCTTCCTCCACCCGGGGTGCGATGATGGCTTCAAACTCTGGGACCGTAACTTTTTCCCGAAGCTCAACATGGGGAGGCACGGAAAAGGCTACCAGAGCGGAAGACTCTGTCGAGAGCCGAATTTTGGCCTCGTCCAGCACCTGGTACAGATCGTAGGTCAGATTCTTCTCCAAAAAACTGAGCAGCCCCCGGAGTTTCTCCTTGTCGACCGCTTCGACAATCAGTTCGGGTATCAACCGCTTGATGCGCCGGATTTCCTCAAAAGGAAGGACCTTGAACCGCACCACCTGGCCGGTGACTTCGTGGGGAACCTCGAGGTTCTGCCCTGCGAGGGTCTTGAGTCGGCCGCCATGGCCGAAGTGACTTTGGATCCGTAAACGGGCAAGATCCTCATCAAGCAGATACCCACCCAAGTCACGTCCCACACTAACGGGTACTGTGATTCCGCCCTGGGTGAGTTCGGCTGCAGAGACATCGAGAGTGCCTCCCCCGAAATCGAAAACCAACACCTTCCCTTCCACGGAGCCGACCAGCTCGACAGCAGCGGCCACCGGTTCGAAAACAAAAGAAACCGAGGTAAAGCCTGCCAGGTGAAAGGCCTCTTCAAACCGCGACTGGAGCTGCCGGTCGACAGCGGCGTCGGGCGAAAGCTCGACGGGACGGCCGACGATTGCCGCTCCATCCCAACCGGGAACAGCAGACTGAATTTTTTCCCGTAGGGCCGCCAGGTACCATGCGACGATTTTTTCCAGGCGGACCTGCGTGCCAAAGAGATTGGTAGAGACAATGCCGGGGTCTTTGAGAGCCAATTTCAGAGCTTGAAACAACCGGAACGGGGCTCTCCCTGCTCCGGCATTCCGGGCCGCCTCACCGTAGGCACGACGGGCTTCGTGGCCAATACGGATCTGGTGCTTGTGGTCCACATAGAGAAGCGTGGGTAACCCCTCGGACAAAGGATCGAGACGGACCAGCTCAATACCATGCAAGCCTCGGTGGGTTACGACAGTATTGGACGTACCGAAATCAATGCCAATCATTTCGGACGCCCACTAGTCAAAACCCGACATCATGCGCCTTTGGATCCTTTCCAGGAGGCGATGCCTTCGATGAAGAACACGAGGACTAACCCCACAACCAAGGCCCCGAAGGCCAAGGGAACCTGGGCCGATTGGCCTGTGAGGGCTTCCCAGGTCCCCGGCAGCACGTTGGCTTCGAGGAGGGGATGGCTAACCCCGTGGGAATCGTTGTAGGTGGTGAGGGTCTCTTTCCAAGGCCAGACCTTGTTCAGGGAGCCCAACATGAACCCCGCCAGAAGGGCTATTGCCAGAGCGTGGAACCGCCGCAAAAGCCAAGAAAGAAAATGGGAAAACGCCAAGATGCCCCCAATCGCCCCGGCGGCAAAAACCAAGAGGATATCCATTTGGAAGGTCCGTACAGCCTCCAGAACCGAGGCATACTTTCCCATCAGAAGGAGGATGAAGCTCCCGGAGATCCCTGGAAGGATCATGGCACAGATGGCGATGGCTCCGCAGACAAAGTAAAACCAGAGGGCGTCGGGAGTCGAGGTCGGGGCGATAGAAGTGATCCCGTAGGCTAACCCGGTTCCCAGCAGAAACACGGGAACCATGGTCCAATCCGGGCTGGCCACCTGCTTGAGGACGTGGACGATGGAAGCCAACACAAGCCCAAAAAAGAACGACCAGGTCGGGATGGGCCAAACCTCCAGGAGCCAGGTCATGAGTCCGGCTAAGGAGAAGATGCTGAGGCCGATTCCGGAAACCAAGCCCAATAAGAACCCCAGGTTCGAAGCTTTCCAGAAGGCCCGGGGCCCTTGGGTGAACAGGGTGGGGACCGAGGCCGGCAGGTCTTTGATGGTGGTGACCAACTCATCATAGATCCCCGAGATGAAGGCTATGGTGCCTCCCGAAACCCCGGGGACCACGTCGGCAGCCCCCATGGCCACCCCTTTGGATCCCAGGAGCAAATACCCTTTGAGGTCCCGTTTCATAGCATCACCTTGGTTTCGATTTTTTGTTGCAGCCACAGCGCGAAGTCGTCAAGCTTCATCACGGGTGGCTGCTCGCCTGTCCGGGTGCGGAGACTGACGGTGCCATCAGTCTCCTCGTTGCCGCCGACCACAAGCATGTAGCTGGCCTTACGCATCTGGGCGTCGCGAATTCGGGCTCCCATTTTCTGATCGCTGGTATCAGCCACAACCCGGAAACCCTTCTCACGAAGAGCCTCGGTCACCTGAAGCGCATACGCCTCAAACTTATTGCTGACAGGGATGACAACAGCTTGCAGGGGGTTGAGCCAGACGGGGAAAGCCCCGGCGTAATGCTCAATCAGGATACCGATGAACCGCTCGAAGGACCCGATGACGGCACGGTGGAGGATGACAGGATGGTGTTTCTGGCCGTCTTCGCCAATATAGGTAGCATTCAACCGGTCGGCTGAGGGAAGCTGGTAGTCCAGCTGGATGGTCCCGCACTGCCAGCCCCGTCCCAGAGCGTCGATCAGGGTGAATTCAAGCTTGGGTCCATAGAAGGCACCCTCCCCCGGCATCTCCACGAACTCGAACCCGGCCGCTTTGCAGGCGTTGCCCAGAGCGGATTCAGCCCTGTCCCAGGTGGCGTCGTCGCCCAGGCGCATTTCAGGACGGAGAGAAAGCTTAACGACAATGGTTTCTTTGGCAAAACCGAAGTCGGCATACATGCCCGACAGCAGATCGCAGAACGCCTTCACCTCGCTCTCGATCTGGTCCTCACGGCAGAAGATGTGGGCATCATCCTGGACAAACCCGCGGACCCGCATGATGCCGTGGAGGGCACCGGAGGCTTCATTGCGGGTACAGCTGCCGAACTCGGCGATGCGCAGGGGGAGTTCCCGATAGCTTTTCAGGCCTTGTTTGAAAATCTCGACATGGCCGGGACAGTTCATCGGCTTGAGGGCAAAGAGCCGTTTTTCACTTTCGGTGACAAACATGGCGTCGCGGTACTTGGCCCAGTGGCCTGATCGTTCCCAGAGGGATTGGGGCATGATGAAAGGAGTTTTGACTTCATGATAGCCTGCCAGAGTAATGGTTTTGCGCACGTAGTCTTCGATGGAGCGCCAAACCGCCCACCCGTTGGGATGCCAAAAGATCTGGCCGGGATTCTCGGGGTCAAGATGGAACAGGTCGAGCTCGGTGCCAAGGCGGCGGTGGTCACGCTTTTCGGCTTCTTCGAGAAGGGCCAGGTGCGCATCGAGGCCCGCTTTGTCGTGGAAGGCATAGGCATAAACCCGCTGAAGCTGGGCATTGCGCTCGTCGCCTTTCCAATACGCACCGGCAATGCGGGTCAACTTGAAGCTCTGGGGATCGAGGTCGGCCATGGTGTCAACGTGCGGCCCGCGGCACAAGTCGACAAAGCCGTAACTGCGGTAAAGGCTGATTTCCTCGTTGACGGGCAGGCCGGCCAGGAGTTCCTGCTTGTATTTCTGAGCACCGAAGACCTGGGCGGCTTGGTCCTTGCTCACAACCTCTTTGACAAAAGCAGCTTTCGACTTGAGGATTTCCCGCATAATGTGCTCGATACGGGTCAGGTCTTCTTCTTTCAGAGACTCCGGAAGCTCGAAATCGTAATAGAAGCCATGGTCGACAGGCGGCCCGATGGCGATCTGTGCGTTGGGAATCAGCTTGAGGACAGCTTCAGCCATCACATGCG
>JAIFLN010000131.1 GCA_020049045.1 Spirochaetota bacterium | reverse complement strand
GATCCTCGCCGAGCCACGCGGGAATAAAATGCTTGGCATACTCGAGCCCTCCGTGGGGCTCGGGACTGTCACAGGTAGGAAAGTCGATCACCGTTTCACCCAGCCATGCTCGCATTCCCGTTTCTTTGACCACCTGGGCAACATCATCTTCAAAGTAGTACATATCGACAAACGTGGTGGTTCCAGCCAACAGCATTTCACAGCAGGCATAGCGGGCGCTGGCTTTGACCAGGTCGGCGGTCATCACAGACTCCAGTGGAAAGAGCAGGCGTCGAAGGCGGTCGGGAACATCGTCTCCGAGGGACCGGAAGGGAATCATGCCGATATGGGTGTGAGCGTTGATCAGCCCCGGGATCAGCAGACGTTCCGCCAGGCCGGCATCGCCGACGGCAAGGATGGTATGGCCTTCAATGGCGACACAGCCGTTATCAAAGCGGTCCAGAGAGGGGTTCATGGTCAGCACGTGGACGTTATGTAGAAGCTGGCCCATAGGGTTCCACCAGGGTTTGGGTTCGCACATCGACCAGCCCCTTGTCGCTGATCTTGAGGCGCGGCGAGACCAGGAGCGAGAGAGTGCTGAAGGACATGATTTCGTTGGCGTGATCGTAGCCGAGGTGTTGCATTGCCGCGCGTACGGCTTGGATTTCGGCGGCCAGCGTTTCCAGAGGACCGTCACTCAAAATGCCGCCGACATTGAGCCGGGCGTTGGCAAGGATCTTGCCGTCACACACAACGAGATAGCCGCCCTGCTGGTCGATGAGGGTATTGATGGCTAGAACCATATCGCTCACACTTCGGCCCAGGACGAGCAGGTTGTGGTGGTCGTGGGCCCATGAAGTCGCTACCGCCCCATCTTGCGTCAGTCCACCCTGGACAAAACCTATTTTAATGGGTGCCTGGTGACCGTAGCGTTCTACCACGGCAACAAGGCAGAGTCCGGCACCACGCCAATCGACTTGGCCGTCAACAACGGCACACCGTACCGTGACCTGCTGGGTGAAGGTCGACTGCGGATCAAGCCTCATTACTACGCAATCGACAGGCCCCTCGAGGGCCGTGGTGACTTGAGCTGTCAGATCCGCAGCGGAAATCGAGGTCCGCTGGATGCTGGTATAAAACTCGGCAGGAAAAGGGGTAGGCTGATTCACGGAAGACAGCGCAACGGAACCTTGGCCGCGGTCCACTTCTCGTCCTGCTTTGTAGACGGAGCGGATGGAGAAGGACTCAAGGTCGTCGAGCAGCACGAAATCGGCGATACGGCCAGGGGCGATGGCACCGCGGTCCCTGAGCCCCATATGACGGGCAGGCACGTAGGTGGCACAGTAAATGGCATCTTCGGGCCGCATCCCGTTTTGGATGGCCAGGGCGACGAGCCGGTTCAGGTGGCCTGTCACGAGTTTGTCGGGCATGACATCGTCGGTCACCAGACACACGTGCTCGAACAGTTGGTGATCGACAACCGCACGGATAGTTTCTGGCAGAAGGGATTTCTGTTGGAGCTGGAGGAACATGCCGTTGCTGACCTTTTCCAGGATGGATTCGGGGGTCTGCTGGGTGTGATCCGACCAAACACCCGAAGCGATAAACGCCGAGAGTTCCGCGCCGGTGAGCTTGGGGCAGTGTCCCTCGATGGGCAAGCGGGGTCTGACCTGATGAAAGCGCTGGATCAGTCGCTTGGTCGGAGTGTCTTGCGTCGCAAGAAGTTCGGCGGCATTCATGACTTCGCCCAGACACAACACCCGCTCATCGGCAGCCAGTTCGGCTATTTCGTCGGGGCCAAGAACCGCTCCTGTGGTTTCCAGCGCCGGATTGGTCGACGGCACCGAGGAAGGGATGCCGTAGAAAATATCGAGCGCTGTCTTCTGAGCCATCACAGCACGAATGCCGGCTACACCGAACACATTGGCGATTTCATGCGGATCGGTGACCACCGTGGTGGTGCCGTGGCGGAGCACGGCGCGCGAGAACTCCGACGGCACCGTCATGGAGCTCTCGATGTGCATATGAATATCGACAAGGCCTGGAACCAGCCACGCGCCTGCCCCATCCACCCGGACCACCCCCTGTGGAGGAATCAAACCGGCGGAAACCGCCTGAATGATTCCATCACGGACCAGGACGTTCTTCTCTTCGAAGCATCGCCGGTAGACGTTGAAGACGCGAGCCCGTTCCAAGAACATCGCCAAACCTCTAGTTGTTAAGCACCCGGTTCCAGGTGTCGGTCCACTCTGTCATCAGGGGGTTGGCAAGGGCAAAGTCGACAGCACGGGCCCGCTTTGCCACAGCACCGTAGGTTTTGTTGGCAGCCAGCTCGGGGGTCAGGACAACACTGGTGTTGATGGGGGTCTCGTTCAACGACGCGGCCGTCTTCGCCTGCAGATCCTTACTGATCCGCCAGTTGATGTAGGCGTAGGCCAGGTCTTTATTTTTCGAGGTGGCCACGACATCGATGGTGTTGAAGTTGGCGTAGGTGCCGGAAGCGGGGACGACAAACTGAGCTTCGGGCAGGGCCTTGGTGATGATCGGGATGGCGAAGTCACCCACAATGGCCGCGACGATTTCGCCGCTGGAGAACATGTTGGCGAGGTCGGAGGACTTGGTGTAGGTCTTCACAATGTTCTTCTTGAGGTCTCCCAGTGCCTTGAACGCTGCGACACCTTTGTCCTTGGCGACCGGAATCTTGGCGTAGTCGGCGGCAACATAGACCATGGCAGGGCCGAAGGTAGTCGACAAGGCGGGAATCGAGATGCGGTTGGCCAGTTCCGGACGCCAGAGGTCGGCCCATTCCTTGATCTCAAAGCCCGTTGCCGCGGGGTTGTAGATGATGCCAATACTGTTCAGGGTGTATGCGGGACCAAAGCCGTTCTTGGTCATATCCTTGGCACCGGGAAGCAGCTGTTGGGAATTGGGAATCTTGGAGTAGTCGACTTTGGCAAACAATTTGGCAGCATAGCCGTCGGCGGCAGCCTTTTGTGACAGTTCTATCACGTCGACGGTCGAGTTCGGGTTGGACGAAAGCTTGGTATAGCGTTCGGCTGTCGTTCCGACCTCGAGCACGACCTTGCAATTGTAGGCTGCCTCAAAGGGAGCATAGACATCCTGCCAAAGCACATCTTCTCCCAGGCCCCAAGTCGAAATGACCAAGGTTCGGGGGGCACCGTCAGAGCTCTCCTGGGCACCGGAGGCCATCAGGTTTGTCGCCGAAGCGAACAGAAGGGTGGCCATCACAAGGATAACCAACCCGGTGGACTTCTTCATAGCAATCTCCTTTTGCGGCCCGCAGGCCATTAACACAAAACAATCTTATCAGAGGGAAGGTGGGCACAGACCAGGGTGCCCGGCTCGAAAATGGAATCCTTGGGTGCGTTCACCACGACCCGGCCGAGTTTGGTTTCCAGCTCATACTGGTAGCTTTTGCCCAGGAACGTCCGAACCTCGACGCTGCCGGTAAGCCTATTGGTCCCCGAAACCTCGGTACCCGTCAAGACGATGTCATCGGGACGGATGGCCCCCGTCCAGGAGGTCTGTCCCCCTGTATGGTTGCGGATCTCGTCGATGACCATTTCCTCACCCAGGTTGTTGAGGCACCGGCCGGTACCAGACGCTGTGAGGTTGAAAAAATTGGTGAACCCGACAAACCGGGCCACAAACTCATTGGCCGGGTGCGAATAGATGGCTTCGGGTGTGTCGAACTGCTGAATCACTCCCTTGTCCATAATGGCGACCCGATCCGAGATAGAGAAGCACTCTTCCTGGTCGTGGGTGACGAAGATGGTGGTGATACCCAGCTTCTTTTGAAGGCGCTTGATTTCGACGCGCATGCTTAAGCGCAGTTTGGCGTCGAGGTTGCTCAACGGTTCGTCGAGCAGGAGGAGCTGTGGCTCCACGACCAGCGCCCGGGCGAGGGCCACGCGTTGCCGCTGCCCGCCGGACAACTGCCTGGGGTAACGGTTGGCCAGGGCCCCCAGATCGGTGATGTCGAGCATGGCCATGACTCGGCTCTTGAGACTGGCCGACTCGATTTTGCGCAATTTCAAGCCAAAGGCGACGTTTTCAAACACCGTCAAATGAGGAAACAACGCATAACTTTGGAACACCAAGCCGAAGTTGCGCTTATGAACGGCAGTCCGGGTCATATCCACGCCATTGAGGGTGAACCGCCCCGCCCGAGGTTCAATAAAGCCGCCGACCACCCGCAGTGTTGTGGTCTTGCCACAGCCGCTGGCACCAAGCAACGAGACGAGCTCGCCGCGTTCAATGCTCAGGTTGAGATCGGTCAGAACGGGGGTCTTGCCGTCATAGCTGACCCGAATGTTTTCTAATACCGCGTACGACATGGCACCTTTCCTATTTCGCCAGGCTGCCGATGCCCAGCGTTCGTTCTACAATCACCATTAAAACCACCGTGACCCCCATCAACACCACAGAAATCGCCGAAACCGACGGGTCGTAACTGTACTCGATGTAGTTCATCAGCGTTGTCGGCAAGGTGGAGACCCCCGGGCCGGTGAGGAACATCGATACGGGGATGTTGTTGAACGAGTTGATGAAGCTCAACATGAAAGCCGCCACAATCCCCGAACCAATGTTCGGCAGCACGACTTTGAGGAACGCCTTGGGTTTGTTGCACCCCAGGCTCCAGGCGACCTCTTCGATGGAAAAATCAAACTGCTCCAGGCTCGCCCCCACCACGCGAATAACGTAGGGCAAGCTGACCAGAAAGTGTCCCAGGAGCAGACCGGCGAACACCGGCATGCGCCACTGGATGACCAGAAACTGGAAGAGAGCGTAGCCGACGACAATCCCTGGCACAAAGGTCGGAGACAGGAAAAAGGCCCTCAAACGGGGGTTGGTCCGAAAGGTGGTCTTGCTCAGGGCGTACGAAGCGGGAATGCCCACGAGCAGGGCCAGAAGGGTTGCGTACGACGCCAGGGCAAAACTGAGGCCCAGCGACGACATAAACGACCGCGAGGCGAAGGTCGCGGTGAACCACTTCAATGTGAAGCCCTGAATGGGGAAGCGGATGGTGCTAGCCTCACCAAAGGCCGTCGCCGTGATAATAATGAGCGGAACCGTCAAAAAGAGGAACACCACCACGGCAATCAGGGTCAAACCAACGCTTTTTCTCATGGTTTTCTACCTCCTATCCAGACGGCGTGAGACTTTTTGCATGACCATGACGGTCACCACCGTCATCACAATCATCACAAACGCGATGACCCCGGCACTGGTCCAGTCCGCCAAGCTCATGGCACGTTGATAAATCAACGTTGCCAACAGCATGTTTTTGTTACCGCCGAGCAGGTTGGGTGTCGAGTAGGCCGTAATGGCACCGGTGAAGACCAGCACACTTCCCACCACAATGCCTGGAAGGCTCAACGGAAGTACCACTTTGAAAAAAGTCACCAGACGGCTGGCACCCAGGCTTTCGGCGGCCTCGGTGACTTCCTCTTCGATGGTATCCATGCTGCCCACCAGGGTCACGATCATCAGCGGAAGGAAGAGGTAGATGGTACCGATCAGAATGGAGAAATCGGTGTAGAGGAGGGTCAGAGGAGTCGTAATCCAGCCCCACGAAAGCAGTAGGGAGTTCAACACCCCATTGCGTCCCAGAATGTTGATCCAGGCAAATGCCCGCACCACGGGATTGGTAAGGAGTGGGAAAATGGAGAGGGCCATGAGGAAGGATTTTGACCGGCGACGACGGGAGATGAAGTAGGCGGTGGGCACACCCAGAATCATGCAGACCAAGGTTGCCACCACGGCGATCCAGACGGTGCGGAAAAAGACTGCCAAATAGTAGGAATCGGAAAAGAAAGCCAGGTAACGAGCCAAAGAAGGGCCGTTGTTGGAAAATGTGGGGGCCAGGGTAACGACCAAGGGGTAGAAGAGGAAGATGGTCAAAAGGAGAATTCCAGGGGCGATTAAAAGGAGAAAAACAGAGCGTTTCATGCCGGCTCCTGGGTTCGATGAGTTCAAAACCGCTGCTCCCGGATATACGGTACCCCGAGCGCCATCGGTGAACCCGACAGTTTGTGTTTGGTCCGCCAGCCGACAAAGATCAGCACGGCGATGGTCAGCAGGTAGGGAATCATTTTCAAGAAGTACGGCGGAATCGGGCTGCCGGCCAGCTGCAGGCGGAACCCGAGGCTGTCGAGCAGGCCGAAAAAGTAGGCGGCGGCAAGGGCGTACAGCGGATTCCAGCGGGCAAAGATGATCAGCGCAATGGCAATCCAACCCCGGCCGGCGGTCATCCCCTCAATCCAGGTGGGAGAAAATACCATCAGCAGATTGGCACCCCCCAAGCCCATCAACATGGAACCAAGGATAACGCAGCCGTAGCGGAACACCTGGACGCGGATGCCCATCACGTCGGCGGTGGCTGGATTGTCACCCACGGCCCTCAGGTGCAGCCCCCAGCTGGTATGGTACAGATACAGCGTCATCAACACCACCAGCACCAGGCTGGCCCAGGTGAACACGTCCAAATGCCCCAGCACCGGCCCCAGAATGGGAACGGGGTCGAGCCAGCCCAGGTCGATTTTGGGAACGGCCCCCTGCAGCGGAATGCCGGTGATTTTCTTGCCCAGGTAGGCCGAAAGGCCGGCACCGAATAGGGTCATGGCCAGCCCGCTGACAATCTGATTGGCACGGAGAGTCACGGTCAAGAAAGCGTGGAACGCTCCCATCAGGCCGGTGACCAACAGCACCATCAGCACGGTGAGGGGCAGACTGGCAGTGGCCAAAAAGGTCATGGCGGCGGTGACGGCTCCCATCAGCATCAGCCCCTCGGTGCCCAGTTGGATGATGCCCGAGCGTTCCACGAGGATGCCCCCGAGAGTGGCAAACAGCAACGGGGTTCCGGCCGCCATGGCGGCGATCAATAATTGGGTGATCAGTTCCATCGGACACGCACCTTGCCGAGGATGCTCCCGGCGATGAGAAAGAACAGCACCGAACCTTGCAGGAGCGAGCTGATGGACGATGGCAGACCCAGAGTCTGAACGCTGTAGCCTCCCACAATCAGACCCCCGAACAGCACTGCCGAAACGACAATTCCGAAGGGATTGAGCCGCGCGATCCAGGCCACAATGATGGCCGTATAGCCGTACCCCGGACTGATGCCGTACAGCAACCGGTGCGTGACTCCCGACACTTCCGCCATGCCGGCAATTCCCGCCAGGCCTCCTGAAAGCAGCATCACCACCACAATGTGGCCCCGGATGTTGATGCCCGCATGGCGGGCCGCCTCGGGGTTGGCTCCGATAAGCCGCAGTTCATAACCCCAGCGGGTGGTTTTTACAAAAGCAGCGGCCAAGGCGACGGCCAGCAGGCCGAGAATCAGACCGAAGTGCAGCCGCGTCGCACCGAGAACTGGCAGCGACTCTTCGGCGGTGAAGGGCCTGGTCCCCGGAAAGTTCATTCCGGCCGGATCGCGCCAGGGGCCGAAGACGAAGAAATCGAGGGCCAGCAGAGCCACGTAATTCAGCATCAGACTGATGATCAGCTCATTGACGTTAAACAGCACCTTGGGAAGCGCCGTGAACAGGCCCCAGACCGCGCCGGCCAGCATACCGACGGTCAACATCAGGGGCAGGGCAATCCAGAACGGCAGTCCGGGAAGGTAGATGGTGACGGCGGTGGCAGCCAGCGCGCCGGCGACGAACTGGCCCTCGGCACCGATGTTCCACACCTGGATGCGGTAGGCCAGACTCACCCCCAGACCGCAGAGCATCAGGGGAATGGCCTTGACCAGCGTTTCCGTCAGCCCGAATTCGGTGCCAAAGGCACCCCCCAGCATTTTGGCGTACACCGCGCCGGGGTTTTTTCCGGTCGCGGCGATGAATACCGCTACCAGGCCAAAGGCCAGCACCACCGCCAGCACCGTTACCCACCAGGGCGATTCCTTCCCTGAAGGGTCAATCTCCAGGCGGAATTTTCCTCTCTGGTTCATACTACCCCCGCCATCATCATGCCCAAGTGTTCCCTGTCGGCCGCATCGTGGGTGACTTCTCCCATCACGCGGCCTCCGAAAAGGACCACAATGCGGTCCGAGAGCAACAACAGTTCATCCAGATCCTCGCTGATCAAAAGCACACTCTTGCCTTCGTCGCGCAGCGTCATCAGAAGGTTGTGCACCCCATCGGTGGCGCCCACGTCGAGCCCTTGACTGGGGTGCACCGCCACCATCAGGTGCGGCCGCTGGTGAATCTCCCGGGCAAAGAGCAGCTTTTGCTGGTTTCCTCCCGACATATGATGCACAGGAGCATCCAGATGGGCCGTCTTGACGTCAAACTGCTCTACCAGACCCTGCGACCAGAGCCGGTTCTCGGCGTGCCGCAGAAACCCCATTTTGGAACGTGCCGGAGTGCGGTAGGACTTGACCAGAAGGTTGTCTACCGAACCCAGGCTGCCTGCCAGACCGGACTTCATCCGGTTTTCCGGCACATGGCTGATACCGGACTCGATGGAGTGCCGTACCGAGGCTCCCTTCCACTTGGTGTCGCGGAAGGTGATGGTGCCGCTCTTCCACATCCGCAGTCCCGCCAGCACCTCGGCCAGCTCTTTCTGACCGTTGCCGGCCACTCCGGCAATGCCGACAATCTCGCCTTCATGGATGGTCATGTGAAAGTCTTCGAGGGCGTGCCGGCCATGGTCGCCGATCACCACAAGATTGCGCATGTCCAGAAGGGTGGGGCCTTTGAGCCGAGCCTTTCGCGGCCGGGGCTCCTGACGGTCTTGGCCGACCATCAGACGGGCCACCTCGCGCTCGTCGGTGGCGCTGCGGTCAAGAGTGGCCAGCATTTTGCCTTTGCGCATTACGGAAATGCGGTCGGCGACAGCCATGACTTCTTTCAGTTTGTGGGTGGTCAAAATGACCGTCTTTCCTTCGGAGCGCAGCTGTTGCAGGGTGACGAAAAGCTGGTCGGCTTCTCCTGGGGTCAGCACCGAGGTCGGCTCGTCCAGAATGATCAGTTCGGCACCCCGGTACAGAGTTTTCACAATCTCAACGCGCTGCTGCTCCCCCACCGACAGCTGCCAGACCTGGCGGCCGGCGTTGAAGGGCAGACCGAAGCGGGTGGCCAGAGCCTCGATTTCAGCGGTCTTGCGGGCCATCCAGGCCTTGGTCCGCCACACCTGGTGGGTTTCACCGAGAACAATGTTTTCCGCAGCGGTCAGCGACGGTACCAGGCGGAAGTTCTGAAACACCATGCCAACGCCCAGTTTGACCGCATCCTTCGGGGAGTGGATGCGTGCCACGGCGCCATTGAGAAGAATTTCTCCGCTGGTGGGGCGGTAAACGCCCGAAAGCATACACATGACGGTGCTCTTACCGGCGCCGTTCTCTCCCAAAAGGGCGTGAATCTCTCCCTTTCGAACTTGGAAGTTGACGTGGTCGTTGGCCAAGGTCGTCCCAAACTGCTTGGTGATCTGCCGTAAGTCGACGGCCAGAGTCTCGTCCATGTCTCCCCCTGCACGCGGATGGCGGCTTGCTATCTTACCAAGTTACCGGGCGGTTTGTCGCCGTCCCGGAGGTCATAATCGACCATTACAAAGAAGTTGTTTCTTCATCATAGAAATACATATTAGTGTTATGTTTACAATGATCCTTCCAATATGTATACTACAAAGATCATGTTTACCGACTACCAGATCCAAGGTCCCTGGGATGAGTTTTTCCAAGCTCCCGGAGTTCCGCATCCCGCGTTTCAAGCCATTTTCGAGGCCTTGAACCACACCCGGAAGGAAGACTACCTGGCGCTCCATAAGGAAGCTGAGCGGGCTCTGATCCGGACAGGAATCACTTTTGTGGTTTATGGTGACAAAGAAGGGCAGGAGAAAATCATGCCCTTCGACCTGTTGCCGCGCATTGTGACCAGCCAGGACTGGAACCGGCTGGAAAAGGGGCTGATCCAGCGCATCCAGGCGCTGAACCTTTTTCTTGACGACATTTACCATGATCAGAAGATTCTGAAAGACAAGGTCATCCCCGAAGAACTGATCCTTTCCGCCAGTTCGTTCCGTAAGGAATGCATCGGTCTCAACCCTCCCAAGGGCATCTGGAACCATGTCACTGGCACAGACCTGATCCGCAATCCCTCGGGCGAATTCCTGGTGCTCGAGGACAATCTGCGGTGTCCCAGCGGTGTCAGCTACGTTCTTGAGAACCGCGAGCTGGTGAAACGGGCCTTCCCCCACTTGTTTGAAAAACTCAGCATCCGGCCCGTGGAAACTTACCCTGACATGCTGTTCGAGGTGCTGGACCACATTTGCCCTGGAGTTCAGGAAAAGCGTTTTGGGGTGCTCACCCCCGGGGTTTACAATTCCGCCTACTTTGAGCACAGCTTTTTGGCCCGTAAAATGGGGGTTGAACTGCTCGAAGGGCAGGACCTGGTGGTCGAAAACGACCGGGTGTACATCCGCACCACGCATGGGTTTGAGCCCATCCATGCGATCTACCGGCGCATCGATGACGATTTTCTTGACCCCAAAGTCTTTCGTCCCGACTCGATGATCGGGGTCCCTGGCCTCTTTCAAGCCTACAAAAAAGGCAACCTGGCGCTGGCCAATGCCCCTGGAACCGGTGTGGCCGACGACAAGGCCGTGTATGCCTTTGTGCCCGAGATGATCCGCTACTATTTGGGAGAGGATGCCCTGCTGAACAATGTGCCGACGTATCGGTGCGGGCGGGAAAAGGACCTGGGCTACGTGCTGGCCAACCTCGACAAGCTGGTGGTGAAGGCCACCAACGAATCGGGGGGCTACGGCATGCTCATGGGTCATCAGGCCAGCAAGGCCCAGCGCGACGAATTTGCCCTGAAGATCCAGGCCAACCCCCGGGGGTACATTGCCCAGCCCGTGGTTGACCTTTCCCAGGCCCCTACCCTGGTGGGCGACCATTTTGAAGGCCGCCGGGTCGACCTTCGTCCCTACGTGCTTTACGGCAAGGACATCAAGGTGCTTCCCGGCGGGTTGACCCGGGTGGCGCTGCGCCCCGGGTCGCTGGTGGTCAACTCGTCCCAGGGAGGCGGGAGCAAGGACACCTGGGTCATTCAGGACGACCAAGGGGGCGATCATGCTTAGCCGTGTTGCCGGCAGTGTTTACTGGCTGTTCCGGTACCTGGAACGGGCGCAGAACACGGCCCGGTTCATCAACGCCGACTTCAATCAGTACCTGGAGGACCAGGACCATCAGGGGAACCTCTGGGCCTCCCTGGTAGCGGTCACCGGCGACCAGGAATTCTACCAAGAACATTATTCTTCCTATTCCCGCGAGAGCATCATCCACTTTTTGACCCTGGATGAGGACTACGACAACTCCTTGTACCGCTGCGTTGTCCAGGCCCGCGAGAACGCCCGGTCGATCCGTGAAATCATCTCGTCTGAAATGTGGGAGGAGATCAACTCCCTCTACCTGGCCGTTACCGAATACCGCCGCAATGAGGGGCGGGGTACCGACCCGTTTGCGTTCTGCAAGTCGGTCATCCACAGCTGCTACCTGTTTATCGGCCTGTTTTATTCGACCATGAACCGGGGCGAGGCCTGGCATTTTGGACGGCTGGGCATGCTGTTGGAGCGGGCCGACAAGACCAGCCGAATTCTCGATGTGAAATACTTCATCCTGCTTCCCGATCCGGCCTGGGTGGGGACAGCCTACGACAACACCCAGTGGGCCGCCCTGCTCAAGGCTGTTTCGGGTCTCGAGATGTACCGCAAGATTTACCGGCGCATCAACCCCAGGGATGTGGCCGAGTTCCTTCTGTTTGAAAAGGACTTTCCCCGCAGCATTCTGCACTGCCTGCAAAACTCGGAGGAGTCGCTGCGAATCCTGTCGGGTCCCCAGAAAAACCTCGTGCGGTTGCGAACCGATCTGGAAACCGCCAACGTCGCCGAAGCCATGCAGATGGGGCTCCATGAGTACCTCGACAACCTGCAAAACCGGATGAACCAGGTGGATCTCGACATTTTCCAGGGATTCTTTGCTCCCAAGCTTAGCTCTGAAACAAGGAAGGACCATGGGTACCTGGGTCAGCATCAGTCATAAGACCGTCTACACCTACGACCGCGCGGTGAATCTGGGACCCCAATGGATCCGGCTACGGCCAGCGGCCCATTCGAGGACGAAGGTCCTCTCGTACTCGCTTACCGTGTCGCCAGAAAATCACTTTGTGAATTGGGTGCAGGATCCGTACGGCAACTTCCAGGCGAGGGTTCTGTTTCCCCAGCCGGTGAGGGAACTGCAGATTGCCGTTGACCTGACGGCCGATTTGGCCGTGTTCAACCCCTTTGATTTTTTCCTGGAACCCTACGCCGAAACCGTGCCTTTCCCTTTACCACCCGATCTGCGCCGCGATCTGGCACCGTACCTGGGGACAGAGCTCGCACCGCGCGGTCCCCGGTTCGATGCCTACCTCAAGGACCTGCCACCCTTCCAAGGGCGGACCATCGATTTTCTGGTGGCGCTCAACCACCGGTTGTTTACCGACATCCACTACAACATCCGCTTGGAACCCAACGTTCAGACTTCAGAAGACACCTTGCTGCTGCGAAGCGGCTCCTGCCGCGATTCGGCGGTGCTGCTGGTGGATCTGCTGCGCTACTTTGGGTTTGCCGCACGTTTTGTGTCGGGCTACCTGATACAACTCAAGCCCGACCAGAAACCTCTGACAGGTCCCGCCGGGGCAGAGGCCGACTTCACCGACTTGCACGCCTGGGCCGAGGCCTACATTCCCGGGGCGGGCTGGGTGGGCTTGGACCCCACCAGCGGGTTGCTCACCGGCGAGGGCCATATTCCCCTGGCAGCCACCCCGCACGCGGCCGGAGCGGCTCCCCTCGAAGGGGCATTGGACCCCTGTGAGGTGGTTTTCTCGTATGAGATGACGGTGAAGCGTCTTTCCGATGGACCGCGTTCCTCGAAGCCCTTTCCTCAAGGCGGCCGCGAGGCTCTGGACCGCCTGGGTGAAACCATCGACCTCCGCCTGAATTCCGCCGGGGTCGATCTGACAATTGGTGGTGAACCGACCTTTGTCTGCGACAGCGACCGAAACGCCGCCGAGTGGAACTCTGATGCCTTAGGACCGACGAAAAAACCTCTGTCGCTGGCGCTGATGCGCCGCCTGGCCGAGCGCTGGGCCCCAGGGGGTATGGTCCATTCCAGCCAGGGAAAATGGTACCCCGGCGAGTCGCTGCCCCGCTGGGCGTTGGCGTGCTACTGGCGCAAGGACGGGGTGCCCGTGTGGAAGAACCCGGCCCTCATGGGGGATGAAACCGCCAACGCCGGGCTGACACACACCGACGCTCACCGCTTTTTGCTGGCCCTTACCCAGGTGCTGGGGGTTGAAGCGAAGTTCATCCTCGAAGCCTTTGAAGACCCGATGCACTTTTTGACGCAGGAACGCAACCTTCCCGTCAACGTGCTGCCCGGTGACCCCAAGCTGGCCAATGCCGAGGACCGGCACCGCATGATCCAGGTGTTCCACCACGGACTGCACAATCCCACGGGCTTTGTTCTGCCGTTGCAGAAGGGCAGCTGGAAGAGCGGGCCCTGGCCTCTGCGGGGTGGTAAACTGGTGCTGATTCCCGGGGACAGCCCCATCGGCCTGCGCCTTCCTCTCGACAGTCTGCCCTGGGCCGACGAGCTCGACAAGGACGCCTGGTACGACCGCGACCCCTTTGAAGACCAGGCCGGCCCCGCTTTTTTGCGCACCAAACCTCTGCGGAGCGAGAAAACGCCGCCTGCCGCCGAAGCCCAGAAAACCAATGCCCAGCCCCTGCCCGCCTCACAACCTCCCTTGGTGGCCGGTGAGTCGGCGGCCTGGGTGGTCCGAACGGCCCTGTGCGCCCAGGTACGCGGCGGAAACTTGTACCTGTTCCTTCCCCCGGTGCGCAAGGCCGAGGACTGGTTTGCCTTGGTGGCTGAAATCGAAAAGACCGCCGAGATCACCGGCATGCGGCCCATCCTCGAGGGGTATACCCCGCCCTACGGCGATGCCTTTTCGTCGTTTCAAATCACCCCCGACCCGGGCGTGATCGAGGTGAACCTTCCCCCAGCCGCCAGTTCTTTCCACTGGAACACCCTGCTCACCGACCTTTGGGAACAGGCCAACCAGATTGGTCTCTCCACGGTGAAATTCCTGGTCGGCGGCCAAGAGGTGGGTTCGGGAGGCGGCTGCCACTGGGTGCTGGGCGGCCCGACGCCGGCGCAGAGCCCGTTTTTGAAGCGCCCCGATCTTCTGCGCAGCTGGATCACCTACCTGAACCGTCACCCCAGCCTGACCTACGCGTTCTCGGGTCTATTTGTCGGCGCTACCAGCCAGGCCCCCCGCTACGACGAGTCCAACCCCGGCGGTCTGGAAGACCTGGAACTGGCGTTTTCTGAACTCGAAGGCCAGACCGCCATCACCCCCTGGCTGGCCGACCGCATTTTTCGCAACCTGATGGTCGATGGAACGGGCAATACCCACCGCACCGAACTGTGCATCGACAAGCTCTTTTCTCCTGACCGGGCCTCGGGGCGGCTGGGACTGGTGGAGTTCCGTTCCTTCGAAATGGCCCCTCACCAGGACATGGCGCTGGCCACCAGCCAGCTGCTGAGGGCGCTGACCGCCCGGTTCCTTGAGCAGCCCTACCGTGAACCCCTGATTCGCTGGGGGACAGAGCTGAAAGACCGGTGGATGCTCCCCCACTTTCTGCAGAAGGATTTTGAGGAGGTTCTGGCGGATTTGGATGAGGTGGGACTGGTCTTTCCCCGCCAGCCTTTTAAGGCGCAGTTCGAGTTCCGTTTCCCCCTCCTCGGCCGGCTGGTGTTTGACGGCCTGACCGTCGAAATCCGCCAGGCGCTGGAACCTTGGCCGGTAATGGGCGAGGAGGGCGGTGCCGGGGGAACGGTGCGCTACGTCGATTCTTCGGTGGAGCGGCTGCAGATTCTGGTGCGCGGCTTCGACCCCTCGCGGTACGCACTGGCGTGTCAGGGTCTGCAACTCCCCTTGGTGGTAGGCCCCGACGGTTTGGCCGTCTGCGGTCTTCGCTTCAAGGCCTGGAAATTGGCCTCGGGCCTGCATCCCACCCTTGAGGCCACCCCCAAGCTTGTTCTCGATGTGGTGGACCTGGTGTCGCGGCGCATTGTGGCCGGGTGCACCTACCACGTGGCGCATCCTGCCGGGCGCAACTATGAGGAGCCCCCGGTCAATGCCTTTGAGGCAGAGGCACGCCGGCAGGCGCGGTTCCAACCCGAGGGACAGACTCCAGGTCCCTGGAGGTCTTTTCCGTCCCTTGTGCATTCACTAGAATTCCCGCACACTTTGAGTATCCATGGACATCGTCAAGCGACAGGAAATCATCCAGGTTTTTAAGGGGCTTCCTCCCGAGGATCTGGCTGTCAGTGTAAAAAAAGCCCATCTCGATCCGTTGCCCTTTGTGGTGAAACCCGAGGAAGTGGCGTTCCTCAAGGGTGCCGCAGCCCAGTGGGGAAGCCTGCTGACCGGGGTCTACCGGGATTTATGGGGCCCACAGGAACTGTTGCAGACGGGAGTTCTGGATTATGAGCTGCTTTGGGGAGCGCTGTCCCTCGACCCCGCTTTCTGGGGAGTCTTTCCGGCCGCCCTGCAACCTTTGAGCCTGGTAAGGTTTGATTTGGTACGCAGTCCACAGGGCTAGGCGCTGGAAACGCGCATTATCCATGGCCGCCATTTCGGGTCGAGGGTTCCCCACGACAACTTGGTCCGCCTGGCTCCGTTCTTTCAGGGACTGAAGGACCTCTGGTTTCAAAAAAGTCTGACCCACAAAGACGAGCCTTCCATTATGGTCTGGACGCAGGGACCCTCCGATCCCCTGTATGCCGAACCTGTTTCTCTGTCCCGCTACTTTGGCTATCCCCTGGTCGAAAGCCGCGACCTGACGGTGCGTTCGGGCAAGCTGTTCCTCAAGACGCTGGGAGGGCTGCGGCCCGTCGATGTTTTGGTCCGCATGGTCCCCGACCGTGCGTTTGACCCGCTGACAGGGAACGTCAGGGACGGTACCGTTCTGGTGACCAATGCTCCGGGGTCGGGGTTGCTCGAACATCCGGCTTTGCTGGGTCACTACGAAGCCATTCACCGGGCCTGGGGAGGGGGTGACCTGCTGCTCGCTCCGCCGGCCGTTTCGGGAGAAGCCGGTACGGAAGATTTTTTCGGGGACAATGGCTGGTCACCGGGTTTTGTGGGGTTGCGGCTGTTTGCCGCGCACCTTGCCGGGGGCTGGGAACTCATGCCTGGCGGTCTGGTACAGAAACTGGGGGGGCCTACGTTCAACCCGGCTGTTTTTTCTGGGACAAAGAAGGACCTGTGGTTCCTAGCCACCGAAGCGGTACCGATGGTTTCTCTGCTGCCCACCGGGGAAAAGCCTTCCGAGATCAACCGGGCGGCGGATCTGCCCAGCCGCGTGGCCGACGATCTGTTCTGGCTGGGCCGCTACACCGAGAGGGCCTGGGTGGATCTGCGTTTTTTGGAGACCTGGTGGGAGGCCGGGTCACCCTTCCTCGATGCCTTGGTGCGGCAGATTGGAATTCTCCCCGAAGAAACCGAGAACCGGGACCAGGCGTGGAAAGCCTCGCGGCTGACACAGACCATACGTTCCATCCACCAGATCAGCGGACAGGTTCTCGACCGGCTTTCGCTGGAAACGCACCGTATCCTCCGGGAGTTCGGTCTGTTTCTGGACGGTGGCGACCAACCCATCGCCGAGGTTCTGCGGCAGGTGAACCTGCGCCTGGCCGCCTTCAGCGGCTTGACCATGGAAAGCATGACCCGCAGCCCCGGTTGGCGCTTTCTGGATATGGGCCGGCGTCTGGAACGCGCCGGGTTGGTGGTGGAGGCCCTGCGCGCGGGGTTCGCCCTGGAGGGCATCGAGGAGAACCTGCCCCTCCTGCTCGACATTTTTGACAGCACCCTGACTTACCGCACCCGCTACCGGCTGGCTCCCCAGCGGGGACCGGTGCTCGACCTTCTGCTCCTCGACGAGACCAATCCGCGTTCGCTGGCGTTTCAGCTCGAAAGCCTCAGCCGCCATGTCGAGCAGTTGCCCCGCGCCTCGAGCCGCGCGTATTGGAGCACCGAAGAGCGCACCATTCTGGATTTGATGACGCGGGTGAGGCTGACCGATGGAACGGCGCTGGAACCCGGGGTGCTGGAGCCCTTCCTGGACGGCTTGAGCACGGAACTGGAGGCCTTCACCCAGGCCCTCCATCAAACCTACCTGGCCAAGATTGACTCGATGGAAGCTCTGCAAGCCCGGGTGCGGGGAGAGACCCCATGAAGTACCACGTCGTCCATTCCACCGAATACGAATACACCACCCCTGCCGCCCTATCTCTGAACGAAGTTTGCCTTCAGGCGAGGGAGACCCCGTTTCAGACGGTGGCGGCCCACTCCTTTGAAACCTTACCCCGCAGCGACTACCATCGCGATCGGGTGGACTTCTTTGGAAACCTGTGGCGGCTCTACGCCTTCGAGAAGCCCCACCGGAAACTCCGCATTGTTTCCACCCACGAAATTGAGGTGTTCCGCCTCGATTCACGGGGTGACGATGTCCTTGTGGGGTTCGAGCCCTTTTTGCAGGCCTCGCCTTTTGTGCGGCCGTCCAGGGTCTTTGCCGACTACGGGCGCCCATCGTTCTCCCCCGGGGGGTCTCGTCTCGACGGCCTTATCGATTTGACCCAGCGGCTGTTCCACGACTTTGTCTATGACCCCGAGGCCACCGAAATCGGCACCCCCATCGAGGAGTTCTTCGCCAAACGTCGGGGCGTCTGCCAGGATTTCAGCCACCTGATGTTGGCCGTTCTGCGCAGTCTGGGTATTCCGGCCCGGTACGTCAGCGGCTATTTGAACACCCTTCCCCCTCCAGGCAAAGAAAAGGTTTTAGGAGCCGACGCTTCGCACGCTTGGGTGGCCGCCTGGTTGCCGGGCTTGGGCTGGGTCGATCTGGACCCGACCAACGGCTTGGTGGTAGGAAACGACCACCTTACAGTGGCCTGGGGCCGCGACTACGGCGATGTCACCCCGCTCAAGGGCGTGGTGCTGGGCGGTGGCACTCAGAAACTGACCGTCGAGGTGACGGTGCGGCTTCAGTCCCCTACGATCACATCGCCCACACGGAACATTCTGTGACCTTCGATCATCAGATCGTAGGTCACAAGGGTTGCAGGGAAGACGCGCACCAAAACGACGACAACCTCTTCGGTTCCCTTTCCGCCCCAGACGAGCACCTTGTCGCCGGCCTTGACTTTGTCGATCCTGACCAGGCTTCCCCCTGACAGGGCGATGCGGTGTGATCCGGTAGCCTTGAACTCGCGGTCACCGATTTTAAGCATCAGATACGAGTCGCTGTGCTGTTTTCGGACGGCCGTCACCTTTCCCGGTGCCGGTTGGCCGCCAGGCATCCAGGTCCAGACCATCGATCCCGCACGCAAATTCTGCGCCTCCACCGCCGAGCCATCCATCAACATCACCGTGGAATCGGGAAGCAGGCTGCCGCGCGTGTCCTGGGCGGCCAGGGGCGTGAGAAAAACCAGGGTGAGGAAACACAGAAACAACAGTCGGCGGGGGAACAGCGAAGGTGTCATTCCCTTATAATACTCAGGCCTTGTCCTTTCGGGAACCGAAAGGCACAATGTTGTCGGTTATGAAGATCCTCGATATCGTGTTCCTCTTCCAGATGAAGGAAGGGCGGATGATCCAGTGGCATAGCCGCCGCCACACTCACCCCGAACCTCAGTTCGAGTTCCACTATTTTTTGGGGGGAGAAGGCTTGTTTCTCAACGGTCCGAAAAAGCATCCCATCGATAAGGGAAGCCTGTTCCTATCGGTGCCAGGACAAGTCCACCAGATTCAGGCCGAGGATCTGGAGGCTCCCGACCACCCGCTGTATCAGACCCTTACCAGCACCGCTTTTCAGGCAACCTTTCCCCGAAAGATCGGTACCAGTCACCGGCTGTTTTTCGAGGACGCCAAGAACCGCTTCAACCAGGGGGGTACCCCGCATCGGGTCCGTGCCGTCGAACTGCGCCTGGAAGCACTGGTTCACGACCTTGTCGACGACCACGGCGGTTCTCCCCCCGACGCCTACAATCTGCACGTCGAACAGGCGCTGGGCATTCTCCAGAGCCATGTTTCCCGACCGCTGACCTTGGGAGACCTTTGCGACCAACTCAAGATCACCCAGGAGCATTTGATTCGGCTGTTCAAGCGCCACATGAACCTGACGCCCATGCGGTACCTGAACAACCTCAAGCTGGAAACCGCCACCAGTCTGCTGCTCAACAGCGACCTTTCCGTCAAAGAGATCAGCTGGAAACTCGGGTTTTCCAGCCAATACCACTTCAGCCGCAACTTCAAGGCGTACGCCGGCTGCACCCCCACCCAGTATCGGACCAATTACTTTGCGACCAACCCGACGGGCTATCACATGAAGCTTCTAGAAGGGGAGTGACGCCCTCCAATATCAATTTTTGACACATCAGTTCAACTGCCGCTATTTCGGGGGTGCTAAAACAGGGGTATCCTCAACCTCGAGGTAGCGCAATGAACACCCCGTTGGTCCTTGGTTTGGATTCGAGCACCCAGAGTCTTTCTGCCGTCGTTGTCGACAGGAACACCGCCCAGGTAGTGACCTCGGTATCGGTGACCTACAAGACCGATACCCGGTTGGCCGGTTTCGGTCTTGATACCGAGTTGATCCTGTTGCCCCCCCGGTCCCCCGGCGAGGCTGACCAGCCGCCTCTGCTGTTCTTGGCTTCGCTGGAGTGTCTGTTTGAAGACTTGAAGAAAGCGGGGACAGAGCTAGGCCAGATCGGTCTGATCAACGTCTCGGCCCAACAGCACGGCCAGGTCTACCTTTCCTCCGGCTTTCTTTCCGCCTTGAAAGACCTCGCAGCCGCCAAGGGGACAAACCTCCCGCTGGCCCAGGTTCTCGCCAAAGCCTTCAGCCACCCCCGGGCGCCCATCTGGAAAACCTCCAACACCACCAGTGAAACCGAGGTTTTGCGCCGTGCCGCCGGTGGATCCGCCGCCATGATCGCTCTGACCGGGTCCGACAGTCCCCTGCGGTTCACCGGCGCCGTGGCCCGTCGGGTGTTCACCGGCGAGCCCGGCGTCTGGGATGCCACCGTCCGGCTTCACATGCTCAGCAGCTTTATCCCAGCCGTTCTGGCCGCCAACCCCGACGTGCCCGCCGACTGGGGCAACGGCAGCGGCACCAGCCTGATGGACTACAGAGCCCGCGATTGGTCGCCCGCGCTTCTGGAAGCGGCTGCCGCCGGCCTTCCCGGCGGAGGTGCGTCGCTCAAGAAAAAACTGACACCTGTCGCGTCTCCGCTGACCCTGGCCGGCACCATTGCTCCCTGGTTTGTGAAGAAGTTCGGCTTTGACGCCGGTGCCCGCGTGCTCATCGGGTCTGGAGACAACCCCCAGACCAAGGTGCTGGTTGAGGGCGACCTGCTGAGCCTGGGTACCAGTTTTGTGATGATGGTCGACACCGGTTCCGGCCTGGTTGACCAGCGGGGATGGGGCAACGCCATGTACGACGGGGTGGGCCGGCCATTCCTGTTCGGCTGCCGCACCAACGGAGCTCTGGTCTGGGACCGACTGCGCCAGAAAGCCGGATTGTCCCCCAAGGATTTTGCCACCAGCGAAGCGGCCCTTGCCAAGCACGCCCCCGGTTCCATCCTGGCGCTTTGG
>JAIFLN010000060.1 GCA_020049045.1 Spirochaetota bacterium | reverse complement strand
CCAATGGCGCAACTCGAACACATTGAAGCAATTGAGACCCGGCTCTGGTCGGCGGCGGACACCCTTCGCTCCAATTCCAACTACGCGAGCAACGAGTATTTTTTGCCTGTTATGGGCCTGCTGTTTCTTCGCCATGCCTACAGCCGGTACCTCAAGGTGCTTCCAGAAATCCAAGAATCTCTTCCGAGCCGAGGCGGTGTTGTTCGGCCTGTGACTAAGGAAGACTTCTCGGGAAGGGGAGCAATTTTCCTTCGCCCCGAAGCTCAGTTTGACTTCCTGGTCTCCCTCCCTGATGGCGTGGATAGGGTCGCGGCGGTCATCGCGGCTATGGAGTCCATCGAAAAGGACTATGAAGGACTGGCCAACCAGTTGCCCAAACAGGAATACCGGGAGCTGACCAACGATGTCATTGCGGGGTTACTCCGCACCCTCAACCCTGATGAGCTCAAGAAAGCAGATGGCGACGTGTTTGGGCGGATCTATGAATACTTTCTGACCGAGTTTGCGGGCCTGAAAGCGCACGATGGGGGCGAGTTCTTCACCCCCGTTTCCCTGGTTCAGCTGATTGCCAATTTCCTTGAGCCCACCCATGGCATCGTCCTCGACCCAGCCTGCGGTTCCGGCGGCATGTTCGTCCAGTCCGCCCACTTCGTCGAGCGTCGGCATCTTGAAGTTAGTCGAACACTCACGTTCTACGGTATGGAGAAGAATCCCACCACCATCAGGCTGGCCAAGATGAACCTGGCCGTCCATGGTCTGGAAGGGAAGATCGCCAAAGCCATCACCTACTACGAAGACCCCCACGAAGGACTTCATGGAACTGCCGATTACGTGATGGCCAATCCACCATTCAACGTCGATGAGGTTGACGCCGAACGGGTGGGGCAGGACACCAAACGGCTCCCCTTCGGGCTTCCGGGGACGAACAAGGCCAAAAAGGTCAGCAACGGCAACTACCTCTGGATCTCCTATTTCTACTCGTACCTCGCCGAAAAGGGCCGGGCGGGGTTTGTGATGTCGAGCCAGGCGTCGAGCGCCGGCGGAGACGAGCGGTTGGTCCGCCAGAACATCATCGAGACCGGCCACGTTGACGTGATGGTCGACATTCGGGGCAACTTCTTTTACACAAGGACTGTCCCCTGCCAGCTCTGGTTCTTCGACAAGGGCAAGCCTGTCGAACGAACGGACCAGGTGCTGATGATCGATGCCCGCCAAGTGTTCCGGCAAGTGAACCGGACCATTTGCGACTTCTCGCCCGAGCAGGCAGAAAGTCTGACGGCCATTGTGTGGCTGTACCGGGGGGAATCGGAGCGGTTCGTCGGCCTGGTGAGAACCTTCGCAGAAAAGGCGTTGAAGGCGGCCCAAGAACTGGCACCGGTCGACTACTTTGCCGCTCTGGCGAAGTTCCTTCCCGAAGCGGACGACCGGATGGCGAGCGGCACCCGGGCCAACGAACTGGTTCGCCAAGCCCTCTCGACCCTCGTCCCCGAAGGGAACATGACCGACCTGGTGGCGTTCACCGACGGTTCGCTCCATCAGTTCTCCGAAGCCGCCAAGACCCTGCTCCACGACCTGGATAGGCTGTCGAAGGCCCTTTCCGCCTTTGCCGAGGGCGACGCACTCTGGGCCAAAGGCCGAAACAGCCCCCTCAAAGCCCTGGAGGTTCAGAAGCAGTCCCTCGTCGAGCAGCTCAAAACAGTGCGCTACCGGCACAAGGTCCTGCACTGGCTGACTAGCCGGTTCCCCCAAGCCAAACTGGTCGCGGTACCAGGCTTGGTGAAGGTTGTGACCCGGGATGAACTGAAGGCCAACGATTACAGCCTGACCCCAGGGCGCTATGTCGGGGTGGCCCCCGAGGTGGTGGATGAGAACTTCGACTTTGACGAGACCATGGCGGGCCTGAAGGCCCAGCTGATCACCCTGAATGCCGAGGCGAACGAGCTCTCAGCGAAGATCCTTGCCGGGCTGGAGGGGCTGGGGGTATGAGAGACATCGATCTTTCACCTCTTGCGGCCGGACTGGAAAACTTGGCGTTCCGCCTCTTTCGTGCGTGGACTGCGGAAGTGGAAAAGCGTCACCCACCACAAAAGATCACCATCCTCGATGAAGGTCTGCTGGTGTTGGATCTGAAGGAATCCCTCTCTGACGCCCTACGCGGCCTGGCTGAAAAACAAGACCCTGGACTCGGTTTTGCAGCCGGATTCTTCCTTGGGTATGTTGAATCGAGTCTGAACAAACACTGGTGTCACGAGTACCTCGATAAACAAAGCAATGAGTATAAGATGCTGTTGGCGCTTCAGGCCACCAATCGGTATCTGATGGAGCACCGGGGAATCGCGCAGGAAATCCAGGAGAGTTTTCAGGAGGCCCTCCAGAAGGACTGCAACTTTCCGGCCGATGGACGGATCGCCTCCACGTTAGGGGCCACCGAAATGCAGATGGAAATGCCAAGATTGGCCCGAATCCTGAACGTCCTCGATTCTAATGTATTCGTCTGTTTTGACAATGCCATCGCAGAAAAAGTCCTTGCCGTTGCCAACGCCCCCTGTGAGTCCTATCTACTGGACCTCGAGTCCTTCTTACCCATCGAGACGGTGAAGCTGTTGATCGAAGCCAATCGACTGGAGGCCGACGATGTCTGATGCGACCTGGGGTGATGGCTTCTTGGCCCAGCTTAGCCGCGATTTGATGGCCGGGTTTCCGCAGATGCAGGGGTTCTCCCTTCGAAACCTGAAATATATCCGGCAATGGAACCTTTTCTATTCAGCAGGAGGAATTCCAATTGGGCAACAGGTTGTTGCCCAATTGTCCAGTGTTCCCTGGGGTCACAATCTCGTGATCGTCTCCAAGTGCAGGACGGTTCCCGAGGGTTTGTACCAGCGTGATGGGAAGGCGATCACCAACTTTGCCCAGCAAACGCTCAAAGACCCCTACATGTTCGATTTTCTCTCCCTTCGATCCGACTACAACGAAAGGGAGTTGGAAATGGCCCTGGTCGACCACGTATCGCAATTCTTGCTGGAACTGGGGGCTGGATTCGCCTACCTGGGGCGTCAAGTTCCCCTGCAGGTGGGCGAGCGGGAGTTCTTCCTCGACCTGCTTTTCTATCACACACGACTCCATTGCTACGTCGTCGTCGAACTCAAGGCCATCGACGAACAGCGTCGGGGACCAGGCGACCAACCCACCGTCGGGCTGCTGCTGTGCAAAAACAAAGACAAGCTGGTGGCCGAGTACGCTCTCAGTGATATGGCCAAACCGTTGGGAGTGTCGGAATACCAGTTGAACCAGGCGCTGCCGGCGGAGTGGAAGTCGTCGTTGCCCACCATCGAAGAGCTCGAAGCGGAGTTTGGGGGGAAGGAGTGAGCGCTGGTGGGGGGATGACTAGTCTCGCAGCGAACTCAATGACAAACCGTCGTCTTAAAGAAGTTGCCGATCTCTCGCTCGGAAAGATGCTTGATGACAAGAAGAATCTCGGCCAACCCCGCCCTTACCTTGCCAATGTGAATGTTCGCTGGGGTGAGTTTGACCTCGTCGACCTGCGTGCGATGCGCTTTGAAGAGTCTGAGCTAGTTCGTTTCGGAGTTGAACCGGGTGACATTCTGATGTGCGAGGGTGGTGAACCGGGGCGATGTGCCGTTTGGAAAGGGCAACTTCCCGGCATGACATTTCAGAAAGCCCTGCATAGAATCCGGAGCCGAGGAGAGGTTGATCAAAAGTACCTTTTCTACCGCCTTTACCAGCTTGGACGGTCTGGAGGGTTTAGCCCTTATCTCACTGGCTCGACGATCAAACACCTCCCCAAAGAGAAACTGGAGTTGGTCGAGGTGACCTATCCTGACCTCACGGTCCAGAAGACCATCGCCTCTCTCCTCTCCGCCTACGACGACCTGATCGAAAACAACCGCCGCCGCATCGCCATCCTCGAAGCACTGGCCCGGAACCTGTATCAGGAGTGGTTCGTGCGGCTCAGGTTCCCGGGGTGGGAGACGACCAAGATCGTGGACGGGGTGCCAGATGGGTGGAATCGAAGCTCTCTTGGATCGATCACCACCAAAATAGGAAGCGGTGCAACTCCACGAGGCGGTGAAGCGGCCTATCAGTCAACCGGTATCGCCCTAATCCGGAGTCTGAATGTTTACAATGACCGGTTTGAGTTGGCTGGTTTAGCTCGGATTTCAGATCAACAGGCGAGTGAACTCCAAAACGTCCGCGTGGAAAAAGGCGATATTTTGCTCAATATTACGGGTGCATCCGTCGCCCGTTGTTGCTTGGTTCCTGAGCACGTTCTCCCAGCTCGTGTGAACCAGCATGTGATGATCATTAGGGTGAATGACAGGACCCCAGCGAGTTTCGTGATTGCGGCCATCAATGACCCGGAGACCAAACGGCGGCTATTGAGTCTTTCCCAAGGTGGTGCCACACGAGAGGCGTTGACCAAGGATCTCGTAGGGAGCTTCGAAATCCTGATCCCGGATCAAGAACTTCTCGACCGGTACCATGCGATTTCGGGTCCTCTCCTTCAGCAGAGAGAAACTTTGGAATCCACAAACCAAACCCTTTCCCGCGCCCGCGACCTCCTTCTCCCCCGCCTTATGTCAGGAGAGCTTGAAGTATGAGAGAAAGTGCGAAAGGTGAAGTAAAAAGTGACAAAGAAGACAAAGATCAGATGACGGCTCCTTCTCCCTTTCCTCCTTCTGACTTCACCCTTTCTCCTTCTTCCCCACCGTATGTCCGGAGAGCTTGAAGTATGAAAGAAGGCAAATTCTTCCGACAGTTTCCCCGAGGGCCAAAGCATGGAATTTGAGTGGGATCCGGCCAAAGACCGGAGCAACTTTGTGAAACACGGCGTATCGTTCACACAGGCGTCACTGGTCTTTGGCGATCCGCAGATCATGACCATCTATGACCGTGACCACTCTGCGGCAGAAGATCGCTACCTTTCGCTGGGGAGAACCCCCAGAGGGCAGGTCTTGCTCGTCATCCATGCGTACAGGAAAATGGGTGACTCGGAAACGATCCGCATCATCAGTGCCCGCTTTGCGGACAAAGGCGAGGAGATGGTTTACTATGGGGAGGAAGATCAAAAATGAAAGACCACTATGACTTCAGTGGGGCTGAGAGAGGGAAGTTCTACCGGCCCGTAGATCAGTTGAAGATCCCCATTTATCTCGACCCCCAAGTCAGTAAAGACCTGGATCAACTCGTTGGGAACGACAAACGGGACCTGACCACCATTGTTAACGATTTGCTTCGTAAGGACATCGAGCTCCTTCACGCGATGGGTGCCGGAAAGTAATCGAAGGTCAACCGATGAGCCCCAAACCCCTCAGTGAAGACCAGCTAGTCCAGGCCACCTTCGCCCAATACATGGTCGACCACCTGAAATGGGACGAATCCATCTGGGCCATGGAAGAAACCCTGGGACCTGACGGAACCTTAGGACGGCTGGGCCAAGATGAGGTCGTGCTTACCCGGTACCTCGAACCGCGCCTAAAAGCCTTGAACCCCGGCTTGCCCGACTCGGCGTATGGCGATGCCATCAAGGCCCTCACGGAGACCTCGGCGTCGCTCACCATGGCCGCCACCAACCAAGAAAAAGATGCCCTTCTGCGCGATGGGGTGATGGTGAAGTTTCGCGACGACTACGGCCGTCTGGAGCAAAAGCGTCTGAGGTTTTTCGATTTTGATCATCCCGATCAGAACCACTTTCTGGTAGTCCGCGAGCTGTGGATGCAAGGGCCGCTGCACCGGCGCAGGGCCGACATTATTGGCTTTGTGAACGGCATTCCCCTGGTCTACATCGAGTGCAAGAACGTCACCCACGATGTGCAAACAGCCTACGAAAAGAACTTCAAAGACAACCTCGACACGGTCCCGGCTATTTTCCATCACAACGCGCTGGTGATTCTGACCAACGGTCTCGAGGCTAAGGTTGGCACGCCGACCTCCCAGTTTGAACACTTTCACGATTGGAAGCGTCTGGGCGAGAACGAAAAAGGCCAAGTCGACGGTGAGACTCTGCTGGCCGGAGTCTGCGACAAAGCGAATCTCCTCGATTTATTCGAGAACTACCTCCTCTTTGACAGTTCCGGTGGTGAGCCCGTCAAGATCCTGTGCCGGAACCACCAATTCTTAGGGGTTAACCAAGCCATGGGTGCCATCCGTGAACGGCAGCAACGCCAGGGCAAATTGGGGGTCTTCTGGCACACCCAGGGGTCGGGAAAAAGCTATTCCATCGTCTACTTGGTCCGTAAAACCCTGCGCAAGATCGGGGGGAACTTCACCTTCCTCATCCTAACGGACCGTGAAGAACTTGATACGCAGATTTATGGAACTTTTGCTGGCTGCGGTATGGCCGACAACGACCGGGAACCGTGCCGTGCCGAGAACGGCGAGCACTTACGGGACCTCCTGGGGCAGCACAAACGGGTCGTCTTCACCCTCATCCAGAAGTTCAACCAAACCGGTGAGTACTCGAACCGCGACGACATCATCGTCATTACTGACGAGGCTCACCGAACCCAAGGCGGGACTTTGGCCCTCAACCTCCGCAACGCCCTGCCGAATGCCAGCTACCTGGGCTTCACTGGTACTCCTATCATCAAGGGAGAGGAGCACTACACCAAAGAGGTCTTCGGCAAGTACATCTCTGTCTACGACTTCCAACGGGCGGTTGAAGACAATGCCACCGTGCCTCTCTACTACGACGCAAGGGGAGAATACCTCCATCTCGATACCAAGGAGCTGAATCAAGAAATTGCCGACAAACTGGCCGAGTTCGAAGAGGCCGATGCCGATGTCACCGAAAAGCTTCAAAGGTACCTGGCCAGGGACTACCACATTCTGACCGCAGAGAAAAGGCTCAAGGCGATTGCCAAGGACTTTGTGGATCACTATTTCGAGGCCTGGGGCGGCGGCAAGGCCATGTTCGTGTGTGTCGATAAGGTGACCGCCGTCCGAATGCATGGATACATCGCACTGGCGACAGCGGCCAAGATCGTCCAGTTGGATCTTGCGATACTTCATGCCTCCTCTCCTGAGGAAAAGCTCGAAACCCAAAGGCAACTCGACTGGGTTCGGGAAACCATCGCGGCGGTCATTGTCAGCCAAGAACAGGGAGAGATCGAGAAGTTCCAGAAGTGGGGACTCGACATCAAGCCGCACCGCGAAATGATGGTGAAAGGAACGCCCGAAAAGGACTTCAAGAGCGCTACCCATCCCTTCCGGATTGCCATTGTCTGTGCCATGTGGCTCACCGGCTTTGATGTGCCCACCCTCGGGACTCTTTATCTCGACAAGCCACTTCGTGCCCACACCTTGATGCAGGCTATCGCACGGGCGAACCGGGTGTCGGCAGGCAAGACCAACGGGCTCATCGTAGATTACTGCGGCATTCTGAAAAGCATGCGCGAGGCCTTGGCCACCTTTGGCACGGGCGGAGGCGAGGAGGGCGGAGGGACGGGTGACCCCGATCCCACGAAACCTGAGTCGGAATTACTGGGAAGACTCGATGAGGCCCTTGGATTACTCCGGACGTTTTTCGCCGAAAGGAAGTTCTC
>JAIFLN010000051.1 GCA_020049045.1 Spirochaetota bacterium | reverse complement strand
ACACATAGGTGCCGCCGAAGCCCCCGATAAGCGACCCTTCGTCGACCACTCCATACCCGAAGCCCCCTCCTCCGGTGACAGAATTGAACCCTGACCAGGGAGAACCCGCCATCGTTTGGGAGAATTCGAGACCTCCGGCACCTTCGGCCGATAAGGCAAAGGTGAGGGTCAGAAAGGCTGCGGACAGAATAAAGCGTTTCATGAGAGCTCCTTGTGCTTTTCCCAATATAACACGGATTCACCCGCTGCCCGACCCAGACTGAAACAGGCCGTCAACAGGTAGCCTCCCGTAGGGGCCTCCCAATCGAGCATTTCCCCAGCACACCACACCCCGGGAATTTTATTCAGCTCCAAACCGTGAGTCAGTTCCGTCCACAAGACCCCACCAGCGGCGCTGATGGCCTCCGACAGCGGCCGTGTGCCCGTCAGCGTCAGCGGCAAAGCCTTAAGAAGCGCGGCCACACGGGTCGGTTCGTCGGGGGAGCCGGGTTTGAGGACCTCTCGCAGCAGTCCTACCTTGACGCCGGTCAGCCCCAGGGTTTTTTGCAGGAGCGTGGAAAGGCTGCGGCCCTGGCGCGGTCGGGAGAGCTCGGCCTCGATTCGGCCTTGCTCCCGGCCCGGCACCAAATCCAGGGAGATCTGCGTGGTTCCCGTATTTCCGTGGCTCAATTGTTGGCGCAGCACCGCACCGGCGGCGTACAAAAGGCCGCCTTCCAAGCCCCAGGGAGTCACCATCAGTTCGCCTCGTCGCCCCAGAAGGCGGGTATCTTTGAGCGGTTGCCCGGCAAATTTCTGACTGAAAAAATCTGACCAGTTTACGGTGAATCCTACATTGGCCGGCTGCCATGGAGAAAACGCCAACCCCTTTTCTTCGAGCAGCGGCACCCACGAACCGCCTGTTCCCAGAGCGGGCCAGGTCGGACCTCCCAGGGCCAGAATCACCGCATCAGCTTGCAAAACCTTGCGCCCGCCGTCCTGCTCAACCTCAAGAGACAACCCTGGTCCCCAGCCCACCCAACGGGTTCCTGTTTCCAGCTGGACGCCTGCCGCGGCCAAGCGGTCCAACCAGGCCTTTAAAAGCGGACCTGCGGCCATCCCCTCGGGAAAGATCTTTCCTGAGCTGCCGGTAAACAGGCGGATTCCCAGATCCTCGGCCCAGGCGGTCAGTTCCTGCGGGCCAAAACGCCGCAGGAAGGGTTCCAGTCGTTCACGATGGCCGGCATAGGCGTTGAGAAAGTCTTCCAAGGGCTGGGAATGCGTCAGGTTCAACCCACCGACGCCGGCCCGCAGAAATTTCCGGGCGGGAGACTCGAGCGCTTCGATCACCGTCACCTTCCAACCTGCCGCCGAGAGAATTTCAGCGGCAGAAAGTCCGGCAGGTCCGGCTCCGACAATCAGGGCGGAACAACTCATAGCACCAACATACCAGAGCCTGAGAAAGTGGTCCTCAGCTTTTGGCTCCAGCCGCCGACAATCAAAGCGGAGAGCCCATGCAATTACGCTACAATGCCCCGGTCACCTTCAGTTTTGCTCTGATCTGCGTGTTGGTCATGTTGCTGGACCAGTACGTGTTCCCGGGGCTTGTGGGCGCCTACCTCAGCGCTCCCGGGGCTGATTTCAACGCTACCCAGCCAGCGCATTACTTTGCCATTTTGCTCTACGTTTTTGGCCACGAAAGCTGGACCCACCTGTGGAACAACTTTCTGTTCCTGCTGCTGCTCGGTCCCATCCTCGAGGAAAAATACACGCCCAAACCCCTGCTGATGATGCTGTTCACCACCGCGCTGGTCACAGGAATTTTCAATATTCTGATGAAGCAGCCGCCGCTGGTCGGAGCCAGTTCCCTGGTGTTCATGATGATCATGCTGGTGAGCTTCGCCCGCACCAAGGCCGGGGATATTCCCGTTTCGTTTATTTTGATCTTTGTGCTGTTTTTACTGGCCGAACTGACCCGGGGTGCTCAGAACACCAATCCGGCCGTATCCAACATGGCCCATATTCTGGGCGGTGTCTGCGGTACCATCTTCGGCTTTCTGAAGATGGCGGCCGCTGGAGCTCCCGGTGCTGAGGGCGGCGAGTCTGAAGGTCCTCCTCCCGGCCCACCGCCGGGAGCACGGCGAGGCTGATCAGCCTGGAATCTGCACCAGAACTTTCTCGACGTAGCTCCAGGCATACATGCCGAGGTTCAGCAGAAGGGAAAATGCCAGCCCCGAGGTGATCGACGCCATCAGGTCTGTTCTGGTGCTTACTTCATGTTTTTCTTTCCCGGCACGGGTAATGAGCTCAATGAGCACCACCGTGACGATGACTGTCAGACCCAAGCCGAGCAACAACCAGAATCGGCCCAGAGTTTCCAGCTGGCCATACAGCCAGTCCGAAACCAAAAAGACCACCGAAGCGAGAATCCCGCGGAAAAAGCCCCCGAGAAACTGCTTGTTGTTGACGCCACGCATTGCGAGGGGAACTAGAAGGAGAATCACAAACAATACCAGCGAGGCCAGCGAAACTCCGGCTACCACTTCGGTGGACAGGGTGGCCCCGGCGGCACCCAAATCCTGGTTCAGGTAGGTGATGACGGGGTCGAGGGGATGCCAGAGCATCTGGGCTCCCCAACCCAGGGCCCCCAGTACCGAAAGGATAAAAAGAAAACCAAGAATATTGCGAAACAGAGGGGTGAAACGTGCCATGCCGTCAGGATACTACGGCTTTCCCCACAAATCGACCCCGATCCACTGGTTTGGGTCAGCTTTGTCGCCGGCAATCATGCCCAGATTGACCTGATCGGTCAGTTCGGCCACCAGCCACCCCTTGTTCTCGTAAGGAAACCGGGCTCCCTGACCCGGAAGATCGAGGGCAGCCATGCCGTGGCTATAAGGAGCGCTCACCATAAGAATTCCCCCCATTCCCAAGTGCTCCATCAATGCCAGGTACACCAGAGATCGGCTGTCACAGTCGCCGGCCTGGGTTTTCAGGGTCTGCCAAGGAGTTGAGAGGTCGGTCAGTCCCCCTTTTCGGTCGTAGGTGAAGCCCTGCAGCCAGCTCAGCACCTTTTGCGGCAATTCATCCTTGGTGATGCGCTTTTGGCTGACCTGGGTTTTCCAATAGGCGGCCAGCGGTGCCAGGCTCGAAAACATATCGCGGTAGATTTGCCGGTAGAAGCGCGTCCAGCCCGGGGCGATCAGCTGCTGGTTGCTCACCTGAGGCCCGATCTGTGCTGTCAGAAGGCGGGTTTCGCGTTCCATAGTGGCCTGAACAGCTTCATCGCGGTCGAGGTCGTACGTGAGCGCAAACGCCGTGGGCAGTCCTGTCAGGTCCTTTTTGTCCAGGCGAGGCTGGGCGGCGGTGCCCTGGAAAAAGGTGCTCAGCGGGCCGGGTTCACGGCGGCCTTCGGAGCCAAGAGCGAGTGAGTTCAAAGCTGACATCAGCACGTCCTGGGCCTTATCATAGTTGTCAGCCGGAGTGTAGGCCAATGCCGAAACCCACCCGTCACCATCGTCAGCCACCAGCGCCCATCCATGAACTTTCAGCGGACCTGAGGCAATCTGAATGTTGTAGGTGAGGTCGGCCAGCCAGGCTGGACGGTCGTTCCAGGAAAATTCCTGCTCGTCCCCCTGCGCCTTGAGGCGCGCCTTCAGGTCGGCGGCCTTGGCTGTCAGCTCGGTCTGCTCGCCCTTGTCCTGGCTGAAGATCTCGAGGATGATTTTGCGGCCCGAATCGGTCATGACGAAGTGTTCTGGCGTCGGGTCTTCGACAAAGGTCCACCCGTGGGGTGGGTCGACGTAGAAATCGCGGGGCTCGGACCAGATCACCTCGGCAAAGCCGGGCAACGAAACGACAAGGCACAGGGCCAGGGACGTGAGGGTACGCATGGCCTGATTATCGGCAGGATTGGGCGGTGACTAGCCTTTGACTTTTTCCAATTCCTCGGCGGCTTTTTCCCAGCGGGTATGCAGTTCGGCCTGCTTCGCCTGGTTGGCGGCCAGTTCCGCCTGCACTTTTCGGGCCTTGGCCCCGTCGCTGTACACCGATGGGTCGGCCATCTGGGCGTTGAGCGCCGCGTGGGCAGTTTCCAGAGTTCCCAGATCGGCCAGAATGGTCTCTTCTTCACGCTCGAGTTTACGGATCAGACTCTGCCGCTTTTTGGCTGCTTCCCGGTCTGCCTGGCTGGTGGAAACCGGGTCCGCTTCGAGGCGGACCGTTCGGATTGCCGCCGAACCGGCACCGCCGTCGCTTCCGGACAGCACGGCAAAGTCATCCCCTGAAACCTGCTTTTCCTGGTATTCCAGCCAGCCGCCCAGGTGAAGGCGGTGGCCTTCGGGGCGCAGTTCCAGCACCTTCTGAGCCAACTGGGTCAAAAAGTACTTGTCGTGGCTGACCACAAAGACCGTGCCTGCAAACTGTTCCAGGGCCTCCAGCAGCACATCCTTTGACGCCAGATCGAGGTGGTTGGTCGGTTCGTCGAGTAAAAGGAGGTTGGCCGGCCGCAACAGCAGTTTTACCAGCGTCAGCCGGTTCTTTTCACCACCGGAGAGAACAGCAGTCTTCTTGAAAACATCATCGCCACGGAACAGGAACGACCCCAGCAGGTCACGCAGTCGCGGGACCATGGAGGTGGGAGCGTCGGCCTCCACTTCCTCCAGCACCGTCTTGTCGGGGTTGAGTTCCTTTTCGTGGTCCTGGCTGAAATACGCGACCTTGATGTCGGTACCCCACTTCAGGCCGCCTTCAAAATGGTGGTCAGCCCCCGCCAAAATGCGCATCAAGGTAGACTTGCCGGCACCGTTGCGCCCGGCCACCGCAATTTTTTCGCCCCGGGTAAAGGTAAAGTCCAGGCCTCGCAGCACCTGATGGTCGCCGTAGCGCTTGCCCAGGCCCGTCAGTTCAAGGGCAATTTTGCCCGAATGGGGAGCGGGGGGAAAGCGAAAGTGCATGGGAACCAGGGTCTCGGGAATTTCTACCCGCTCCAGCTTGTCGAGGGCCTTGATGCGGCTTTGCACACCCGAGGCCTTGGTGGCTTGGGCCCGAAAGCGGTTGATGTAGGCTTCCTGCTTTTCAATTTCTGCCTGCTGCAGCTTGTAGGCTTCTTCGATCTGGACGATTTCCAACCGCCGCCGGGTTTCATACTCGCTGTAGTTGCCCTTGTAGCTGGTCAACCTTCCACGAAAAATCTCGGCAACTTCACCCACCACCGCGTCGAGAAATCCCCGGTCGTGGCTGACGAGGAGAAAACCGCAGGCGCTGGCCTTGAGGAAACTCTCAAGCCAGTCCTTGGCCTCAATGTCGAGGTAGTTGGTTGGTTCATCGAGCAGAAGCAGGTGAGGGTTTTCCAGCAGGCAGCGGCCCAACGCCACCCGCATCTGCCAGCCGCCCGAAAAGGTGGTGGCAGGCCTATCGAGTTCGGCGCTGGAAAAACCCAAGCCTCGGAGGGTCTGCTCGACGGTTTCGCGCCGGCGGTAATACCCCGATTCCAGCAGCGCTTCCTGCATATCGTGATGTTTGTGGAGTGCTTTTTCGGCCTGGGCAGGGGAAAGGGTATCCACCGATTCCACCAAGGCGTGCATATCGGACTCAAAACGACGCCAAGGTTCAAAGGCCCGCTCGGCCTCTTCAAACACCGTGCCGCTGCCGAGCAGAATTCCCGATTGGGGCAAATAAGCCAGCCGCGTTCCCTCAGGAACCATCACCTTACCCGTATCCGGCTCCTGGATTCCTGCCAAAATTTTCAAGAGAGTGGTCTTTCCCGAGCCATTGGCACCTGCCAGGGCAACTTTCTGACCGGCATGCAAGGTGAAGCTGACCTGGTCCAGAATGTCCCTGTCGGCAAAGGCGAGGCTGGCGTTTTGGAGCTGGACGAACGGCATTGCTCCTAGTCCTGGAAGGTAAAGAACAGCGACAGACCGCTGCGCGATTCCCGGATCACGGTCCGCTTGACTGGGTCGAGATCGGCGGTTTCGGCAGGAAGCATCTGGAATCCGTCTTTAAGGAAGCGGTAGAGAAAGATTTTGGAGACGGAGGTTTCTTCCGAGCCGAACTGGAACCGGACGGCGCGGAATTCGCCGTAGAGGCGCTTGTCCTTAAACCAGTCGAAGGCTACGCTCCCCTGGTCACCCATCGGTTCGGGAAAGGCTTCTTGGTAGTCCTCCCACGTGAACGTCCCTTCCGGGGTCAAGTGGATCGTTCCGTAGGTCGGGCTCGTCAACGACTTGCCTCGTGACAAAATTTCCGACAGTTTCTGCTGACGGCTGGCCAGTTCCCGGCTGATCAAGGAGCCCACGGCCTCGTCCAGCAGTGCCAGAGGTACCGATCGGACCTTCCCTTGATCTGTGAAGCTGAAGTTCAGCCGGGTGCCCTCACCATTGGTGAACTGCACTTTCACTTGGTGGGGGCCTCCAAAGTCATAAGTCGAGGAATCGATCTTCCTTGCCGTTTCAAAGGCCAACTCAAAGCGTTCGTCCTGGTCCGGCTGTGGTAGAAGCAATAAAAAAGCGCTAGGAGACGAGACGGCCTTCAAGCCGGCATCGGGTCGGAACAGAGCCACGTTGATGCGGTCTTGCTCGACCATCAGCCGCATTTCTTCAGGGTACCAGATCTGCGAGAGCACCGATTGCACCAGCTGATCGCCGGGGCCGCTGGCTTTGACTTGTTGAGAAGTTCCGTCTTCATGGGTGGTCAGACTGAGGTAGTAGTCGAAAACCCAACCTTCATAGCCGTCCTGGGTGAGGATCTGAACCCACGACCCTTCGAGGTTACCCTGTTTGACTTTGGCACCTCCACCGGCCAGTACCTTCACTTCTTCATTTTCGCCCAGTTTATAGACGCGGTTGGCATTGGCATCGGCGGTTTCCCGCACCGGCAGGCCCTGCTTGCCCGAAACGGCCCAGCTGTCTTTCAGCGGAAGAAAGGACGCTCGAAAGGTCTGGGCTTCGCCCTCGTTGGAAAAGGATTTGATGCGCCAATGGTCGACCTCGAAGCTGTCTCCCCCTTCGGGTCTCTGAATCTTTAAGGTCTTGCGGATGCGGCTTTGTTCCCAGACCCAAACCAGGTCTCCGTTTTTGACGGACTGTCCTGCGGGGGCCCAGACGACGACTCCCGTGGCCATTCGTCCGAATCCACAGGAAGAGAAAGCAAACAGCACCAAGAGGACGAAAGCTCCCGGCAGGGTAAGAAAACGGACAAAGCGGATGATCATGCTTCTATTCTAGCAGACGTTCGTCCCGCTTGCCAATTGAGGGGAATCCGCATACCATTCCGGTTCCAGGAGACTCCAATGGCTAAACTCTGGCAGAAGAATATCACCCTCGATGCCCTGATCGAGAGCTATACCGTGGGGCGGGATGATCAGCTCGACCAACAGTTGCTGCCCGCCGACGCCCTGGCTTCCATGGCACAAGCCCGGCAGCTGGCCAAGATCGGACTTCTCAGCGGTGCTGAAGCCGATGCGCTGGTAACAGAATTACGAGCCTGCATTGTCGACTGGAGGGCTGGCACCTTCCGGGTGCTGCGCTCCGACGAAGACTGCCATACGGCCATTGAGAACCGTCTCACCGAAAAGCTGGGCGAGGCGGGCAAGAAAATCCACACAGGCCGTTCCCGAAACGACCAGGTGCTGACCGCCTTGCGGGTATACGGCCGCAGCCGTTTGGAACTGGTCCGGGGAGGCGTGCTCAATCTGGTGGAAGACTTGGTTGCCTTTGCCGATACCCACCAAAACGTCCCCATGCCAGGCCGAACCCATATGCAGACCGGTATGCCTTCGTCCGTGGGGCTATGGGCCGCCGCCTGGGCTGAAGAACTGCTCGACAGCCTTGTGCTGGCCGATGCCGCCTATCAGCTCATCGACCGTAGTCCCCTCGGTTTTGCGGCCGGCTACGGCGTGCCGCTCCCCCTGGACCGCGAATACAGCGCCGCGCTGATGGGTTTTGCCTCGGTGCACCGCAATGTCATCGCCGCCAGCCATTCCCGGGGTAAGGGAGAAGCTGCCATCCTCGATGTGTTGGATCAGATTGGTCTGACTTTGAGCCGCATGGCCCAGGACCTGATCCTGTTTTCTCTGCCAGAATTCGGCTATTTCCGTCTGCCCGCCGAATTGTGCACGGGCAGCAGCATTATGCCGCAGAAGAAGAATCCCGATGCTTTGGAATTGACCCGTGCCAAGAGCGCCACGCTTTCGGCTTGGGCCACCCAGGTGAAGAGCATTCTGCGCAGCCAGCCTTCGGGGTACAACCGCGACCTGCAGGAGACCAAGGAGCCCTATTTCCGCGGGCTCGATCTGACCCTGGAAATGGTGGCCATCATGGGACTGACGATACGGAAATTGGAGGTCGTTCCCGAAGCCTTGGTGCGTGCCTTCACCCCGGATATTTTCGCCACCGACGCTGCCTATGAGCTGGTCCGGGCGGGCCAGAGTTTCCGCGACGCCTACCGGCAGGTCGGCCAGAACCTTGACCGCCTCGAAGGACGCGACCCCCGAAAAACCATTGCTGACCGGACGCATACCGGGGCGGCCGGCAACCTCGGGCTCAACGAACTTCGTGCCGATCTGGAAAGCCGCCGAGCTGCTTGTGCCGCTGACCGGGCCCGCATCGAAGTTGCCTTCACGGCGCTGGCGGGGGCGGAAGTCTTTGCCGCTTCGGGAATCTGAGGCTGGGCTTATGTTGTATTTTTTTCAGACCCTTAGTCTTAAAACCCGTTTTCTCACCCTGATCCTGCTGTTTTTTCCGGTGCTGTTGTTTCAGTGGCTGCTGATGGCAGCTCCTTGGGCACAGACCACTTTGAAGCTCCTCAGTCACGGCACAGGCGTTCCCGACGAGCTGTTTTGGTACAATCCCTCAATGGCGCAGCAAATTTTTGCCGCCTGGGGACCCGGGGGAAGGGCTCATTATTTGTCCGTTCTGTGGCCCACCGACCTAGGCTTTCTGCTCGCCTACGGGTTGTTTTTGACAACGGCGACTCTGTATCTGCTCAAGAAAGTGAATCCGCACAGTTTCTTCTGGTATCTACTGCCCCTGGTCCCACTGGCCGGCGCTGCCTGTGACCTTTTTGAGAACCTGACGGTGGCGGCGGCCAGCCTGCTGCCATCCGAAGGTTGGGAACCTGTTAGCTGGATTGCCACTGGGTTTACTTCGGCCAAGTGGTCTCTCCTGGGCTTGTCGGGTGCCGTGCTGGTGGTGGGTACACTCGGGTTTTTGCTTCGAACGGGGTGGAATAAGGTGAAGGCCCTTGCCGGTTCTTCGGACGATGATTACACTGAATAAGGACAGGAGGCCGTCATGGGCGATAAATCCAAGCAGAAAAAAGAGACGAAAAAGGTTCCGTTGAAGACCGCTGCCGAGAAGAAAAAGGAAAAGGAAGTCAAAAAAGCTTCCCGACCTAGTTCCTCCGAAGCTTGATCGATGCCACGGAAGTTCCGCTAGAAGTGAGAATTTCCAAGGTGATCTGACGGCCCGGCGGCAAGGCCACCCTATCGGTGGTCTGGTCTCCGGGTATTTTTTTGACCTGCCGCAGCCACAAAGCACCGTCGTTTTTCCACACGACGATCAATTGCGGGTTGTCCAGAAGGTATTTCTTGAGGGTGAGGTCAAGGTATCCGGCACCTGAAGGCAGGTCCAAGGACTTTTTCACTGCACCGTCGCCCAGGCTTAAAACCAGGGCTGGCAACTCACCCCCGGGGGTCCAGAGCAGCTGACCGGCATAGATCGGTACCGCTGAAAGAAGCAGCAGGAGGCCTCCGAGGAGCCCCCTCTTGATCGAAGGAGTTATCATGTCCCTTTCCCATCGGCAAGATCGCTCGGGGGTTGAAGCCTTTTGGGGCTTTACCGATAAGCATTGGACCCGCTCGGGCCTCACTTTGGCCGAAGGCGTCACCTTGGCTTCCCGTTTGCTGACCTCGCCCTTGGTTCCCGAGGCGGTGGTTTGCCTGGCCGCCCATGAAGAAGAATTCCTGACCCTTGCGGCTGGACGGTGTCCCGTGACTGTTTTGACCCAGGCTGAGATGGAGAAATGGGCTGGTTTTGCCTTTCACCGTGGTGTCCTCGCTGTTGCACGGCGGCCTGCTTTGCTCACCCTTGAGGCTTTTTTGTCCCGATCCGTGCCCCCCCGGCGTTTGGCGGTAGCCCCCAACCTGACCGACCCTGAAAACCTTGGGTCGGTATTCCGAACGGCGCTGGGCTTGGGGTGGGACGCTGTCGCTGTCGGTACTTCCTCCTGCGATCCCTTTAGCCGCCGCACCGCCAAGGTTTCGATGGGAGCCGTCTATAGCCATCCGCCAGTCGAACTTCCTGACGCTGCGCAGACGAAAAGGCTGTTGGAAGCCGCCGGCTGGACGAGTGTGGCGTTCACTCTGGAATCCGGGGCCGCCGATCTGGAGACCTGGCTGCAAAGCAGGGAGGGGCTGGCCGCCCTCGACGGGCCGTTGGCTGCCTGGGTGGGAAATGAATTTGAAGGATTGACTCCGGCCGACCGTTGGGTGTGCAGCCAGGCGCTGGTGATCCCTATGGCCGAAGGCCAGGACAGCCTGAATGCCGCGGTTGCTGCCGGCATCGGCTTCTACCGGCTGAGGCCCTTGGGATACTCCTGACCCGTGAACCGGCGGAACTGACCGTACGCCTGGTTCAGCAACATGTCATAGCCGAAGAGAACCTTGCAGCCCGAAGCCTTGGCCCTGTTCAGAAAGGTTGTCCAGCGCGGGGCATAAATGATGTCATAGGCAATTTCCCGGCCCGTAAACTCGTACCACTCCAAAGGATCCTGGCCCTCGGTGTCGCCCATACCAACGCTTGTCGTCTGCACCAGAATGTCGGGATGGTCTTCGACGACCAGGCGGCTTTCGGGCCCAAGCGGTGCCCATTCGGCACCAAAATCGAGGGCCAGCGCCTGCGCCTTTTCGGGGTTGCGCCCCAGAATCACCACCTTGACACCTTCCTGCCGCAATGCCCAGACAATGCCTCTGGCCGCGCCGCCGGTTCCGATCACCGTAGCACGCAGGCCTTCAAAGCTTCCGACTTGGGTGGCCAGCGGGGCCATGAAGCCCGGGGCGTCGGTGTTGTCTCCCTGCCAGCGTCCCTTGCGATCTCTCCATAGCGTGTTGCAGGCACCCGTTGCCTTCACCGCCGGGCTGGTTTCCGCCAGGTGCAGCAGCACGTCTTCCTTGAAGGGAATGGTGCAAGAAAGGCCCTGCACATCCAAAAGGTCGCAGGTATCGAAGAACGCCTTCAGGTTGTCGGCGAGAAAGGGCACATAGGTTCCGGGAAGGTTCAGGGCTGCAAGAGCGGGGTTGTGAATCCAGGGACTTTTGGTATGGAACACTGGGTTCCCGACAATTCCGTAAACCGGGGTGTCGGCGGTCTGCTCTCCAAAGCGGTAAAGGGTGCGCAGGGTTTCCGGGTCAGTCTGTCCCGGGGCTGCCGTCTGACCGGGAGCGGAGGCGTAGGTCCAACGGCTTCCCAGTCGGGCCGCCAGAACCCTGCTGGTGAACCCGAAACCGCCCATGGCCAAGGCAACACGGTCTCCCGGCGGCAGGGCGAGCAGATCGGCTACAAATTTCTGGTATTCGTCTGAATTCTGAGGAAACACCGCTGCTTTTGCTGTGCAATGGAGGCCTTCGGCGGCGGACAACCGGGCGGCCCAGCCGTTGGAAACGCCGTCAAACTCATGAAAACTAATCACGAGCTTTCTACCCTGGGCAATCCATCGTGCTTCCAGGTCCGGAAGTCTCTGATCGTCTTCGAGGTCAAACCATTGCCACGCACCCTTGAGGGCCGTTTCGAAAAAGGCTCTGCGCTGATCTTCGCCTCCCACCCACTGCCCCCCGTCGCGAGGCTGGCGAAGGGTCAGAATCAGAGGAAGTCCGGCTTGACGGCTGAAGTCGTTCAATTTTGGCCATTCTTTTTCCTCCACCAGATCGGCCCTCAGTTCGGCCAGGTCAATGAAGGTCCGGCTTTGTTCCAACTGTTTGCGGCAGTCTTCCAGGCGGGGGCCTGTCAAAACCAGACAAATGCCAGGAGCAGAAGGGGTCACAGGTCGCTCCTGTAGAGGTAGGCATCGGCCAAAATCCCATCGGTGAAAACCAGTCTCAGTCGGCGGGGAAACGTCTGATACGTGAGATTCCAAACCGACCAGGTGTCACCCCTGGCCAAAGGTTCACCCAACGTCAGCTCGACCTCTGCCCTCGGGCTGCCCATGGCGATTCCCAGGAGAGTTCCCGTCCAGAGTTTATCGAGGCGTACTTGCCAGACCCTGTTCAGGGTCCAGAAGAGGTAGCTGTGGTCGGCGTAGAAATGAACCGCCTGCCAATGGGTGTCATCTACGGCCAGGGAATAGACTTCGGTAGGTGCACCGCGTTCCCGGTAAGCTGACTCCGGTGTCAGTCCCAGCCAGGCTGCCGGATCTGGGACTGGAATCGTTGCTTGAGCTGGAAGGTTCAGGGTGGTGCCCAAAAACAAGAGCGTGAGAACCCACCTCATTCTTTGGGGCGGGTCCAACCGCTGGCAATCAGCGTGATTCCCATGAACACCAGCACCAATGGCCACCAACTGACGACAAAGTCGGAGAAAGACTGTTTGACTACCTGCAAACTGAACAGCAGGAACACTCCCATCAGCACAATCAGAATCAAGCCGGGAACTACCAGGGTCACGCGGACAGTCCTTCGGTAACGAGCACCGTAGGGAATAAGGCTGACTCCTACAATGCCCATAAACACCGGCCAGAGTTCTTTGAGTGTGAGGGTTTCGGGAATAACTGTATTGAGAAGAAGATAAAAGGTTCCTGTCAGAAACATGAGAAGACCCACAAACAGTGCCGATGGTCTGGCCTTCCGAAAAAACGCTTTGAACAGAAGAATGCCGCCCACCACAGTGAAGGCCGCAGGCCACCAGCGAACCAGGCTGTCAATAAACCCCTGCATCCAGACGATCAACAGAACCCCGATGATGGTCAGGAGAGCGCCTGAAACAATAGCTGCTTTACGTACCGGATCTTTCAGCATCACATTCCTTTGATGACAGCCTGGCCGAAGCCGCTGCATCCCACCTCACTGGCACCCTCCATCAACCGGGCAAAGTCATAAGTGACAGTCTTGCTGGCGATTGCCTGCCGGATGCCCTTCTCAATGAGGTCAGCGGCCTCTTTCCATCCCAGATATTCAAACATCATAACGCCTGACAACAGGACCGACGAGGGGTTCACCTTATCAAGGTTGGCATACTTGGGGGCGGTACCGTGAGTGGCCTCAAAGATGGCATGCCCGGTCACATTGTTGATGTTGGCCCCCGGGGCAATACCGATTCCCCCCACCTGGGCCGCCAGCGCGTCGCTGAGGTAGTCTCCGTTGAGGTTGAGGGTGGCAATCACGTCGAAATCTTCGGGACGGGTCAGCACCTGTTGAAGGGTGATGTCGGCGATAGAATCCTTGATAACCAGCCCTGCGCCGCGCTTGCCGTCGGGGATCTTGCACCAGGGGCCGCCGTCGATTTCCACAGCGCCGAAGGCTTCCTTGGCCAGTTGGTAACCCCAGTCGCGGAAAGCCCCTTCGGTGAACTTCATGATGTTGCCCTTGTGGACGAGGGTCACACTCTTGCGGTTGTTTTTGATGGCGTAGTCGATGGCGTCATGCACCAGACGGTAGGTGCCGTTTTTTGAAACCGGCTTGATACCCACGCCCACCTGCAGCGAGCTGTCGATCTGGTCTGCCATACCGATCAGACCCCAAAAATCCTTGGCCTTCTGCACCGAGTTGAAGCGGATCTTGTCGTGGGCTTTGGGAAATTCCTTGGCGAGGAACTCAAGGATCTTGGCGGCTTCGGGGGTTCCGGCCGCCCATTCAATGCCGGCGTAAATATCTTCGGTGTTTTCACGGAAGATCACCATGTCGACCTTTTCCGGGTGTTTCACCGGCGACGGGACACCGTCGTAATACTTCACCGGCCGCAGGCAGATGTAGAGGTCCAGAATTTGCCGCAGGGCCACGTTCAGCGACCTTATGCCGCCTCCCACCGGAGTTGTCAGCGGCCCCTTGATGCCCACCAAGTGGCTGCGGAACACCTCGAGGGTCTCGTCGGGAAGCCAGTTCCCTGTTTTGGTGAAGGCCTTTTCTCCGGCCAGCACTTCCTTCCATTCGACCTGGCGCTTTCCACCATAGGCTTTTTTCACCGCTGCGTCGAACACGGCCACCGACGCTTTCCAGATATCGGGACCGGTGCCGTCCCCCTCGATGAACGGAATGATCAGGTGGTCAGGGACCTTGAGTCCTTGGGGTGTCATAGTGGCTGATTGTGCTGGCATGGAAACCTCCAGGGATATCGATCCGCCGGTATTGTACGAAAAAAAGCCGAGCAAGTCCAGTTTCCCCAGGTTCCCCTCTGGGAGCTCTTGTGGTACAATCGTTCCCGATGAGACGCTTCCTCTCCCTTTTTCCCACCTTGGCGGGCCTGGCTTTGGCTTTCTTCATTGCCCAGTCCGGTACGCGGGAGGATTTTTTCATCGTGGGAACCCCCGATCAAAGAACCTCACTTTCTTCTTTGTTCCGTCTTCTTGATCAGCAGACTCTGCCGGGAGCCACACGGTTCACCCTCCTTCATGAGATTACCCAGAGGCTTCGTGCCCAGGGTGAGATTCTGCGCATCAACCTTTTACTGACGACGTATGTGGCTCAGAATCCCACCGACCCTTTTGGCGCGCATTATCTGTTTGAAGTCGCCGAAAATTACCGGACAGCCGGGGCTTCGGCCATGGCTCGGCTGTATTACCGTCGTATTTTGAACAACTATCCCGACCTGGTCGAAAAAAATGAATCCATCCATTACCAGTGTCTAGTCCGTCTGATTCCTCTTGAAACAGATCCTTCTGCCCGCCGGTCAATTTTTGAGGAACTCAATGCCCGTTTTAGGTACAAAATGACGACTCCCGACTTGTTTTTCGCCTGGGGGAGGGCTTGCGAGGCTCTGGGACGCTGGGACGAGGCCCAAGTGGCCTATGCGGCCTTTCTTCGGTTCCCCGACCCGACGGTACCTGGAGAACCCAAGGCAGCCAGCCGCATCCATTCGTTGGTCGACTTGTCCCAGACTGACCGCTCGTGGATTCGGCAGGACCTTACCGAACTGATGGCTCAGTTGCAACGGGCTATTTTGAACAATGATACGGTTACCATGGAAAGCTTGCGCGCCAAAGTCGGTTTTTTTGCTGTCAGCTGGGACAATACCGATGTGACCGACACCTTGTCGGAGGCGTTTGATGTGCGTCTGTTCCTGCGCGAGCTGGTCCGCCAGGCCAACTTTGGCGGCGGCACTGATGTACGGTTCTCCGACACGCTGGATGAGCTTTCCAACGAAGGCGAAACCTACCTGCGCAGCACCGGCTGGAATTACCGCATTCCCACCTGGTATTTTTATTTCCGCCGGGTTGAATACCCGGCTGACCCCGATATCAACGGGGCCTGGGAATGGGCCGGTCTCTATTTTGGTGAAAAACTGTGATCCGCAGCCTTACTCTTGCCGTCCTTTTCGCCGGCTTCGTTTTTCTTGCGGGAGCCCAGGAGGTGTACGAGCCTTCGGCACTTCCTCCGGAAGGGATGGTGTTGCCCCCGGATGCCCATGTACTGCCCTGGGTGGAGCATCCCCGCATCGACAAGGCCATGGCGTATTACCTGGGACCGGGGCGCGAATGGTTGGAAAAGTGCCTGGAGCGGGTCAAACCCTACCGGGATTTTATTCGGAGCCGAATCGAAGAAGAGGGGATGCCCCCGGAAATCTATTGGCTGGCTGCGGTGGAGTCTGGTTTCAACGCCGGAGCTACCAGCCGCGTCGGGGCCGCCGGCATGTGGCAATTTATGCGCAACAGTGTCGTCGGGTACGGCATGTCCATCAATTCCTACGTGGATGAGCGCCGTGACTGGTGGAAGTCGACCGATGGAGCCCTGAGAAAGCTCAAGGACAACTATCAAAGACTGGGCGATTGGTACCTAGCGTTGGCCGCTTACAACGCCGGTCTGGGCCGGGTTCAGTCCATCCTCAAAAAAGCAAAGGGTGAGCGGGACTATTGGGTTCTTCTCGACAAAGGGCTGTTGCCCAAGGAAACAGCCGGGTATGTTCCCCAGTTGCTGGCCCTTTCACGCATCTCTTCCAAGTGGCTGGAATCTGGACTGAGTGTCGACTGGGAGGCTTCTCCGACCTGGGAACGGGTCCGAGTCGAAAGGATGGTCGATCTTCGTCTTCTCGCCGGAGCCGCCGGAATTCCGCTGGACGGGTTGAGAGCTTCCAACCGCGAGCTGGTTTACCATCTGACTCCAGTACTGCCCGGCGGTTACGACCTCAAGGTGCAGAGCGCTTGGGCGGACCCGCTGAGGCAAGCGCTCGATGATCCGGCGCTGAAGCTCATCCAGTATTACTTGTACACCGTTCAAAAAGGGGATACGCTTTCGGAAATCGCCCAGTGGTACGGGGTAAGCACCAGTATGATCGAACGGGATAACCCGGGTCTCAAACCCGCATTGCTGAAAATCGGCCAGAACCTCGTCATCGCCGCCATCAAGGATGTGGGGCCATACCGCAAAGGTGCCTCCCGTGGGTAACCGTTTTGTGCGGCGGTTCAACCTTGTCCTGTTTGTTATCGTTCTGGGACTGGTTGCCGGGCAGGGGGCTTTGTCTGCTTCCTCTGGAGAGCCAGCGGCACCGGCTCCGACTTTTACTTCTGAAGGGGCCTGGGATTGGGAAACGGGTCTTTTTACATTGACTCTGAAGACCCCGCTCCCTACCGATACCGAGGCAACCCCACCCAAACGCCGTTACTTGGCCGAGAGAGCCGCCGAGCGCTTGGTGCAGCAGGAATTCGTCCGTCAAGCGGGCAACCTGCCGGTGGCTTCCGGACGGAGCTTGGCGGAACTGATGGCCGAAGACCCGACCCTCGAAGCCGGTGTGGCGCAGTTGGGTGAGTCCTTGAAATTCGTTTCCAGCCGGGTGGATGATGCCTATACCACCTTGGAAATGGTCTGGTCAGTCGGCTTATGGGACAGCATCGCTCCTATGCTTCAGGAAATCCCCGAGCCCAACCCTGTTCCCGAGTGGTTCCAATGGTATCCGTCTCGGGATTTCTCCGGCTTGGTGATCTTTGCTATGGGAGATTTGAAATGGATGGGAACCGGTCTCCAGGCACGCTGGACACCCTCGTTATCGTTCCGTCTTCTCAACCCTCGGGGTGAGGTCATCTTCGATTCCACCATGGCCGACCCGCAGTTTTTCCAGAAATGGGGCCAGGCAGGTATCAGCCTGAGCCGGTTCAATGAGGACCGCTGGAGGGACCGTATCGGCTTTGACCCGCTGCGGATTGTCGCCCGGGGAGTCTGGGGTGCCCAGCCCGGAGATCTGGTTCTTTCCGAGGCTGATTGGGGAAGGTTGTTGTCGCGGGAGTCCAACCGCCGGCTGTTGGCTGAAGGTCGGGTTTTGATCCTTTATGGTCCCTTCCCAGACTATGTTCCCCGCCCCAACCCCGATTCGGTCATCGATGAGTCTCTGCCTGAGGTCGAAGTGATACCTCAACCACCAGCGCCTAGCTCAGCGGCTCCGGCAGCAGCGGCCGGCGGCCATTGATGACGGATGGGAACGACCAAGAGCTCAATTTTCAGATTCTTGATACCAAGACTGTCTATTCCACACCTGTGTTTGATCTCAAGGAGAGCCTTCGCCTCAGTCCCCAGGGAAGGCAGGGGCATTTTGTGCTCATCGATGCCCCTGATTGGGCCAATGTGATTGCAGTCGTCAAAGACGAGGTAGGCCGGGACTGCTTTCTGATGGTGCGTCAGTACCGTCACGGCCTCGGCCGGGCGATCTGGGAGTTTCCAGGGGGGATGGTCGATGGCGGAGAGGATGCTTGTTCTGCTGCGGCTCGGGAACTGGAGGAAGAGACCGGGTGGAAGGCTTCTGCCTTGACTTTTCTGGGCAAGACCAATCCCAACCCTTCGTTTATGACCAACACGGTTTCAACATTCCGGGCCGAGGGCCTGACCTATACGGGTGCTCAGCACCTCGATCAGAATGAGTTTGTCCGTGTCGGGTTGCGACCCGTAAAAGAGGTGCTGCAGCAGATCGGTCAGGGCGAGTATGATCACGGTGTGATGCTGATGGCCCTGTGGTTCTGGAACTCTCACGGTTTGAATTGATACCCTCGTCCACGGACCGTCTGGATATGTTTGGGCTGCTCTGACTCCCCCAAACGGTACCGCAGCTTGGCAACATGGACATCGACGGTGCGGGTGGTTGTCCCCGACTCGTAACCCCAGACCTGATCGAGAATTTCATCGCGTTCCAGAACCCGGTTCGGATGAGCCGCAAGATAGCACAACAGCCGGTACTCCTGTGCATTGAGGGCCAAGGGTTGTTGATTTTTCAGCAGCTCTCCCTGGGCTTCGTCGAGCCGGTAAATCCCAAATTCAGTAACCGCCGAGCCCGAGGAACTGGGTCCCGTCCTGCTTCGCCTCAGCAATGCCTCCAGCCGGGCCAGCAACACTCCCATATCAAAGGGCTTGGCCAAGTAGTCATCGGCACCTTGTTGAAGCCCGACGACCATATCCAGGTTTCCACCCCGGGCGGTAAGCATCAAAATGGGCAGATTCGATTCAGAACGACGTAGATTGCGGCAGACGGTCAGACCGTCCCTATCGGGAAGCATCAGATCCAGAATCAAAGCATCATAATTTCCGGAACGAGCTTCTTCCTCACCCCTGATTCCGTCACGACGGACTGCAACCAAGTAGCCTTCTGCCATCAGACGATCCTCGAGAGTCAGCGCGATACCGGGTTCATCCTCAACAATCAGAATCTTCTCACCCGCCATGATTGCTTTCTCCCTCTGCAAGGAAGGGGACGGTGGCTGTGAACCGGCAACCCGGCTTTTTTGTACCGTCAAGTCTACGCCAGGGTGACTCGAGGCGTAACTCGCCCCCCATACGGCGGGCTTGCCGTTGAGCCAAGAAAAGCCCCAGCCCGCTTCCCCTTTCCTGATTGTCACGGCTGACCTGATCCCGGTAGAAGGGCTCAAACACCTTCTTGACCTCTTTGCTGCTGATCCCCCTGCCGTCGTCGTCGACGATCAGTTCCAGACGTTGAGGCACCAGGTATTTCAGGGTGACCCTTACCGTCCGAAGTTCGCCACCCGGCGAGGCCGGATAGGCATGGTTGAGGGCATTGACAACGAGGTTTTCCAGAATCAGCCTCAAGGCGGACGGGTTGGTCCTGCCCGAAGCGGGAACCCCGGCGATATCCCAAATCAGCTGGACCTGGCGCTCTGCGGCCAAGGACTCCAGGGACGGTCTCAATTCAGTCAGCCAGGATTCAAAGATCAGGTATGCTTGGACGGGCGCCTGGGATGGTACTGTCTCAGCTTGAGCAAACTCGAGCATTTCTTCAATCATCCTTCCCAGCCGAAGCGACTGGTCGAGAATGAGTTGGCCGTAGCGGACTTGCTTCTCATTGGAAACGATTCCCTTGCTAAAATTGTCAGCGGCCGATCGGATTACCGTCAGAGGCGTCCGAAGTTCGTGGCTGACCGACGCGACAAATTCTTTCTCTCGTCTCCGGAGATCGGTCATTCGGGCAGACTGCCGCAGGATGAGTCCGAAGGCCCCGGCCAGCACCACCAGCAGGAGGGTGCTTCCCAGCCAGTTCCAAGCCAGCCGCCGCTCGACGCCCAGTACGGGTGCATCTGCCGGCAAGGTCAGCTTGACCGACCAGGATGAAAGGATGCGTAACGGCGGACGGGACCCTTTCCAAGGAAGGTCGACCAGTTTCGGAATTCCCACCTCGAGGGTCCGGGGAAGTGATGCCCCTGTAAATAACGCCGACAGCGGACTAAACGAGTAGGCCTGGCTATTAAAACTTCCCTCCCGGGGCGGGGGATCCCGTTGGTTTGATGCCCAGCTCAGTTGAGACCCGGGATAGAGCTCTGCCAAGGACGGCAAAATATACCGGGAAAAGAACCCGTCAACATCCAAGCCGAGCAACAACACTGGACCTGTGTTCTTTTCAGAAGGCCGAAAAACGACAAATCCATTGGTTTCCTGATTGTCCTTGGACCAAGCCTCGTCGGAGGGAAAAGCTTGCCGGGTCCAGTTTTGGTCTCGGGAAAGGCGATAAAGCGTTGATTCTCCTGGAACCACGTAGGCCACCGACAAGAGCAAATCGGGAACCGTGCCTTCAGGCCCATAGAGCAACCAAAGTCGGTCTAAAAAGTTTCTTGTCTCGACGGGAGTCAGGTCGTCGCGCCTGCGAAGTCCCTCCAGATCGGTGACCAGCGGCGCATAACGCTGAAACTCTCTTGATACGGCCTGGCGTATACCGGCCTCGAGTCCCCGGATCGTCCCCTCGATCTCTACCGCAGCGGAGCGGCCGAACCATTGGTACTGGATAACCCCCACCAGCACAAGAATAGCCAGAACACAAAGGAACAGAATTCGGGGTTTCCAGGATCGCAGACGGTCATTCGGGTCCATGACTTCACTGTAACGAACCTGATCGGCGATCTCCACCGTTTACCAGGCCAGGTTCCTCTTGATTTACACAGTTTACAACCCTTTTACCGCCCGTTCACCTTTGATCGGCCCTCAACGGCTAGGTTCGTAAGGGAGGTTGAGATAACCATGGATGCCGCAAGAAAAATCGTCCAGATCGACGAGGTCAGACCGAACCGGTCCAAAAAAAGCCGACGGGGAACCTTGTTCGGTGCTATTACCGCTGTTGCCTTGCTGGCAGCCGCCGGGGGAGCCTTCTTTTTGCTGGGTTCTCCAAACCGCACCACGGTGCAGGGCTTTGATCTGTCTGAGGTGAGGACGGGTGATTTGACAGTCACATCCTCGGCCAGCGGTACCGTGGTCCTGCCTCAAACCGTCTCGGTGACCGCGCCTCAAACAGGATACGCCGACCAAGTCTTTGTCAAAGAGGGAGATATCGTCAAAGAGGGAACCTTGCTGGCTCTACTCACTGTTCCCGATTTACAGGACAACAAACAGGACCTATTGGCCCAGCTGACGGTCGCCACAATCAGTTACGAGGATTTGGCCAACGACTGGGACTTCACCCTTCAGACCGCAAAAACCTCGCTGACCCGCCTCGATGCCAGCATTGCCGAGGCACAAAAGGATGTCGACGCGAAAAAGGAGCTGGCCACGCTGAAATCCAGCCGTCAAAGCGAGTACGATACGGCCCTCGTCACCCTGCAGTCCTACCAGGAAAAGCGCGAGGATGCCGCAGCTCAGCTGGCCAACAACCTGAAGAAGCGCGAACTGTCTTTGACCAAGCAGAAGGCTACCATCGACCAGCTTCAAACCAGCTTGAACCGCACGTTGGCCAACATCGAAGAATCCAGGATCAAAAGTCCCCTCGCCGGGGAGGTGCTGAGCATCGCGTCATCTCTTTCGGTTCCCAAGAGCCTGATCAGCCAGCACGACATCCTGATCAAAGTGGCCGACCGCGCCTCGACCTTCATCGATCTGGAGGTCAATGAAAGCGACGCCGGCAACTTGAAACTCGGCGACAAGCTGACCCTCACCGTCAGCACCAGGACTCTGGTAGCGTCCATCACTGCCATTGGCAAGGTCGCCAGCCTTTCCAGCGACGGATTAACCGCGACCGTCACTGTTCGGGTCAAGCCGGTCGAGGCTGTTGAGCTGACCCCCGGAGCTTCTGCCGCCGCTACCATCTCGCTGGGAACAAAAAAAGACGCTCTCACCTTACCCCGGGGCGCTTTCCTAACCACGGGTGGCCAGAAATGGGTGTATGTGGTCGACGGTGATGTCGCCAAAAAAACGGCGGTGACCTTCGGCACGCTTCAGTCCAACACGGTTGAGATCAAGAGCGGCCTTAAAGCCGAAGACATAGTCATCACCAGCGGTTACCAGGATTTTATCGACCAGGACACCATTCAGCTGAAAACCAAGCAAGGAGAAGCAAAATGATTACTCTGAACAAATTGACCAAGGAATACGACCTCGTGGGGACCAAGGTCCAGGCGCTCAAAGAGGTAAGCCTGACCATTGAGCGCGGTGAGTATGTCGCTGTGATGGGACCCTCTGGTTCCGGCAAATCCACCTTGATGCACCTGCTGGGCATCCTCGACAACGCCACCAGCGGTCAATACCTCCTCGAGAATTACGACATCACCAGTCTTCCGGACCGTGAGCAGGCGCGCATCAGAAACAAACACTTCGGGTTCATTTTCCAGAGCTTCAACCTGTTCAGCGAACTGTCGGCCCTCGAGAATGTCATGTTGCCCATGGGGTATGCCAACGTGCCGATGAAGCAGCGCCGCGACCGGGCCGCCGCTCTGCTCGAAGAGGTCGGCCTAGGCCACCGGATGCACCATTTGCCCACCATGATGTCCGGTGGTGAGCAGCAGCGGGTGGCTATTGCCCGTTCGCTGTCCAACGAACCGGACGTGATTCTCGCCGACGAGCCCACGGGCAATCTCCCCTCCGACAAGGGCGAAGAGATCATGCAGATGCTGGAAGGTTTCAACAAACGGGGAGTCACCATCGTGATGGTCACCCATAACCCCGACCAGGGAAAACGGGCACGGCGACGGTTGTTCATCAAGGACGGTGAACTGTGGCGCGACGAGGGTACCCTCGTCAAGGGAGCCTGAGATGGCGCAGGAAGCGAACAAGATTCTCTGGCGCCGTTTCACGGCCCGCATGCTGGAATCGGGACTTCTTCTGCTGGCCGTTGCCCTGGGTGTCGGTGCCACCGCCGCCGGGTTCAGCCTGCTGGCCAATACTCAGAAACTCGGCACGGAAATGCTCTCCAGCCCCGCCTACCGCGAAATCGTTGTCAGCACTCAGACCAATTCCGACGATATGGAAGTCCCGGCGGTGTTGAAGCCGACGGCTGACAACGTTGTACTGACCGCCAACGACCTTCAGGTAGCCCTGTCGGTACCATCGGTCAAATACTCCTATGTTTCCTCCGGTACCGAACTGAGGTTCCTCAACCAGAAAGTCATTGCCCAGATGACCCAGATGGGGCCTGGTCCCGGTGCTGAAGCCGCCCCGCCAGCGACCAGAACGACCACAGAAACAAACCCCCGTCAAGGTCCTCAGGGTCTATTGACCGCCGACGAGCTGGCCAAGAAGCAGGCCGAGGCCGATGTGTTTTTGACCGAAGTCGACCAGCTGCGCGGCTCCTCCGTCACCCCGCAATACTTTGATGCCTGGGGTCTCAAGGCCGCTGTGGGCAGTCTCTTTGCCGAAAGCGAAAGACAGAGCGACACCACCCTTGTGGTTCTTGGCTCAGCTGCGGCTGTCCAGATTGGAGGAACCAGCATCGATGCCAAAGCTCTGGTGGGAAAAAAGATCTTGACCTGGGAAGGGTATGCGGTGGTGGTCGGCATCCTGGCAGAATCGGGAACTGACACCATCGACAACTCCTTCTTCAGTCCGTATCAGACCACTGCTTCCGATTTTGGTGAGGGCGGACCACCCCGCCGCAGGGCGTTTAACGTTCAGTTGCGTTTTGCGGTCTCGGATCCTGCCCAGCTTGAACAGGCTGCTTCCTCCTTGACAAGCCTGCTGTCCAGCGCCGTGGCAAGTGATCAGCTGGTCGTCTCCAATCCCCGGGCTGAGGCCCAGAAACTGATTGACCGCAATACCGGCATCGGGTTCCTCATTCTGTTCCTGGCCTTGGCCACGCTGTTTATTGCTTCGGTGAATGTCAGCCATATTCTGATGAGCCGCGGTTTGAGGATGCGAAAGGGTGTCGGTATCCTGATGGCACTCGGCGCCTCGAAAAATTCCATTCTCCAGCTGTTCGCCAGGGAAGGGATCTTCCTTTCTACGGCCGGGTCCCTTCTCGGCGCGTTGCTGGCCTGGCCGCTGTCTCAAACCATGGAATCCGCTCTCGGGCTGACCGAGAGTTCCCTTGTCTTCCTGATTCTGGGAGTCGCCGGAGCCTGGGTGCTCAACCTGGTCTTTTCTGTTCTTCCTGCTGTTCAAAATTCCCAAATTCCACCGGCCGACGCCATGCGTGCGGCCTGAGGTATCCCCATGCGAAAATTTATCAGTCTTTTTTTACGTCACTGGGTTAAATCACCGGTCAAAATCAGCCTTACGGTTCTCTCGGTCGCCCTTGGAACCGGCATCCTCATCCTATCCTTCAGTGTCGCAGCCCTTCTACAAAAAGAGGTCACCGAACCGTTGGAAAAAGGTGGTTCTGTCCTATATGTGCAAAACGGCACGGTCAAATCCGATGGAACCATCGAGCGGGTCGAGGGGCGGCCGCAATGGGATTCCGAGGCACCGGCCAAAGTTCTCTCCGATGTTGCAGGAGTGGAGCAGGCCGTGGTGGTTTCCTTCACCCCTTTTGACCAGGTTCAAGCCGCTGGAAAAAGTTGGCGTGTCAGGTCGGCCATCGGTACCGGCCCGCAGTATCTCGAGGTGTTTGGTCTCAACCTGATTGCGGGAGTGCCCATGACCGACGCCGACGTCGATTCCGGCAGCAAGAAGATCTGGCTGAGTGAGGAATTCGCCAAGGTGATCTGGGGATCTGCCGAAGCGGCATTGGATCAATTGGTGCAACCACCCGGACGAATGTTCGGTCGTGGCCCAGGCGGCGAGGAAAGCCGGAACTTGATTCAGAATTACGTTGTGGCAGGGGTTTTTCAGACCCCTACCGAGGTCAGCAGACGTTCCTTTGGTATCGGTGATGCCATTTTCCCTTATACGTCGGTTATACCTGCCGGAGGAAACGCCACGTTGATGAAGAGTTTCTTCTCCTCGAGTTTTGTGGTCCGTGCCGTGGGAGTGAACAACGAGCGTTTAGCCGCTTCCATCCGGTCTGCTCTGGCGGCCAATTACGGCGCTGAGGTCAGCGTGGCGGTTTGGGAAGGTTCGCCTCGTGGAGCTTCGACCTACCTCCAGGAACTTCGTCAGGCGGTGAACATCTTCTCTGTGTCGGTCAATGTTCTCGGAGTGGTTTTGCTTCTGATCAGTTCGTTGGGGATTTTCAGTGTCATGGTCGTCGAATCCTTGGGACGGCGGCGTGAGATTTCACTGGAACGCGCTTTAGGAGCCAGTCAGGCCTTGGTGCTGGGTGAATTCTGGAGCTGGTCGTTGGGTTTGAGTCTCTTGGGTGCCCTGATTGGCCTGGGACTGGCATTTGTGTTGTCGGGCCCGGTTCTGGGAACCTTGGCACCCCTTGTAGGTGAGGTCTCGGCCCAGTTTGAGTCTGCCTCCGGCTTGGATCCTTGGTCGGTGGCAGCGGGGCTTCTGCTGGCACTGGGTTGCGGAGGAATTCTAGGGTTGCTTCCGGCCTTTTCAGCGGTACGGGGAACCATTTCCGACACCTTGAGGGAGGTTTGAGGTGAAGCGTTTCCTGTTGCTGTTCGCTTCGGCTGTACTCGCAGCCGCCAATCTTTGGTCTGAGGTACCCTCGTTACTAAGCCTCGAAGCCGCTGTCAGCCAAGCGGTTGCCGTGAATGTCGACTACCAAAATGCCCTCCTTTCGGTGGAGCGGGCCCGGAATTCCCTTTCAACCGTTGTCAACTGGAAAGGTATCGCCGTTTCGGTGACGCAGAAACAGACTTCGGCCACCGTTCCCGGAGCGACAACCACTACAACAAACCTGGGGTTCAATCTGCCGCTTCTAGACCAGCTGGGGGCCTCGGTTTCGATCGATCCGAAAGGGAGTTCACAGGTAGCGGTAACAGTGAACCCGTTGTCGCACTCCGATACAGCCCTTCAGGCCCGGATCACCTTTGAAAAGGCGGTTCTGTCGGCTGCCCAGGTTCGAAAGGCCCTTGAGACGTCTGTCCGAAAAGCCTTCTTGGCTCAGCTTGCGGCACAGGCTCAGCTGGAAGTACAAAAGAAGGTGGCCTCGCTGAAGGAAACGGCTTATCAGGAGGCAAAAGTTCGATATGAGAAGGCTCAAGTGACGCTGGCCGAGGTGAGAACGGCCCTTCAGGAATGGACCCTGGCCCGCAGCACTCAGACGGCTTTGGAACGGAACTTGATCAAGGCAAAGACTGACCTGGCCAGCCAACTTCAGGCAGAAACGGTAGACCTGGAGCCTCTCGATTCCGCCTCCTTGAAAGCCCTTGTCGAAGCCTTGGGCCCTATCGACTCTGTGCTGACGGGGTCATCGACTTCCGTGAAAGTCCAAAACTTGGAAGTTGCGGCTCAACAAGCCCGTGCGGAAAGTGTCTGGCTATTTGACCCGGGCTTGTCTGTCTCCGGTAGTGCCTCGTTTCCTTCCCAAGGTGAGTCGAGCTGGAACGCTTCGATGACACTGACTCTGGCACTAGGTGACTGGCAGAGGAACGAACGTGCCCTTGCCGACCGCTCCGTTGAGCTGGCTCAAAAGACTCTTGAGGCTCAAAGAACTTCCAGCCGCTCCGCCGAGGCGCAGGCCTTGCTCTCAGTGGAAGCTGCCTTGGCAGCCGTTGAAAATCGGGTGCTGGCTCTGGAACAGGCTCGGGAGCTCTTTGTCGAGACGCAGCTGCTGTCAAAAAATGGAAAAGCCACCGTTCTGGAGCTGGAAGACGCCCAGCTGGGGGTTGCCTCCGCAGAAAACAACCTGTTCACCGCATGGTCGGAACTGTACGGTGCCAGGTTGGATCAAGAAGCTGTCCACAGCTGAGCTCAGCGGTGACTAGACGGCAGCCTAAAGTCCGTATAAGTCGGCGATGTAGAGCTGGTCGTTGAAAAAAGTCCAGAGGATGAAATGATTGATGATATTCGTCCTCTGGTCAGTCGACCGAATTCCATTGGTGGTTATGACAATTTGAGTTTTTCGTTCCTGCCAGATAGGGTTGCCTTTTTCATCATAGGCATCAAAGGCAGGGCCAAGATTCTCCCTTGTCGTGACCTTGGTCCCTTTTCCTGTCGATTGAAACAGGTATTCATAAAATTTGGTATCGAATTGAAAGGAAGAGAGCACTCCTTTTGCGTAAGTGTACCGAGACCGGACGCCGCGGTTTTGTTGACCATAGTATTCTGGTGTCTGTTTCTCGGTTTCCTGATAGGCCTTTCCCTGCAGCGTCGTGCGGCATTCACTACTTTCCCAAAGTACATCCTTTGCAGGGAGGATTTTCACAGTCTCAGTCCAGCTGGGGCCTTTCCAGGTCAGCGCGTTTCCTTGGACTAGGATTTCAAATTGGGAACCGTTTTCTCCTTTCCAAGTGATCCTGTCTTTATCATAAGCAACGACAAATTCCTGTTTTGTCCCATCGACCACGATTTTTTCAACCTGGCCCGAAGCTTTGAAGCGGGCCGTTTTCTGGTAGGTTTTTCCTGCTTCCGTCGTTGTTTTTGTCCAGAAGGGGAGTTCTGCTCCCCAGGAAGCCGCTATGAGCGTCAGCAGCAGCCCTCCGGTCAGTACCATCGTTCGCATAGGGTGCTCCTTTTTTTATTTCTTTTTGGCTTTTTTGGGGTTCGCATCGACGTAGGCGTTGACGGTAACGGTTTTGTCTCCGCCGGAAATCCAATAGGTTTTCACCACCTTGTCGATGTCTTTGTTCTTGGTTCCAATGCAACCGTAGGTATTGTCGCAATTCTGACCTGAAGGCAGAACATATGTGTCATGGATGAAGAAATCTGAGTAGTTTGCCGTACCCCCGGCAAGCAGAGGGGTTGGCACCGAGGCGTCGATCTTGATCCCCTGGCCCATTCCTCCCACATCACCTTGGTACCCTGTCAAAGCGTAGGTGCTGGGCGGAAGTTGTACCGGGAAGTACTGCGTTCCTTTTGAGTCACCCACAGCCCTTTTATAATTGACCATCGAATCCCGGTCGATTCCAAACTTAGCTTTGTCACCATTGCTGACTACCTTTGTGGTGACGTTGACTTGGTAGTCTTCCCAGATTCCCTTCTTGTCTCCCTTGAGAAGAGCTGACCTCGAAGCATTGAGTACCGTCATCTTTTGGGATTTTCGATCAACCGACAAAATCATGTCACCTCCTTCGATCGATTCCAGCTCGACCTCCTCCAGTATCTGGGGTTCGGCTGCATAAACCGACCCTGCCAGCCAGCATCCTAGTGCCAGCAACATCCAACCATGTGTTTTCATCATGGCCTCCTTAACCTCCCTGACAGAGATTGCAGTGGTTTTGCTTCATGATTTTTCAAACTTCTTGCTCAGTTTCTTTCAGTGAGGTACATTACACACGGATGCCAGACCACGATGCTCTTCTCAAAGCCATTGAGCAGTACTATCTCCCCCGAAAACTGGTCGCTGCGATCTACGAGCGCGGAGAAATTCCCCGGTTCAGTCAAGAGAGCCAAGTCGGCGTCGGGTTTATCGATATAGCAGACTATACGTTCCTCTCGAAATTTCTCAGTCCCATGGAGAATCAGACCCTTCTCAATGGGCTCTATACGGCTTTTCAGGCAGTGCTCGACCGGCATGGCGGCTACCTGAACAAGATCGAGGGCGACTCTCTGATGTTTCAGTTCGACTCGGTCATCGATTCCCGACTTGCCTCACTGCCACCTGAGGAGATTCAACGTCACATTGTCCGCGAACTGTTCTTCACGTGTGTCGAAATGCAGCGGGTGTGCGTGCTGTTCAATAACGCCAGCGAGGGGTTTCTTCTGAAGGATGTCGGGGCAGAGGGTCGCCGTGCGCTTCAAGAGGCCTTCGGCATTATCAAAACCCTTCGGGAACGACCGGACCTTTCGGCTTCAATGAGCGCGTTTTTTCAGATCCGTATCCGGATTGGGGCCAGTCTCGGCGACGTGACAATTGGTAACTTCGGCCCTGAGGGTGCCAAGCACTGGGATATTATCGGAATGCCCGTGATCGACGCAAAGCGTATGGAGTCCACCAGTCCTGTCGGAGGTTTGCGGATCAGCGAGGAGTACTTCAAGACTCTCGATTCATTGGGAATAGCCGATGACTACTGCCGCCGTTTCCGCCGTGAGGCCGAAGTTCTGGGCAGCCGTTACGCATCCATCACCAAGGAAGAGATTTTTGCTTTCAAGCGTGTCACCATCAATGAAAAAAAGGGTGCGGTCTACTCGACGTATTCCGTCCAGGTGAACCCTTCCTTCCCCGAGACCCTGGGGCGTCAAATCGAAAGTCTCCTGGAACAGGGCCCCCTTGGTGCCGACCGAATCATCGAGTTTATCCAGTACTTTCGCGGTAACCGGTATGTTCTCGACCACATCGAAGCCCTGTTCCAAAAAAAGGGCGTGAAACTTCGTAAAGCAGCCATACTAACGATTTTGGCTCCCAAGAAGGCGGCCTTGTGGAAAGCCGAGGGAGTCGATTTAGAAACGAAGTTTTCACTGACGCAAGTGTTTCATATTCTGGGTCGCCATCAGGACACCCTCAAATCCTTCCGGGATTCCGCGGGTCCCGTTCCGTTCCTTGCCTATGACCAGTTCATGGAGAATACGGCGCTGAATATTCACTCCGACTATAGCCGTCATCGAACCAGCCTCATCCAGCGAACCCATTTTCACGAGGTCGTGGCACCGCTGGTTTACCTAAGTTTGAAAGCCTGCATTCTCGAATACCAAAGCCTCGAGGACGAAGGTGAGGAGCTGTTGGAGCTTTAGTCTCTACAGTTTCAGATTGGTCCAAAGGCATTGCAGAAAGCCTTCCCGGTACCTGGTATCGGCATGAAACCAGTGATCTTTCCCCTTCAGCCAAACCCATTGGGTACCCGGTACCAGTGCCTGGATTTTCCCCTGGTTCCAGGAAGCCTCCACAACCCCATCGAGGTCGCCTTGGTAAACTGTCAGGGGTATGTCGACTTGAGGTGCGCCCTCGAGACGACCCACCCATTGACGAAGCTGGCCGAACCAATGACTCCGAGGTAAGCCCAAACCGCCCAGATCTTGAGCCAACGTCAGGGGCCCCCACCAGGTGGTTCGCAGGAGGGGAGCCAAAAAAACCACTTTGTCGGGCTTTTCGGCCCCCGGTCGCATCAACGCTTCGAGAGCTGCCGCACAACCGAGCGAGTGGGCTATCAGCAGGCGAGGGCGCTGCTCTTGCTCCCCAAAGGCCCAACGCATCGCGAGGACGGCTGCGTCGCCGTAGTCGGCAAAATCCCCGATATCATGTTGGATTCCGCCGGAGCCTCCGTGACCAGGAAGGTCGAGTGTGACGGCAGTCCAATTCCGGGCGGCAAACCACCGTGCGGCGAACGTGGAATCGGCCGAATCGGCCAGATAGCCGTGCAGTAGAAGGACTGTCCCCGCAGAAGAACCCGAAGGACGGAACCGCCGCACTTCAAGCGGAATGGTCAAACCCGAGGTCAGGGTGACTGTAAGGCTCACTTTTTCAGGCTCAAGGGGCGTCCTGATAGGAAGCAGCATCGGGCTAATCTGAGCGTTCAACTGTTCATGGAAATCCTGACGGTCTTCCTTTGCTGTCAGGAAAAGATGCCCCTTGCCAGGGAGAAGGACAGTCTGTACACCTGGAACGAGTCTCTGGTACTCGGCAAGGTTCCAACCCTCGTCTACCACCTCATCCTGATCACCCGAATAGACCGTCAAAGGAATTACGAGGGGAGGTTGGCCTTCCAGGTTGTCCAGCCATCGGCCCAGCGCTGCAAACCAGCGGGCAGGCATTGCATATCCGTCCAGGTAGCCGTCCCAGCCAAACGTTTGTGGTAGGTAGGGAAAAAGCCAGCCCAGGGTGGCCTCTCCAAAGGACAGTGCCGCAAACCAGTCCGGGCGCAGCAGAGGAGCACAGAAGATGACCCTGTCCGGCTGGAGAACCCCGGAACCTCGCAGTGCCTCCAGGCACGCCGCGGTACCAAGCGAATGCGCCAGCAGAACTTTCGGACCCTTCCAGCCCTGCTCACCAACCCAAGCCAGCCAAAGCGCCACGGCGTCGCCATAGTCGCCAAACGATTCGACATCGCCCCGCTTTCCTGTTGAGAAACCGTGGCCGGGAAGGTCCAGGGTCACCACGCGCCAACCTCGGGCCGCGAAGAAAGAAAACGTGTAGGCGAAATTGGCGCTGTGGCTCAAGTATCCATGCACAAAAAGCAGGGTTCCTTGTGGCTCACCTTCCGGCAAAAAGAGGTTTACTCCCAGTGACTCGGGTTGGCCCGCAAGGATTGTGGGGAGGAGTTTCATTTCATGCCGCTCAGCAGCATTCCAGCCACCGATCTGAGCCAACTGTTTTCGATATTCCAACACCGCAGGTCCGACTGTGGGTGACGGGTTGTTCAATTCTGACTGCAAGGCAATCCGAACCGAAGCGTTGGGATCTCGTAATGGTTCGGCCATCAGGACCACCGAGAGAAAAACAAAGAGCAGAACGGCTCCAAGTCTGACAAAGGGCATAACCTGATTGTGCCTTTGATGGCCAGGCTTTGTCATCCTCATGCCTTTCGAATTTTCTGCATATTTATACAGGCACTTGCATAAAATTGCAAAATCCCTTATTCTCGGCTCAAGGAGCTTCTTTATGACTAAGTCACCCCTGAAAGGCCGGTCCTGCCTGCTGATGGCAGACCTTTCCACTGCTGAAATCCGCCATCTTCTCGATCTCGCCCACGAGGTGAAGCGTCAGAAGAAGCACGGTCTGGTGACTCAGCGTTTTCAGGGAAAGACCCTTGCCATGATTTTCGAGAAACCTTCCACCCGCACCCGAGCGGCTTTTGAGACAGCTTTTGCCGAGGAGGGGGGCCATCCCGTTTTTCTGTCCAAGGACGATATTCAACTTGGGTACAAGGAATCCATCGAAGACACCGCCCGGGTTTTAGGCCGGATGTTTGACGCCATCATGTTCCGGGGATTTGCCCAGTCGACCGTTGAAGCCTTGGCCCAGTGGTCGGGAGTGCCTGTTTATAATGGACTCACGGACATGGCGCACCCTACGCAGGTTCTGGCAGACTTGATGACACTCGAGGAGAATTGGGGCAGTCTGAAGGGCAAGACTCTCGTCTACTGTGGCGATGGCCGGAACAACATGAGCCACACGCTCATGGTCGGTGCCGCCCGTATGGGTATGAAATTTGTTATTGCGGCTCCGGAACCACTGTTCCCGGCCGAAGACGATGTCGAATTCTGTCGGGAAATCGCCGCAAAAGAAGGGACCGAACTGATCATCACCTCAGATGTCCTCAGCGCTGTTAAAGGCGCTGACGCTCTCTATACCGACGTGTGGGCCTCCATGGGAGAGGAAACCCTGCTTCACTTGCGCAAGCAGATCCTGAAACCCTATCAGATCAATGAATCCATTCTGGCGGCTACCGGGAATCCCCAGTGCATCTTCCTGCATTGCCTGCCTGCCGTGAAGGGCGACGAAGTGACGGTCGGCGTGATCGAAGGTTCGCAGAGCCGTGTCTGGGACCAAGCGGAAAACCGAAAACATACGATCAAAGCTTTGATGCTGGCCACCCTCGTTTGACCCTCGTTTAGCTTGCTGTTTCGCACGGGGTTGGTTATACTGGCCATCGGAGGGAATTCCACCCATGAAAAAGCTTCTTGCCCTTTTAGTCTTTGCCATATTCTTCACCGGCCTGGTTTCCGCAGCCGATTCCCCCATGTATGCCAAGGTTGTTCCTATCCAAAAGGTAACTTCCCATCAGAAGGGATACAAGGTTTCCTACTTCACGAATCAGTATGAAGTTAAGAGCATCTATGTTCCCATCGAATGGTTCTATCAGATTGGTGATTTCCGTACTTCCGACGGATTTATCAAGGCTGAAATCGTCCGCGGCAACGGCCCTTCCTATCCGTTTATGCAGCTTTTCTGGAAAGACGGCAAATTCCACCATCTCCGACTCTTTGTGGTTGACAACTATGGTGATCGAACCTGGGGCATCGTCAACGAGAGCGAGAATCTTGGAGCCAAGTTTGATCCTACCAAGGCCCTCGAACTCCAGTTTTGATGGTTCCTAAACCGCTTCTGTCGTTCCTTCAGAATCATCAGTCGTTTCTTCTTCTCGGACACCAGGAGCCCGATGCGGATTGTATTGGTTCGCAGTTGGCTCTTGGTTCTTTTTTGGCCCGTTTAGGAAAGACTGTTCGACAGTACAATCACGGCCCCTTCAAGAGGGCCGAGATCAATCGCTATTCGCCCCTTTTTTCTCCTCGAATTGACGCATTTGACAAGGTTTCCAGACCCGGAGTGATCATCTTGGATTGCTCATCCATCGATCGTATCGGAGATCTTCAACAGGACTTGGGCGGACTGAATGTTGCCGTCATCGACCATCATGCGACCACAGGCAGTTTTGGCGATGTCCGTTGGATTGACTCCCACCGTTCGTCCTGCACCTGGATGGTCCATCGTCTCATCACCGCTCTTGGTGGTGTTCCCAACGCTGATGAGGCGCATTGGTTGATGTTGGGCTTGGCCACCGATACCGGATTTTTCCGCCATCTGGAATCCGGTTCTCAAGACACCTTTCAGACCGCAGCCAATCTCAGCGCTGCAGGAGCCTCTGCCAAGGCGGTGTTCCAACAAATCAATGGTGGCAAAGTTTTGGCGAATCAGAAGTTGATGGGACTGATTCTGAGCCGAACCGAAAGTTATTATAACGGACGGGTTGTGTATAGCTGGGAAACTCAGACCGACCGAGTTTCGTTTGGCGCTGAAAACCGTGAGTCCGACACAATATACCAGGTGCTTCAAGGCGTTACAGGTGTGGAGTGCATCATCCTCCTGCGACAGGAAAATGCAACCACGGTTACCGGTGGTCTACGCTCGCGTGCCATGGTTGACGTGGCAGCTTTGGCTCAGAAGTTTGGTGGCGGCGGCCATATCCGAGCCAGCGGATTCAGTTGTCCTGGATTGCTGGCAGATGTGCGTACACGAATTCTCGACGAACTCAAACCTCTTTTCGACTGAGATCGACTGTGCTATTCCCGCTGACAGCGGCATTTCTTGGATTGAATTGTCAATGAATGTCGACAAAGTCGGCCGCATACTCTCCTAAACTCTGATTTTTTAAACGTTGGCATTGTCCTTGCTGGATCTCTGCGGAGGTTTCTTATGGATGATATGTTGACAATATCTGTTCTGGAATATCAAGAAGGAAAGGTTCCCCTTGATAAAGTTAGGAATATGATTCTTGAAGAGGCGTTTGACCACCTGAGGCGCTGCAGCCGCAAGGGCGAGGATGAAGTTTCAGAATTCTTGCTTGTGTTTCATACCCGGATTGAGGGTATGTTGAATCGGTTCCGTTTTCAAGGTTTGCCGTTCCGTCATTTTCTGCTTCGAAGTCTTCGCTGGCAATGGAATACGTTCCGAACCGAGCGGTCTCGTCTTCGCCGACAGTCTTGGATAGCCCTCGAAAAGGTCTGGGATGAACCCTCGCACGATGTTCTCACCGAGCCGTCTCCCGTCCCCTGGGAATTGCAGCGGGCACCTTCGCTGACACCAAGTTCTCGCAAACGCCTGGTGCTATTGGCACTAAAAGCAGCTCCCTATCTCGACGAGCAACACTTGGAAACCATCAGCCAGCACACCGGAGTCGAACTCGCCTGGTTGCAAGCCTGTCAGCATCGCCTCCGGGGTTCTGTTGAACGCCGCTGGGGGAGGAGTGAGGAGCTGGTCAAAAAGCGAAGCGAGGCTTTTTACCGAAGGCTCATGGCAGAGGACGATGCCCGGCGTGAAGTTGACCCTGAGCGGAGGCTTATTCACGAACATCGGGCAAGGCTTTATCAAAGCCGTCTGGCGAATCTGAGCAGGCAACAGCGGATACTGAACACGGCCCCGACCCACCGGGAATTGGCCCGCTTGCTGGGCATGCCCAAAGGAAGCGTCGATTCCAGCCTTCACCATTTGAAAAAGGAGTTGGCTCGTGTGTATATTGGCGGGCATGAAGATCCTATTGGCGACGAATAATGCTCACAAAAAACAAGAGTTTGAAGCGATCTTTCCCGATTGGATCCTTCTGTTACCTTCTGATGTGGGGAAGCCTGGCTGGGATCACAACGAAACGGCCGACACGTTTCTCGGTAACGCCATGGGTAAGGCAAAGGCTTTATGGGAAGAGGTTGAAGGTGCTTATGCTGTCTTGGCCGACGATTCTGGAATTTGCGTTGATGCCCTGGGGGGCAAGCCGGGCATTTATTCTGCCCGGTACGGTCAGGAAGAGGCAGGACGCAAACTGACCGACCACGAGAAGAACCAATTGCTGTTGAAAAACCTGGAGGGAATGGCCGACCGCCGGGCCAGGTTTGTCTGCGCGCTGGCACTTGTCGTGGCCCCCCAACGGGTCTTTACTGCTGAAGAAAGCTGGGAGGGGGAGGTGGCTCTTTCGATCGACGGGGTGCATGGCTTTGGCTACGATCCTCTTTTCTTTCTCCCAGAGCACGGGGTCACCAGCGCCCAGTTGCCCCCTGCCGATAAAAACCGTTTGTCTCACCGCTACCGGGCCAGCCGCCGTATTGCAGCGGTTGTTGCCGACCTCGAAGAGTTTGCTTGAAGGAGAATTGGATGAGTGTCATTCGTGAACGCAAAGATGTACCGGTTTCTGACCAATGGGATCTCAGCCCGTTGTATGCCGATTCCACGGCTTGGGATTTCGACTTTGAAGATCTGAAGAGCATCCTCCCCAAGATTGACCCTTTGAAGGGGCACCTGGGAGACTCAAAGGCTGCGCTGAAAGCTGCGCTAGACCTCAATACGGAATGGGAACGCCGCGCTGAGCGCCTAGGTGAATATGCTCATCTGAGAACCGCCGAGAACGTCGCTGATGGTCCGGCAAACGATCGCATGGGCCGGTTTATGGGCCTAGCAACCCAGGTCGGCGCTGCCTTTGCCTTTCTGACCCCCGAAATACAGGCAATTGACGACGTTACCTGGGAAAACTGGGTGGCTGACCCGATGTTTGCCGATGACCGTATCGCGCTCACCAAGATCCGGCGTTACAAGCCGCACGTGTTGGGTACCGAGGCTGAAAGAGTTTTGGCCTTAGGCGCTGAGTCCCGGGGAGCTGTCCAGAAAGCATTTTCGAGCCTCACCAACGCCGACCTTGAGTTTGGTACCGTCACCGTGGGAGACGAGGAAAAACCTCTGACTCAATCCACCTGGGCCGTTTTCCTGCAGAACCCCGACCACGACCTTCGCCGAAAGGTCTACGACCAGTTCTACAGCGAGTACAGCGCTCACGCCAACACTCTGGCCAGTCTGTACGCGGGGAGCATCCAACAGGACGTGGCCTCGGCCCGAGCCAGGAATTTCTCCTCGAGCCGAGCCAGAGCCTTGTTTGCCGATGATGTCCCCGAGACGGTTTACGACAACCTCGTATCCTCCGTTCACGAGGCTCTGCCGGTGCTCCACCGGTATTACGAGCTCCGCCGCCGTCTTCTTGGCCTCAGCGAGTTGCACCATTGCGATGTTTATGCTCCCCTGGTCCCCGGTGCCGAAGTCAAACATACCTGGGACCAGGCGGTTGACCTCGTCATCGAAGCGGCTAAGCCATTGGGAGCCGAGTACGGCAAGGTTTTAGGAGAGGGGTTGCGAGCCGCTCGATGGGCCGACAGGTACGAGAACAAGGGTAAGCGCAGCGGAGCTTTTTCCGCAGGTTGCTACGTCAGTCCCCCTTACATTTTGATGAACTTCAAAGAAGACAGTCTTCGTGACGTCTTTACACTGGCCCATGAGGCAGGACATTCGATGCATAGTTGGCATTCTGTCCGTGCGAATCCCTTTCAGCATTACGGCTACACCATTTTTGAAGCCGAGGTCGCCTCAACATTTAACGAGCAGTTGTTGGCCAAACTCCTGCTGGAGCGCACCTCTGATAAAAAAGCCCGTGCGGCCATTCTGGGAAAGTTGGTGGAAGACACCGTTGCCACCTTGTTCCGTCAAACCATGTTTGCCGAGTTTGAGCACCAGGTCCATGCTCACGCCGAATCTGGTGGTGGGTTGACCCTCGACTACTTCAAAGAAACCTACCGAAAGTTGTTGGAACAGTACTTTGGGCCAAAGGTGAAGCTCGAGGACCATTCGGCGCTTGAAGGACTTCGGATTCCCCATTTCTACGGTGCTTTCTATGTCTATAAGTATGCAACCGGATTGTCGGCGTCTCTGGCACTCTCCAAGCGGGTTCTCTCGGGTACCGAAGCCGAGCGGCAGCAATACCTGGCCTTCTTAAAATCAGGCGGCAGCCGGTTCCCCCTTGAGAGTCTGAAACTAGCGGGCGTTGACATGGCCAGTCCTGAACCTGTGCGCAGTGCACTTAAGGTTTTTGAAGGCTATCTGAACGAGTTGGAAGCCTTGACAGTCCCCGTTGTTTCGGGCTAAATAAACCTCGCTATCGCATCTGCGGCGGTGGTGAAATGGTAGACACGCCAGCTTGAGGTGCTGGTGGGCGTAAGCTCGTGGAGGTTCAAGTCCTCTTCGCCGCACAAACATTCCATTCAAAAAGCCCCGTTTTCGGGGCTTTTTGCTTTTGGTGGCCTATGCGGCGAAGAGGACTTGAATGGCGACCCGCGCCGAGCGCCTGCGGGTCGCCCTGGGCGTAGGGGGAGGGTTTGACAAGGTAGTAGACTGGAGCCTTACACATCGGGGGCCTTTCTGAACGGTCCAACAATGTATCCAAAGAGGGCTAGGACCTTGTTCAATCTCACGAATAAGCCTCAAGCCGATACCTGCCCGATTCATAAGGCAATTTAGGTAACAATCGGGTATCAAATCGGCTGCATTGTCTTGGGACGCCGCAGATTTCCTTGGACAATAACTCTAATCGGCCCCATGTTGATACCCGTGCCGAATTTTCCGAAGCCTTTGCCAGGTTGCGGCAGCTCGACAGTTGATCTGGGTCTCGCCGGGTATGTGGCCTCCTCACCACCACCTCAGGAGTCTGTGGTATTCTCTTTCAAGGAGTCCACCATGCGTATTGCTGTGATTGGTACCGGATGGGTTACGGGGATGCACCTCGATGCTCTGAAGAACATCGAAGGAGCCGAAGTCGTAGCCATTGCCGGGCGGAACCGGACCAGGCTCGGTCAACTGTGTGCGCCTTGGAGCGCTAAACCCTACGAGAGTTACCTGGAAATGCTGAAGGTTGAAAGACCTGATGGCGTTCTTCTCACCCTTCCTCCGCACCTTCATGGTGAGGTCGAGGTCGCTTGTGCCGAGTATTCGGGGGCTGTTCTGGTTGAAAAACCGTTGGCTCAGAGCCTTGAGCCTGCCCAACAAGCCCTGGCTGCTTTCAGGAAAGCTGGCACTTTGGTTTCGGTTGGTTACCAAAACCGGTATCGGGCTGGTGTACGAAGAGTTAAAGAATTCTTTGCCGCATCCTCTGACAAGCCTATTCTGGTTCAAGGTTCTTGGGTTGGTGATATGCCAGGACCGGCCTGGTGGCGGAACAAAGCGCAATCCGGCGGGCAGTTTGTCGAGCAGTGCACCCACGTTGTCGACCTTGCCCGCTACCTTGTTGGAGATATCGAGTCTGTTCAGTCCTTCTGTACCGAACAGCTTTCGGTTGATCCAGCAGTCACGGTCGAAAGCGCCCAAGTCGTCAATGCCCGTTTCCGGTCGGGAGCACTCGGCCAATTCGCCACGGGCTGTTTTGTCGAGTCAGGTTTTACTGCAGGAAGCCAGATCCATCTGACCCTAGCCTCCCGAACAGCCGTTGCCCGATTCTCGACCTGGGGGTTTGGAGCGACCCTGTCCTACGGAGATCAAATGGAAGTCCTGCCTTCAGAACCTGACATTTTTGAGACTCAAGCCCGCGCCTGGGTTGGAGCTTGGAAGACAGGAGACCGATCGCTGGTCCTAAGTGATTATGCAGATGGCCTAGAATCCCTCAAGGTCACTCTTGCAGCCACCTGCGGCTTATGAAAAAACAGAAAGATTTCCTCAGGCAGACTTCTCTTTTTCTATTTCCTCTCCTGTTGGTTTTAACGGCATGTTCTCATGCTCCGCCCCAGATCAACCAGGTCTTTTGGCAGGTCAATCAGGTTTTCGATCCTTCCTCCAGTTCTTGGTCCTCCCGCCTTTCGGTGTTTGTTCATGCTGTCAGTGCCGATGGACAAAAGGTTTTTGACCGCCTTCACCTCATCCAGGATAGTCAAGGTTTGTTTTTTTCTCTGAGGGCCAACCAATGGACAACTGTGGAGCGACCTGGCGAGACCTGGATTGGTGCTCATGGTCTTACATTTCCTGACCAGAAAGTCCCTGTTGGTGATTGGCGGATCCTTGTGGCTACCCGTGCCGGTCAGAAAGTGGAAGCCCGTTTTCAGGTTCCTCCCCAACCCCCCGATGCTTCCCGTCTCCGTTCCGCTCCTGTGGTCTTGAAGCAAGATGGGAAAACGTTGGGCCTTTATCATACGGTCGGTTGGGTCGATGACTTTGTAGTCTTATCGCGAGACTCTCAGAATAATCTCCTTTCCCGTACAAAAACTGTTGGTGCCGATTTCCAAATACCCCTCAGCGCAACTTCTATCACGCTCTATTCCTACGATAAAACGAGGGGAGAAGGACTTGAGGCCGGGCCTTTTCCAGTGAAGGAGACAGCAAAACCTGCCGATAGGTGATTCGGAGGAACCTCTATGAACCGCTTGCTTTGCGGAGTCTTTTTGTTGATCCTGGTGGTTGTTGGTGGATGGGCGCAATCTACTTGGCGGGGCCAAGCGGAAGTTTGGAAGGCCGCAGATGTTCCCATGGATGGCTTTGTGGCCGCCTCGAACGAGTTCCCGCGGAACAGCTTGTTGAGCATCGAGAATTACAAAACAAAGAAAACTGTTCAAGTGCGTGTAGTCGCTGCCTTGCCTGTGGGCTCTTCAGCATTGGTTCTTTTGAATCCAAAGGCCGCACAAGCCCTTGAGATCAAAAGCGGTGACAGTCCCCTGGTTGGAGTGAGAATCGATCCTTCTGGTGTTGAAAGGCCCGATAACCCTGATCCCGACGTCAATCCGCTTGCACTGAAGCCAACAACGCCTGCAATTCCTGCACCGTTGGTCGAGGTTCCCGCCCTGGCCGTAGCGGCTGTGACTCCCAAGGTTCCTGAGGTCTCCTCACTCGATGTTGCCGCAGGAGCTACCAGTCTTGATCCAGACCTCATGCCCCTTCCGTCCTTAGCGACACCGGAACTTGTTCCCGAGCCAGATTCCCTCAGGACTCCCCTTGCGATTGCAGATGAACCGGAAGAAGCGGTTCCGCTAACTCCCGGGAAAAAAGTCTTTGTGACAACCCGTGATCCTGAACCCGTCGCTGCTGAAACACCGGCAGTGACAGAAGCCCCTGTCGCTGCCGAGGACGTTGTCGCAGTCACCCCAGCACCGGTACCAACCGCCACTATCGTCGAAACCTCCGTACCTGCTGGAGAAACGTCGGAATCTGCTGTGGAACTGCCGTTACTTACTTCGCCCGAACCTGTCGCTGCTACGGCAACTCCCGGGCCGCCAGCTGCCGCACCGGTACCCGACCCTGTGTTGGTAAAACCTGTCACTGCCCCGGTCTGGGTAACAGTGCCTGGAAAACTCGAAGGCCCGGTGCTTGGTCAAGTAGCGGTTCTGGAAGGTCTCGAAAAAGGGAAGACCTATGTTCAAGTGGGAGCTTGGGCTCGGGAGACCGATGTTTTGGCTGCCCTCAGCTCTGTGAAAACCTATGTTCCACTGGCACTCTATAAAGCTGAAGGAGAGAAGAATCCTTGGCGAGTGATTGTGCCTTCCGCACCTAAGGCCCAGTTGGGCATGCTTCTCATGCATTTCAAGAGCCAAGGTTTCCGTCTGGCAACCGTTGTTAAAGGTTAGGGAATCCAAGAAGGAACAAAGTGAAAAGAAAGGGAAGAAAGGGAGTTGACTGGGATAAGGGGAAAAGGTATGGTGTCCCTCGT
>JAIFLN010000102.1 GCA_020049045.1 Spirochaetota bacterium | reverse complement strand
AAGCCATGCTGTATCTGTACCAAGACATGGAATACTTCTCCGGTTTGTGGGGTACTTCAACTACCCAGCGAGGTACAGGGCTTGTCATAAATATGCAGTCAACGACTAATCAGAGTTATACGGCGATCCCCGCAACCTCGGGATCCTTTACAAAACCAGATGATACACTTAGCCTTGCTGAGTTTCCCGCGGCCCTCGGCTATATGAAGTCAGTTCTGTCGGCACAGACTGCCGGATCTTATAACAACTACTCTTTGGTAATGACTCTCGCAGATCAGCAAACGGCAACGTTTTCAACCTTCACCGGACTATGGCCCGATGGTGCCTCGAGCCCCACAACCAAGGCAAGTGCGAAGAGCAGACTGCCGTCAGCTACCTGGAAGGCACTGAGCACGTTGGCCCCTTGAGAAAGGTTCACCCAAACACCCGGTCAAGGTGACAGCCGTTGTCCGCCGCCACGTCAAAGGGTCCCCACCGTTCCACAAACTCGGGGACCCTGCACAAAACGGTTGCGCGGACTTCGGCCCCTTCCACCGAGCGTCGCAGCAAACCAAGGTTAGTGACATCGTCTTTCCCGGGCTGTTCGGTGGCTTGCCTTCCTTGGTCCGCCAATAGAAGAGATTTTGTTGCAGCCGCCCCCGATTATTCAGCCAGATCCAAATCTGCGAAAGGCCCAAGGTTTCCCAGACAGCACCAAAAAGAGCGCACAGCAGCCCCGTGTCATTGAAGTAGACCTTGGGCGACTTGACCAACCGGCTGGAAGCATTCCGGGACCAGCCTTCCAAGACGGTGATCAGCCCTGAGGTCGCCAGCAGCGAAACCCAATGCTTGCTGGTATTGGGTGACGTTCCTACATCTCGGGCTAGGTCGGCATAGTTGAGCAAGGAACCCGCCCGGGGTTCGGGAAGCCCCCCTCGAAAAAGCATCAGATCAAGAGAAGGCTTGGCAGCGATCTACAACTCAGAGGCTCCCAACGGACCGAGCTCCAACATCGCCAGACGTCCAGCCAGACTCTCGCTTCCCATTTGTTGCAAGGAAAAGACCTGGCTGCCTGTCAGTAAAAACCTTCCTGGCCGGCGGTCTTCATCAATGAGCAGCTTCAGGTAGCGGAAGAGTTCGGGGACGTATTGCACCTCATCGAGGATAACAGGCCCGGAGAAAGACGAAGCCAAGCCCTAAAGTGCGACTGATCTGCAGTCAAACTGCAGATCAGTCAATTACACGTAGCTTTCGATCTGCTTCCAATCACTGGCGGCCATGATCCGGTCGAGCTCGCGGCCGTCGGCATCCAAAAGAATCAGGGTAGGGGTGGCTGTTACTGTCCAGGTGACGGCTGCCTCGTAACCCTCTCCGCCTGCTACGTCGTAGTCCTGGCCCTGCACCCCTAGTGAGGGCACCTTGGCCTTCATGGCGGGGCAGTTGGGGCAGGTCTTCTGCGAAAACAAAAGGTACGAAGCGGCCTTCACATGCTTGCGGGCCTCGGCCTTGGCCAGAGCTCCATTGATGCGGCCCTGGTTTTCTGCAAAAGTCTTGCGGTGATCGTATTCCTCACGCTTGCCGGCGTTCCAGTTTGCCAGCGACCGGTAGTAACCGACGATCCTGGTGTAGATCTCGGTGGGAAATTTCCCGGGCTGAGCTTTCTTGGCCTCGAGCTCGGCGATCTTGGTCTCAACTTCAGTCTTGGTCATTTTGAACCTCCCAGTTCGTGAATGCTTTTTTTATTTTTACCGCAAAGGGGGGAGTGCGGGTGGACCAAGACAAGATCCCCGTCACCGCTATTCCCCTCTCTTCAATTCTATCCCTTCTTCTCTGCGTCCTCCGTGCCTCAGCGGTTAACGCTCTCAGCATTAAGACAGCTTCTTTCTCAGCTCCGCGATCTCTTCTTCGATCTTCGCCTTGGCTTCGGCCTCGCAGTGCGGGCAGCTAAAGTGCTCGCCGGCCAGGTAACCGTGGGTGTGACAGACCGAAAAGGTGGGGCTGATGGTGAAATACGGTATGCGGTAGTTTTCACACATGGCTCTCACCAGGCTACGGCAAGCGCGCCAGTCGCTGACCCGTTCACCTAAGAAGCCATGGAACACCGTGCCGCCGGTGTACTTGGTCTGCAACGCTTCCTGGTGGTCCAGGGCGTCGAAGATGTCGCTGGTGAAATCGACAGGCAGCTGGCTCGAGTTGGTGTAGAACGGCTGGGCATCGCCGCTGGTAATAATGTCCGGATGATGCTTCTTGTCGTGAAGTGCCAGGCGGTAACTGGTGCTTTCGGCGGGGGTAGCTTCCAGGTTGAACAGGTCGCCGTAACGCTCCTGGTATTCCTGCAGACGCTCGCGCATGTGGACCAGCATCTCTTCAGCAAAAGCCTTGCCCTCGGGGGTCTCAATGCCGTGTCCCTTGCCCAAGAAGTTCAGACAGGTTTCGTGGATTCCGGTCAGACCAATGGTGCTGAAGTGGTTGTCGTAGTGCTTCAGGTAACGCTTGGTATAGGGGAACAGTCCGTTCTCGGTCAGGCGGCTGACAACTTTGCGCTTGATGGTCAGGCTCTGGGCGGCCAGGTCCATCACGTAATCCAGCCGCTGGTAGAAGGCCAGCTTGTCGGCGCGGCCGGTGGTCTGGCGGGCCAGGTAGCCGATGCGCGGCAGGTTGATGGTCACCACGCCGATCGACCCGGTGAACTCGTCGCTGCCGAACAGCGCACATCGCTGGGGTTGAGGTCGCTGTTGAGGAAGTTCTGAAAGTAGGGCGTACCATACTTGGCGGTCATTTCAAACAAGAGCTGGGCATTGGGAGTTTCCCAGGCAAAGTCCTTGGTGATGTTGTAGGTGGGAATTGGGTAGGCGAATCCGCGGCCATGGGCATCGCCCACCAGCATCTGTTCGATGAAGGCCTTGTTCACCATGTCCATTTCGACCTGACAGTCGCCGTAGGTGAAGTCCATCTCCACACCGCCGACCACAGCTTTCTTGTCTTTGAGGTCCTCGGGGCACACCCAATCAAGGGTGATGTTGGTGAACGGTGCCTGGCTGCCCCAACGGCTGGGAGTGTTGACGCCGAAAATGAAACTCTGCACGCTTTGAACCACTTCGTCGTAGGTGAGGTGGTCCACTTTGACAAAGGGCGCAAGGTAGGTGTCAAAGCTCGAAAGAGCTTGGGCACCGGCCCATTCGTTCTGCATCACGCCCAAAAAGTTGACTATCTGGTTGACCAGGGTGCTCAGGTGTTTGGCCGGTTTCGAGGTGATTTTATCATTGACCCCGCCCAAACCTTCGGTAATGACCTGGCGCAGCGACCAGCCGGCGCAGTATCCCGAAAACATGCTCAGGTCGTGCAGGTGCATGTCGGCGTTCTGGTGGGCTTCGGCGATGGCCTCGGGGTAGACGTTCTTCAGCCAGTAATTGGCCGTCAGCGTGCCCGAGTTGTGAAGGATAAGCCCCCCAAGGCTGAAATTGACGTTGGCGTTTTCTTTCCCCCGCCAGTCGCTGCCCGAAAGGTAGCCTTCCATTGTCTCTTCAATATTGAGCATGAGCTTCTTAGAGTCGCGTACTGCGGCATGCTTGGCGCGGTAGAGAATAAACGCCTTGGCCAGATCGACTTGGGTGTTTTCAATCAATACCGTTTCGATCAGATCCTGGATCATTTCGACATCGGGGGTCAAATTGACTTCGACTCCGGGAATCGGACCCAGGAACTCGGCGTCGAGGAGTTTTCGGTTCACCTGGTTGGTCAGAAGGGTGACCAGTTCAGGATCCTTACATCCACGGACGCCTTCGACGGTCTTGGTCAGGGTTTCACGGATACGCTCAACATCAAAGGGCTCGGGTTGACCGGCCCGGGACACAACAGTGCGGATCGGGCTGACGGGCGCGATTTCCTCGCGGGTAAACCCGAGGAAATCCTGCCAGTCGGCACGGAAGTTGCTAGCCATACTTTTTGAAGCCTCCCAGCTTACGGCCCTATGGATGGGGTCATCCGTCGGGTGTTTAGCAACATAAAACACTACCGAGGGTTTATCAAGGGAGGAAACACGATTTTTGGAAAGATTTGAAAAAAGGGGGATGCCATGCTACTATCCCCCCATGGATCCCCGACTGAAGGCCTATCAGAAGCAAACCCGTTCTCCAACCCCCGAGTCGGCCAAGGCTGCGCAGTTTCCTCGTTTTGACATTCCTGCCGAGGCATCCCCGCCTCTGATCAAGACGGTTGTTGCTGAGACAGAAAAAAAACCTGACAAAAAAAAGGTTCTGGGTGATAAAAGCCTCCGCAAAGTCGCCAAGTTTCTGATCCTGCTGGGTCAGGACGAAGCGGCCAAGGTTGTCCGCCACCTTGACCCCTCTCAAATCGAGGCCCTTGGTCAGGAAATTGCGGGAATCAAGAGTATAGAGCCGGTCGAGGCCGAGGCCATTCTTAAGGAATTTGGCTACATCGCCCAAACTCAGGCTGCCAGTGTCAAAGGGGGCAAGGTCACCGCCGAGGCCATTCTCAACCAGGCTTTTGGGGGAGAACGTGCCAAGTCCATTCTCCACAAGGTCGTTCCCCAGGCTTCCGAAAGACCGTTTGCTTTTTTTTCGGGATTGGAACCCGAGGTTGTGGCGGCGCTTCTAAGACCCGAGTCGGCCCAAGTTCTTTCCGTTGTGGTTCCGTTTCTGGAGAAAGCGCAGGCTGCCGTGTTTCTGAAGACCTTGGACGCAGGGCAGCGTCTCGATTTGGTCAAACGCCTCGCCAAAATGGAAAGAGTTCCTTCGGCGGTTGTAGCCCAGGTGGACCAGGCGCTACGCGAACGGTTCCATGCGCTGAAACCTGCCAACAACACCGATACCGTCGACGGAAAAGCCCGGCTGGCCGACATTCTGCGCCATATGAGCGTTGAAAACGAGTCAGCGATTTTGAAGTCCTTCGAAGGACCGCAGCCGGGGCTTTCGGAAGATCTGCGACGGCGGATGTTTACCAGCGCCGACCTGGTAAGAGTGGCCGATGATGGTTTTGAGGAACTGCTCAGGGCTAAGGACGATTCCCAGGTGGCCCTGCTGTGGCTGGCCGGCGACGAGGCTCTCCAGCTCAAAATCCGTACCAACATTTCGGCTCGGCGGTTGCTTCTGGTGCAGGCTGAGGTTGATCTGCTGTCTGACACCCCGAAGCGGGAACTGCAAAAGGAACTCCGGTTCTTCCTGGATGAGGTCCGCCAGGCCGTCAGGGAAGGCAAAGCTGTCTTGTTCGACGACAACGAAGAATATCTTTGAGGGTATCACCTTGTACCAAGTATGGATTGCCTATCTGCTGTGGCTGGTAGGCGGGCTGGGAGTTTTCGGGCTCCACCGTTTTTATATGAAGAAAATTCCCACGGGTGTCCTGTGGATTCTCACAGGTGGACTGGGCTTCCTTGGCTCGATCTATGACTTTTTAACCATGACGCGGCAAATTGCCGAAGCCAACCTCAAAGCCGGGTACCTCCGGGCCCCTGGTGACCCGGTTCAGGTGACGTTGAAACGCGAGAAAGAACCGCTCGAGAGAGCTATTCTCCGCCTGGCACAGGACCATGCCGGCCGGGTGACGCCTGCCCAGGTGGCGGCTTCGAGCGACTGGACCGTTGAACAGGCTCAAAAGCACCTTGATGAAATGGTGCGCCGCCAGGTCTGCGAAATGCGAGTTTTGAAATCGGGAACAGTGGTGTATCACTTCACCGAGTTTGACCCGGCCTCCAGCAACGAATTCGAGGTCTGAACGATCAGGAGGAGCCATGGAAGAGGTAAAACTCTGGCGGAACCGGGTGGTTGCCGAAACCGCCAAGGTGTATCGGGGAGATCCGTGTGCCGTGGATTGGATCCTGACAGCGCTTCTGGCGGGGGGACATGTTCTGCTCGAGGATGTTCCGGGTGTGGGAAAAACCCTGCTTGCGAAAGCACTCGCTCGTGCTTTGGGGGGAGATTTCACCCGGGTGCAGGGGACACCTGATCTGTTGCCGTCGGATCTTCTGGGATTCTCGGTGTACCGCCCTCAAGACGGCTCGTTCGAATTTCGTCCCGGGCCGGTTGAGACCTTCCTCCTTTTGTTCGATGAAATCAACCGCGCTTCACCACGCACCCAGTCGGCACTGCTTCAGGCCATGGGGGAAGGGGAGGTCAGCCGCGACGGCGTGGTCGTTGCTTTGCCCGATCCTTTCCTCGTCCTGGCCACCGAGAATCCGATTGAGTTTGAAGGAACCTTCCCCCTGCCTGAGGCTCAAAAGGACAGATTTCTTTTCACCTTCCGTCTGGGATACCCGACCAGGGCCCAGGAGGAGTCGATTCTCAGCGACCTGCCCTTTGCGCGGCGCGGGGTGGATGAGGTTATTGCTGTTTCATCCCCTGAAGAAGTCCGCTCCTGGCAGGCCCTGGTCTCGAAGGTTCACGTCGATGCCAAGGTTCGCGGCTATGTTCTTGACCTCGTGGAGGCCACCAGAAAAGAAGCGGCGCTGCGTCTGGGGTTGTCCCCGCGCGGCGGTCTGGCACTTTATACGGCGGCCCGGGCTCTCGCCTTGGTTCGCGGGCGTCTTTGGGTGCTTCCTGACGATGTGAAAGAACTGTTCCTGCCGGTTACAGCCGGACGTGTCGCATTGACGGCGGTGGCGGCGGCCAGGGGTCTGGAAATACAAACCGTCCTGACAGAGCTCCTCGAGCGCCTCCCCACTCCGGCGCTCGTCCAACCATGAGTTCCGCCAAGGTCGTTGCCTTGGTTCTCCTGTTTCTTTGGGCGACCCTTCCCTGGCCCCTCGCACGGTGGGCAGCCCTCTTTGGGGCCTTTTTTTTGGCCCTCGGAGGGCTTTGGTCGTTCCTCCTTTCCCGGAGTCTGGTTGCCACTGCCGCTGATCCAGTGTTGCGGACCTTCAGCGGGCGGCGGCTTGAGGTTGTCACACGCCTGGAAAACCGTTCTCCCCTGCCTTCGGGACTTCTGTTTGTCTTTGACTCAGACGGAGGTCTCGAATCCTGGGGGCCGAAACGCAGGTTCGAAGCGGTTGGGCCGTTTACCCGCCGCCAGTTTGCTTATACCGTCCGGGGAAGTCAGCGCGGTCTCCGGTCTCTTGGACCGCTGACTCTCGCAGGTTCCGATCCGACGGGGTTGTTCCCGTTCACCAAACAGACCCCGGCGAGGTCTCTGACCGTATACCCGCCCCTTCATTCCATTCAGGGCTGGCCCAAGGGGGGGGTGCCTTCGGGTGCCCGGCGCTGGGAACCGGCTCTGATCGATGATGTCAGCCGTTTCCGGTCCTACCGGGACTTTCTGCCCGGCGATCCGCTCACGAGGCTTTCTGCGGCGGCCTGGGCCAGGCGCGGTGCCCCTCAGGTCAGAACCTATGACCGTACCGTCGGCCAGCCCACCGGGGTCGTGGTCGACTTGCGGTCCGCCCGCTATCCCCTGAAGACTCGCTGGGCACTGGTCGAGTCCGCTGTCGAGACGGCGGCTTCGTTGGTCTGGGACCTTCTGGGTCGGGGAGAAACTGTCTGGCTGACGGTCATCGATGGCGCTGCAGAGGACCAGCCGGGCACGTTGGGTCCCGGCCGCGGCTGGCCCGATGCCCGTGCTTTTTTGGAAAGGTTGGCCCTGGCTGTGCCCGATAAAAGGGAAGATTTGCCTGAATGGCCGCAGGACCTTGTCCTGCCGCCTCCGCCACTTCGGCTTCTTTGGGTTGGCCCTACTTTGTCGGGAGGTGTCACTGTCCCCTCGGGTTACCGGTCGGTGTTTTTTCCCATCGAGGAGGGAGGGTCCCATGGTCTCATCACCCATCCCTGATCCTGGTCCTTTCCGGGCACCGCAAGGAGTTCACCTTCTTCTTGCTGTGGGAATCCCCACCGTTTTTTCCCTTCTGGCAGTGTTCTGGACAACCGGCCAGGGCCCGGGTTCCTGGGCTCTCCCCAACGCGGCATACACCCTCCTCCTGGCGTTCTGGGCACCATGGCGGTTACGCACGCGCCAAGGTCCCTTTCTGAAATTCTGGCTGTGGCTCATGCTTAGCTTGTTGCTCTATGGCTTTTTGGTGCTTTTCTGGGGCGGTGTTGCCATCCTTTGGTTTCTTGTCGGCTTCCTTCAGGGTCAATTGGCGGCATTCTGGGCAGGGCAGTTGGCGAGCCGGGCCCGGTTGTTCCACTTGCTGGAAGGCATACCAGAAGGGCTGCCTCTCGAAGAACGGGTACGGGATTTTCAGCTCGATGCCGACTTCTCTCAGACCCATCAGACTGCCCTGACCACCTCCCTCGTCCTGATCGGGAGTGCCGCCGTCGGGCTGGCAACGATCAGCCGATACGGTACAGGGGGGCTGACGGCCGGGCTTCTAGCGGCGTTTTTAGTTCTCTGCCTTCTGATCGGAGTCCTGCTGCGCACGTACCGGCGGGAAATGGTGGCTCTGATGTACGGTCACAGGTTCACTTGGGCCGATAAAATGGCACCACTGGGTTGGTCCTTGCTTTTGGCAGTTCTCGCAGCCTTGGCCGCTTGGGCTGCCATGAGTCTAGGCGGGCCCTGGTTCAATCCGCTCCTCTGGGTAAAGCCACCCTCGGGCGCTCTTCCGCAACCGCCTGCGGAGGCTCCTCTTCCCGAAGTTTTGCCCCTGGCTTCCCCTGGCGACCCGCGACTGGCGGTTCTCGTGGCTCTCTTGCTGCGCATTTTCCGGTTTCAAACATTGCTGACTCTGATCGACCTTGGTATTTTTCTGGCTGGTTGGACTTTGGTAGGCGCTGTGATCGTCGCGCTCATCTGGCCCTTGGCCCGCTGGTTTCTTCAGGGGGGAAGGCAAACAAGGGGGCTGGGGAAACTCTGGTGGAGTCTTCTGAAAGCCCAGTGGGAAGCCTTTGAAAAGGCCTTGGCACAATGGTGGGCTGCCACCCGGGTCACCCAGACCGGTTCGCGAGCCGCCAGTGCCCAAGAATGGCTGCGCTCGTTGTACAGCCGTCCCGTTCCTGGCCGCCGACAACCGTACCCCCAGGTCGTAGAGGGCTTTCTACAACTTGTGAAATGGGCAGAACCGCTGACTATTTACCGGCCGGGAGAAACCACCCGTCAGTTTCTGAACCGTGTAGCCGACCTGCTTCCAGAGCATGCCGTAGAACTTCATGGCGTCCGGGATTTACTCGACCAGGAGCTGTTTGGCCCCCGGGGTCTGAATACTCTGGAACGCCGGGACTTTCTGGCCGGGGTTTCCGCCTTGACTTCTATCCCTCTTTCCCCTCAGGACTCCGCTGGAGTATCCTAAGGACAATGGCATCCACCCAGGATTCACTGGCAGGGCATTTCCTTATCGCCGATCTCGATCTTCTTGATGCACCTTTTCATCGTGCCGTCGTGCTTCTTCTCGACCACGGAGAGGATGGGGCCCTTGGGTTGGTAATCAACCGGCCCCTAGGGTTGACAGCCGCCCAGATTGTCCTGGAACCGAGTGAAGCTGTCGATTACCCTGAGCGCCGTGGAAAAATCCCCCTTTACGGAGGGGGCCCTGTTGAGACCCAGGCGGTGTTCACCCTTCACACCGGGCTGCCGGCTGAATGGCAGTCTCCAGCCGCCCGCATCATTCGTCCCGGTATTGTGTTTGAACCTTCTTTTCCGGCTTTGCGGGGGTATGTTTCCGGCCAAACTCCGGAACTCCCCCCTGACGACCGGCCGTTCATCCGGCTGTATCTGGGTTATGCCGGCTGGGGTGCCGGGCAGCTGGAAACCGAACTGGATCATGGAGCCTGGCAGGTCATCGAGGCCCGGTCGTCCCTGGTCTTTCACACTCCGCCTCAAGACATCTGGAAGCGTTCCATGGAACTGAAAGGTGGCTTTTGGGGAATTGTCGCTCAGACCGGCATCAAGCCATCACGTAACTGAACCGGACTTTTTCAGTTGCCGCAGTTCCCTCACAAAGAACACCAGAGTTACCAGAGCCGCCAGCACATCAGCGACGGGTGTGGACCAGAAAAGCCCGTCAAGACCGAAAAAGAGCGGAAGGACCCAGGCCAGGGGCAACAGAAAAAGGACCTGACGGCTCAGTGCCAAGAACATGGCATGGACTGGTTTGCCCACCGAATTGAAGTACCCGGCGGCAATGATCTGGAAACCGATCAGGGGCAACATGAGAGCCTGCAGCCGCAAACCGTGTGTCGCCATTTCCTGAAGGGCCTTGTCCTGCCCGGAAAACAACCCCACCAGAAACGGTGCAAACAGCTGGATGAACGCCCAGCTCACCGTCATGATCACTGTGGCGGCAAGAATGGCCCACTTGGCCGTTGTTCTCACCCGAAGAAAGTTCTGGGCACCGTAGTTGTAACCGATCAGCGGCTGACTTCCACCGTTAAGACCGAAGACAAAGAAGAAAAAGAACATCAGCAAGGTACTTATAATGCCCCAAGCCGCCAGGGCCGTATCGCCACCATGGACCATCAGTTGGTTGTTCAGCACAAATTGCACCAGGCTGGCACCCATCTGCATCAGAAATGAGCTGGAACCGATGGCGCTGATCTTTGCCACGATGGCCCAGTCCAGCCTCAATGACTTGACGTGGAAATGGACATGGCTCTTCTTGGTAAAGAAATACCTCAAGACCAGGAATGCCGTGAAGGACTGCGCGCACAGCGTCCCCAGGGCGGCACCGGCCACACCCCAGTGAAAAACCAAGATGAAGAGGGCATCCAGTACGACATTGACCCCGGCACTCCAAACCATATAGTTCATCGACGTCCGGGGATTGCCTTCAGCGCGGATGAAATTGTTGAGGCCGAACCCGATTCCCATGGGGATTGTGGCAAGGAGAATGATCAGGTTGTAATCCCGGGCGTAGGGGAGCACCTCGGCGGTAGCGCCGAGCATGAGCAGAAGGGGATCGAGAAAGGTGATTCCCAAGCCCATGACAACCAAGCCCAAGAGCACGACGAGGGTGAGGGAATTCCCAAGAACCTTTTCGGCTTTCTCCTGGTCCTTTTGGCCTAGATACAGGCTCAAGGCCGCCGAACCGCCAAAACCCACCAGCATGCCGAAAGCCATATTCACCAGAATGATCGGCATGCCGACGGTAATGGCAGCCATCCCCAAGGTTGCCGCCTCAGGGACATTGCCGATAAACGCCCGGTTGATGATGCTGTAGACCGCTTGAACGATCATCCCCGTCATCACGGGCAGGGAAAACTCAAGAAGCAGACGCGGGATGGGCTCGGTGCCCATCCTGTGGGCCCGATTGTGCCCAGTGCTCATTCTTCGTCGTCGATGTCGACTGGAATCTCATACCTTTTGATTTTGTTCTTCAAGCCCTGGCGGCTGATCATCAGGTTGCGGGAAGTTTGGCTGATGTTGTTGTCGTTGAACTTCAACGCTGTGATGATGATGTCTTTTTCAATGGCATCGACAAATTCCCGCATATCCACCGGTTCGTGGCCAGGCGGAAGCTGAATGGTCTTGACGGGTGCATTGCTGCCTTGAATCGATGCGTAGACCTGGGCGTTGGCCTTCAGGATCCTGTCGATCTCCTCAATCGAAACCTGGTTTCCTGCCGAACTGCCCTGCAACAAGTTCAGCTTTTCGAGAATACCCTGGAGCTCGCGGATGTTGCCAGGATAGGAATAACGGGTCAGCATGTCCTTCTGCTTGGCATCGAGAACCGGCAAACTGCGGTTTTCCCGCTTTGCAAGCGTTTCCATGATGGCCAGAATGTCTTCCCGGCGTTCCCGGAGGGGGAGGGTCTTAATCTGAAGATTGGCAACTTTGAAATACAGATCCTTGCGGAAGGTTCCGTCTTCCATCTCCTGACCCAGGTTGGACTTGCTGCTCAAGAGAATGCGGACATCGGCCGAACGTTCTTCCGTTCCGCCCACAGGGTAGTAGGTACCGTACTGAAGAAACTTCAGAATTTTGCTCTGGAGAGTCTTGGGGAGACCCTCTACTTCTTCCACAGAAAGGGTTCCCCCTGCCAGACGGTCAAGGAAACCTTCCCGGGAGACTTTCAAACCGGTCTGGGCACCCTTGGAGGCACCAAAGATTTCGGTCTCAAGCAGGTCTTCGGGGATGGTGGAGGTACTGATGGTTGCGTAGGGACATTCCTTGCGGTCGGAGAGTTCGTGAAGGAGTCGGGCCACCAATTTTTTCCCGGTTCCTTCCTCTCCTGTGATCAACACAGGGTAATCCGAAAGGGCAAAAGACTTGATCAGTTCCTTGGTTTTCACCACCGAGGGGTTGGTTCCCACCAGCGATGCCAAGGGTGTTGCTGCATGGAATCTCAGCTGGGTGTTTTCCTGCTGAAGTTTATGAGCTTGTTCCGCCAAACGCTGCTCATCGATCCGTTTCTGGCGTGACCATTGCAGGTGGCGAAGAGCGTCGGTGACTTTGGTGCTGAGAACGGCTGCTTCTACCGGCTTGAGCAGATACTGCGAGATATTGGCGGCGTTCACCGCTTCCATCAGGTACTCTGAATCGCTGTAGGCCGAAATGATCAGGGCGGCAAAGTCGTCCTTCTTCTTTCTGATCTCCTGGATCAGACCGATGCCTGTCATGGAAGGCATTCTCATGTCCGTCAGAACCAAATCAAAATCGTTCTGAAGACAGTAGGTGAGAGCCTTCTTAGGGTCACGGAAAGGAAATGTTTCAAAATCTTGGAGAACTCTCTGACAGAAGGTCAGGTTTACTTCGTCATCGTCAACGATGACAATCTTCATTAGATTAGCCATAACACGAATACTACAACATGGTAGCTACGATGGCAAGGGTGTTGTCTATTCCGTAGACAGCTTGACAGGCGTGCCCTGGGGTTCTTTTGAGACCTGCAGAAATCCGTTTCGTCCTTCCTTCAGAAGTTTTTCTGTGAGCCCGGTTGTTTCAGACTCCGGCACTGTCAGATACACGCGAAAAAGGGTGCCGTCTTTGCGGATCCGGGGCTTGTAACCTTGTTCCGTCAGGCTGAGGGCCAGTTTCTGGGCATTGGCCTCGGTCCGAAAAGCTCCCATTTGGAAAAACGCTGAAGGTGACTCTGTGGGTGTGAAAACCAGGGGCTCCTCAGAACGAAGAACCTTGACCTCGGCCCAGACTACTCCCTCTGTAAGGATATCAAGAGCTTCGGCGGCGGCCCGGGACAGGTCCAAAATCCGTCCTTCGACAAATGGCCCGCGATCGTTGACACGGACTGTTACTGAGTTGCCGTTTGCCGGGTTGGTAACCAGAAGCCGGATGCCGAACCGCAACGACCGATGGGCCGCTGTCAGAACTGCCGGGTCGTACAGTTCTCCCGAAGCGGTCTTCTTTCCTATAAACTCATCACCGTAAAAGCTGACAAAACCCGAGTCGGTTTGAGCCCACAGCGGGAGGAGAACCGGCATTCCCATAAAAAGGACTAAGAGGCAAAAGAAGCGGCACATGCCTACATTATGGTCACCTGGCCGCGTTTTACAACCCTGGATGGTTCTTCCTTGAATAACAAAGCGTGCTCCTGTATTCTCTCGTGCATGAAAACTGGAGAATTCCGCAAGATCCTTCGTATCGGGCAACAGCAATACAGCTTTTACGATATCACCGGGTTAGGAACCGAGAGGGTCCGCAGCCTTCCTTTTTCCCTTCGAATCCTTCTGGAGAACGCCCTCCGCAAAGCCGGTGCAGCGGGGCTTGACCCCTCTCTGCTGGAAGGCCTTACGGCCTCGGGCAGTGATTCCGAAATCCCTTTTTATCCGGCCCGGGTCCTGATGCAGGACTTTACTGGTGTTCCGGCCGTGGTCGACCTGGCGGCAATGCGTGATGCCGTGGCTGCCGTCGGCCAGGATCCCCAGAAGATCAATCCGCTGGTTCCTGTCGACCTCGTGGTTGACCATTCCGTCCAAATCGATTTTTACGGATCAAGCACCGCGCTGGCGAAGAATGTTGACAAAGAATACCAGCGCAACCAGGAACGCTACACCTTCCTGAAATGGGCTCAGAAAGCGTTCCGCAACTTCCGTGTGGTTCCCCCGAATTCCGGCATTATTCACCAGGTCAACCTGGAACACCTGGCCCGGGTCGTGATGGAAAGCCCCGACGAACCTGGGTTGCTCCACCCCGATACGGTGGTCGGTACGGACAGCCATACCACCATGATCAATGGTTTGGGGGTGTTAGGTTGGGGTGTCGGCGGCATTGAGGCCGAAGCCGTCATGCTCGGACAGCCGTATTTTATGACGGTGCCCGAAGTGGTTGGGTTCCGCCTTTCCGGCCGCCTCCAACCAGGAACCACTGCGACGGACCTGGTGCTCACCATTACCGAGCGTCTGCGCAAACACGGTGTGGTCGATAAGTTTGTCGAGTTCTTTGGCCCTGGTGTGAAGAGCCTGTCCCTCCCGGACCGGGCTACCATTGCCAACATGGCCCCCGAGTACGGGGCCACCATGGGGTTCTTTCCCGTCGACGAGGTGACCATAGAATTTTTACGGTTTACCGGACGCGATCAGTCCGCTGACATCAGTGAAGCCTACTGTCGGGCCAACTTGCTGTTCAATGACGGCGAAACAATCCCGGAATACTCCACCGTTCTCGAGCTCGACCTGGCCGAAATCGTTCCTTCCCTTGCGGGACCCAGCCGGCCTCAAGACCGGCTCAAGCTGGCAGATACCGCCCTGGCACTGGCTAAGGTACTCCCTCCCGAATCTCAAGGACGCAATGGAGTCGAGATTGATCTTGACGGCAAAAAGGTTGTCCTTCGGGACGGAGCGGTTGCCATCGCTTCGATCACCAGCTGCACCAATACCGCCAACCCGGCTTTGATGCTTGGTTCGGCCCTGCTGGCGAAGAAGGCTGTTGATGCGGGTCTGAGCGTGCCCGCCTGGGTCAAGACCAGCTTGGCCCCGGGCTCCCGGGCCGTACAAGACTATCTGGAAGCCTCTGGACTGCTCACCAGTCTTGATGCTCTTGGTTTTCAAATCGCCGCCTTTGGCTGTGTCACCTGCATTGGCAACTCCGGGCCCTTGCATCCGGCCATCGAAAAAGCCCAGACAGAGCACAACCTGTGTTTGTCCTCGGTCATTTCAGGCAACCGCAATTTTGAAGGTCGTATTCACCCCAACGTCAAGGCGAGTTTTCTGGCTTCACCATTGCTCGTGGTGGCTTTCGCATTGGCTGGCCGTGTTGACATTGATCTGACCACCGAACCGCTGGGTACCGACAAAGACGGTAAACTGGTGTTTCTCAAGGATATTTGGCCCTCGGTTGAGGAAATCAACGCCCTCGTGGCGCAGTTTGTTACCCGCGAGGCCTTTGTCCGCCGCTACAAGACGATTTTTGAGGGAGATGCCCATTGGAAAGGCCTTCAGGCACCCTCCGATGCTACGTTCCGCTGGAACCCTGCGTCGACCTATATCCAGCTTCCCCCGTATTTCCGGGGTTTCAGTCCCTCTGTCACCGCTGTTCAGAACCTGATTGCCGCCCGGTGCCTGCTGGTTCTAGGCGACAGCATTACCACCGACCATATCAGCCCCGCCGGAAATATCCGGGCTTCCTATCCAGCCGGTCAGTTTCTTCTGTCCAAGGGGGTTGAGCCAGCCGATTTCAACAGTTACGGGGCCAGGCGCGGTAACCATGAGGTCATGATGCGGGGTACCTTCGCCAATATCCGCATTAAAAACAAGATGGTGGAACCCAAGGAGGGCTCCTACACTCTGAAGTTGCCCGAAGGAACCGAAGGCTTTGTGTATGATATTTCCATGGCCTACCAAGTCGAGGGGCGAGATCTTGTCATTTTGGGCGGCAAAGAATACGGCACTGGTTCCAGCCGCGACTGGGCTGCGAAAGGCACCGCTTTGTTGGGTGTCCGTGTGGTCATTGCTCAAAGTTATGAGCGCATCCACCGGTCCAATCTGGTGGGGATGGGGGTGTTACCCTTGGTATTCCTCGAAGGACAGAGCGCCCAGTCTCTCGGTCTGAACGGCAGGGAAACCTTCTCCATTCAGGGCCTCGATGCACTGACCCCCGGGCAGCAGATCACCGTCGAAGCCTGCGATGAAAAAGGGGTGACCCGGAGTTTCCAGGCCACGGCCCGTCTCGATACAGAAATCGACGTGCATTACTACCACCACCGGGGAATATTGCCCTACGTTCTTCGAAAGATCATCGGCTAGCCGCCGCCTCTGCCAGGGCGAGGGCTCCCAGAATCCCGGCCCGGTTGCCCAGTGCCGGTGGAACAACATAGCTGTCAATGCCAGCCTCCGTCAGGCTGGCGTGGCGGATATAGTGATTGTTGAGTGCCAGTAGCTTCTGCCGAACTTTGGGGAACAGTTGGGGTTGGTCCATCACACCTCCGCCCAGAATGATGCGCTGTGGTGAAAGGATGCTCAGAAAACTTTGCAGGCCCAGCGCGAGGTAATGGGCTTCGAGGTCCCAGGCTGGATGGTCGGGAGGAAGTTCGGCACCTTTTTTGCCCCAGCGGCCCTCAAACGAGGGCCCGGCGGCAAGTCCCTCCAGGCAGCTGTCATGGAAGGGGCAGCTGCCTCGGAAGGGGTCGGTTTTGGTGTCGCGCGGCAGGATCATATGACCGGCTTCGGGGTGTACGAGCCCATGGACCAAGGTGCCGTTGATCATGACTCCGCCACCGATACCCGTGCCTATGGTGAGGTAAATCAGGGTGTCGAGTCCCCGGCCTGCTCCCCAACGGTGCTCGCCTAAAACCGCGCCGTTGACATCGGTGTCCCAGCCGATAGGAACTCCGAACTCTTTTCGGAACAACGAAGCTACCGGAGTATCAGCCCAAAACGGTTTGGGTGTGGCTGTAATACTCCCCCAGGTGGGTGAACTCGGGTCAAGATCGACCGGACCGAAACTTCCAATGCCCAGGGCCGTCAACTTTCCATATTTCTTTTCGGCCTGGCGGAAGTAGTCCAAGGCTTGTCCCAGCGTCTCTTCGGGCTTGGTCGTGGGAAAACGGATCTCATCTCTCAGGTCTTCGGGACCGGTGCCCACGGCGCAGACAAATTTCGTTCCTCCAGCTTCGATCGCTCCATAGAGTTTTTTCATCGATCCCCTCCCTTTTGATTCAAGCTAGCTTCCAGAATTCGGCAGAACTCTTCCAGGCCCTGCCGGTCTCGGTCATCGAAGCGGTTTTTTTGGGGGCTGTCCAGATCAAGAACCCCCATAACCCGGCCGGCTTGGTCCCGCAGTGGAACCACAAGTTCACTTTCACTGGCCGAGTCGCAGGCGATGTGCCCCGGAAAAGCATGAACATCGGCGACAACCAGGGTCTGGTTTTCAGCCCAGGCCGTACCGCAGACGCCCTTCCCAAAAGGAAGGCGTATGCACGCCGGCAATCCTTGAAAGGGACCCAGGACCAGTTCGAGCGCGCCTGGTTTCCTGGGGCTGCCGACTAAATAGAAACCTGCCCAATTCAAACCGGGCAGTTCGGACTTCAGCAGCGCGGCCGCGTTAGCCAGGTTGGCGGTACGGTCGGGTTCCCCCTCCAGCAGCGCCGTGAGTTGCGAGTTGAGCAGCAAATAGTCCGTCAAGAGGCTCCTCCCCCGTGTTTGTTTCTGTATACTATCCACGGGAGATTCTTCTATGACAACTGTGAAACGTGCCGTTGAGCCCACCCTTCAAGCCCTGGAGGCAGAACTGGGTGAACCGCTGTTGTACCGTGCGGCAGGGCGAATTGCCGCTGCCAAAGGGCTTGCCTCGGCCCCCGTCGGCTCCTGGGGGCTTTTTCTGCTCACTCCCACCCGCATCGTGTTTCACCACTTTGCCCAGAATTCCGCTCTGTTCGGTGGCAAAGATGTCGATGTGCGTCTTGAGGTTGGCAGGGAGAAATTCCAAACCTGCCAAGCGGTCACTCCCGGAAGCTGGGCCAAGTTTTTCTCGCAAGCCACCGACCAGGTGCTTTTTACCGGTACCGGTGTGGCTCTGACCCTGGAACTTGGTGACCACCCCCGCAACCTCTTGCAAGCCTGGACCCAGTCCTAGTATATTGGTTCAAGGCATCGACGAAGACGAGTAGCCGGACAGGACCGCCAGAGAGACCGCCCCGGGGAATGCAGTGCAGACCCTGGCTGAAAGGGTGGTTCGGACCCCATCCGTTGAAAACCCCTTCTGAGCCGTTCCCCGAACCCCGGATCAACCCCGGGCAGTAGATGGAACCGTCGGTCCTCCGAAACGGGACGAGAGGGCGCCTGGCATCATGCCTGAGCGAACCAAGGTGGTACCGCGGGAATATTCCATTCCCGTCCTTGGAAAGAGCCGCAACCCGGCTTTGCCCCAGGAGGCCTTCCATGGCTGTCACCGCAACTGCTCAAAAACGTCTTTCCGATGACGAACTCCTCTACAAAAAGCGCCACTCCCTGGCGCATGTGATGGCTGAAGCTGTCCTCAAGCTGATTCCCAACGCACAGATCGCCATCGGGCCGCCTGTCGACCATGGCTTCTATTACGATTT
>JAIFLN010000019.1:103939-123281 GCA_020049045.1 Spirochaetota bacterium | reverse complement strand
GGTTGAGGTGTTTTTAGGTGAGAGGGGGTCTGAACAGGATGTCAAAAAGAAGACTCCACACAAAATCAAAACTGCCCGCAAGGTATACTCCCATCACTGCCGAAAACCTTTGTGTTCTGATAATCTGGCAAAATTAATCATAGAACTGTCAATAAACGGTGTCAATGTCTATGATCTTTACATCAAGGGGAACACCGCTTACTGGGTGCTTAACGATGCTCAGTTCTAAATGAACCTCCCTTCCCTTGGCCTTAGACTAATCTCGTGTTACATTGTATCTCATGAGTACCACAAGTATGGTTCACGTTCGTATTGATGAACAGACCAAGACACAAGCAACCGAGGCCCTGGCTTCCATGGGGCTTTCTGTTTCGGATGCAGTCCGGGCTCTCTTGGTCCGGGTGGCTGTTGAAAAAGAATTGCCTTTCACTCTTCGGGTTCCCAATGCCGTTACCGTTGCGGCAATGGAGGAAGCGCGTAGGGGGGGGCTGAAATCCGTCACCAGCGTTCAGGCTCTTATGGACGACCTGAATGCGGACGATTGAACGAACCGGTCAATTCAAACGAGACTACCGGAGGGAGGCTAAAGGCCCGCACAAGGCAACCTTGGAGGCCGACTTCCTGGCCATCCTTTTGGACTTGGCACAAGACCAACCCCTTCCCGAAAAGAACCGGGATCATGCCTTGACGGGTGAATGGAAAGAATTCCGGGACTGTCATATCAAGCCGGACTTGGTGCTGATTTACCGAAAACCTGACACTGACCGCCTGGAATTGGTGCGACTAGGTTCTCACTCTGAACTTGACTTGTAACCCCAAAAATACCGTGAAACCGACTACGTTTTCAAAGAAATTGTCACACCATTGGCAACGACTGTTTTTAATTCATTACCCGTTATGGAAATGGCACAGGGTTCAAATCCCTCTGCCACCAAAAAGGGAAAAGGAGTTGCCGCGGCGACTCCTTTTTTTATTTTTCAGCCTGTTGCAATAGCGTCGAGCGGAAGAGCCTCTCTTTCTGATGAAGAAGAATGTAGGGCACCTGGTAAGCTTCCTCCAACACTTCCCTTGTTAGAATCTCCTTCTCTGTTCCCATAATGGGAGGCCGTTCTTTCGCGAATAGCAGAACCTGGTCAGAGTAGTCCCTCGTGAGGTCCATTTCATGGGCACTATAAAGAAAACTGACTCCTGACGTGCGGGCATATTCGGTGAGGAACCCCAAAGCTCGCCTTTTCTGTTGGTCCTCCAACGCAAATACCGGTTCGTCCATTACGACGACACGACTGCCGTACAGAAGGGAGAACGCCATGACAGCCCGCTGCATCTCTCCCTTGCTGAGGGCCTGCGTCTTTCGTGTCAACAATCCGTCGAGCTCAAAGTTAGCCGTAACAGATCGCAGAAACGTATCGTTTTTTTGGTCCAGAAAACCCTGCGAAAATACGAAATCCAACAATTCTCCCAGGGGTTCCTCATTCTCGAATTCCATGTTCTGGTAAACCAGACTGCAAAGACGGTTTTTCTCCCTCTCGTCCAGGGTTGCGGTGTCCTTCCCTTCGAGAAGAACCTTCCCTTTACCAGGAAGCAGACGGCCTGAAGCCAGAAGCAGAAAGGTGGATTTTCCAACACCGTTCGGACCCATCAGCGAAATCACTCCGGGGGGTAATCCAATCGAGAGTTCAGAGAAAACCGGATCTGTATCATAAGCAAAACTTACATTTTCAAAGAGAACGGGGTTCATTCACTCGTGTCCTTATCGACAGGCTTATCGACGGCAAATCGTTCCACCATTTGAAAGACGGTTTCCCGGAACCACCAGCCGAGACCAAAGAGAACGGCTGCAACACCAGCAACTGCTAGAAGGAGCCACCAATTGCCGTCAAAGAACGCTTTCCCCATCAAACTGGAACCAACGATTCCCGGCAGCCTGGCAACTCCACTGATCAGAAGAAACGGAAGGAACTTCAAGCGGGAAAGTCCTGCCACATAACACAAAACATCCTTTGGTATGCCAGGAATCACAAACAAGAGAAACATCGAGCCAATAAACTTGGGGGAGGCCATAAGTCCATCGAACTTGGCAACGGTTTCAGGACCAGCGATGCGATGGACAAAACGGGGTCCCAGCCAATGGGTAAGCTTGAAAGCGATAGCCGAACCAGCCATGATTCCAATCAGGGATAAGACCGAGCCCAGGCCGAAGCCAAAAAGCCAGCCGCCCGCAATCTGTGTGACCTCTCCTGGAATGATAAACACAACTACCTGCAGGGTCTGGAGAACAACGAAGACCACGGGTGCCCAAGGCCCCCAGTGGAGCAACCAGTCTTCGATCACTTTGGGATCGTGAAAAACTGACCAGCTGCCGGGAAATGCCCATATAAGTAGCCCAATCGCAACAGCGAAACCTAGGAGGAGGAGAATCCAAGTCCATCGATGAGAAGGACGGGGAGAAGGTTCAGACATGACGACAATGTAAGGAGAACTGAGACTAGGAGCAAGAGGCGGTCAAATCGCAGCCTTCGGGAGATTCTGAAGGTAAGTCATCTGGCGATAAATATTGTCGGCCAGGTCGAATCCTGCGCTCTTTGACATTTTTTTGGAATATTCGTCGTAGAGCATATCTTCAAAGACTTTTTCCCCTTGGTTCTGTTCAACCATACCACCACTTTTGTCCACCGTCTTACGCATGGTGTCGAGCATCTGCTTAATGAAGATGGATTGGAAGTCTTCACATGCCTTATAGAGGTCCGATCCCTTGTCGATTTTCGTGGTCGACAATCCTTTTGCCGAAGGAAGATTCGGCATGTTGAACCGCTGGTTCTCAAGGGGTAGGGAAGCGGCATCAAGCAGGTTCATTGTTCAGTCCTTATCTTTTGAGGTTGGCGGCGATGCCCAGCATGGTATCGCTGGTCTGGATCGACTTGCTTGAAAGTTCATAAGCTCGCTGGGCAACAATCATGTTGACCATTTCCTGAACTACCGAAACATTCGACATTTCGAGAAAGCGCTGTTGAATCTTTCCCATTCCTTCAAAGCCGGGACGACCTGCAATCGGCTCCCCAGAGGCATTGGTTGGCTTGACGAGGTTTTCACCAACAGCCTGCAAGCCGGCGGGATTGGGAAAACGGAACACTTCCATCTGAGCAACCTGAATGGGGTCATCTTGTCCTGGGAGAAGGACTGATACCCGGCCATCCTGGCTGACCGTCACACTGTCACGGACGAAATTGGCAGGCAGAGTGACTTCGGGCATGACCCGGTAACCATTGCTGGTTACCAATTGGCCGTTTGAGTCAATCTTGAAAGCACCGTCGCGGCTGTAGCCGTACGTTCCATCCATGGTCTGGATTCGGAAAAACCCTTCACCCTGGATGGCCATATCACTCACATTGCCCGTGGCTTGGAGAGCACCTTGAGTGTAAATCTTTTGGGTTGCAGCCACTTTGACACCCAAACCGACCTGCGTGGGGGTGGGAACTACCGTCAGTTCGGTAGCCGGTGTCCCTGCGATTTTCTGTGTCTGGTACAGAAGGTCTTCAAAATCCGCTCGGGTAAGCTTGAAACCGGTGGTGTTGACGTTCGACAAGTTGTTGGCAATCGTATCAATATTGAATTGCTGGCCGGTCATGCCCGAAGCCGCTGTCCATAAGGATCGCATCATGGTCTACCTCTCCATCAGCGGAAGGCCGCTGCCTCGTTGATCAATTTTCCCATCAACGAATCATGGGTCTGAATCATTTTTGAATTGTTTTCGTAGGCACGGTTGATTTCTATCATCTGTACCATTTCAGTTACCGGGTTGACGTTGGCACCTTCCACAAAGCCTTGACGGATCTTAGGACGCTTATCGAGAGCAATAACCGCGGCTTGGCCGGAATTCTCGGTTTCGGCCCACTGACTGTTACCTTGTTTGGCAAGGTACCGTGGCTGGTCGAAGTTGACCACTTTTAGTGTGTCGAGAAGGGTGGTCTTTTTCCATGTGTTCTCTTCCATGCTGACCAAACGGTTAGGGTCGTTTTGAAACTCTTCGTTAACCCAAACACGGCCTTGGGCGTCAACACTAAAATTGTTTGCCTTGACCTGTATCGGTCCATTCTCACCTAGGACAGGAAATCCATCTTTCGTTTCAATGTAGCCTTCTTTACCAAGGACAAAGGCACCGTTGCGGGTGTAACGCTCTCCTTGCGGTGTTTGGACGGTAAAGAACCCTTTGTCTTCCATTGCCATATCGAAAGGACTGGCTGTTTCTTTAAGGGCACCTTGACTGAAGACGGTATAGTATTCATTTTGCTCAACACCCATACCGATCTTGCCAACAACCGGGGCCGTATCCATCGAGCCAAATGGCATTTTGTAAACACCGTCATCGCTGAACCGGCGCATAAGCATTTCCGGAAAAGCTTTATGGACAGCTTCATCACGTTTGTAGCCGTTGAGATCGACGTTGGCCAAGTTGTTGCTGACCGCGTCCATCCGCCACTGCTGAGCTGTCATTCCTGTTGCGCTGATGTACAATCCACGTTCCATACCTTGGTTATCGGCAGGGGATGAGAATCCATGAGGATTTAGGGTGAGGACTCTTTTGAACGATCGCGGACAGCCTTGGAAACTTTGAGATGTAATTCCATTCTGACCTTGAGCTCTTCCCTTTGAAAGGGTTTTGTTAAGAAGTCACTGGCCCCGTGCTGGTACCCCTGCATGAGGTCTTCCACTTGATTCTTGGCTGTCAGCATGAGGATGGGCAAGCGGTCTGCTTTGAACTGTTCCCGAATCTTAGAACAGACTTCGTACCCTGACATTCCGGGCATCATGACGTCGAGAATAATCAGATCAATTGGGTTGGAAGCGAATTTTTCCAGTGCTTCAGGGCCACTGGTCGCCTCAATGACCGAGTAGCCATTACGGGTTAGAAAAGTTCTCAGAACAAGCAGATTCACAGGTTCGTCGTCCACAATCAAGACATTGGTGCCACTCCCGCTTGCCTGAGTTTGACTAGGCCGGTTTGGCAAATTCTGGGATGCTTCTGTATCCAAACGGTTCGGTTCGGAGGAATGAGTCCGTTCCAACCGTGGCTTCTGGTAATACTCCACTTTTGCCGGAGGACAGACAGGAAGCCAAAGGGAAACGGTTGTGCCGGTGCCCACTGTTGACTCCAATTCCAACCGCCCGCCCATTTGCTGGATGTGCTGACGGCTGATCGCCAGGCCCAAACCTAGTCCACCTGTTGCCCTGGTATCGATTTCTGCTATTTGATGGAAGGGGGAAAATAGCTGGGCTAATTTCTCCTCAGGAATGCCTTCTCCAGTATCACGCACAATCACGAGAACCAACTGATCACGCAATTCAGCCTCTATCGACACACTCCCGCTTTCCGTATGTTGAAGGGCATTTTGAACCAGATGGTGAAGAACCTGCTCAACTTTCGGTTCATCTCCGAGCACAGCCGGCAACTGTCCATTGATTCGGTTGACAAGGGTGACGCCAGATTTAAGCTGGGGATAGAACGCTGGCAAGAGAAAATCAACACATTCCTTCAACAAGATGGGCCGAAGCTCTGAAATCATTTGGTGTTTTCGTGAGTTGCTGAAATCCAGAATGCTGTTGACCATCGACAACAACCGCTTGCTTGAGGCTTCCAATAGCCCCAAATGATAGGTCTGCCGATTGGAAAGCGTTCCAAAATCGCCTAGTCGAAACGAATCAAGAATACCAATCATACCGTGAAGAGGTGTTCGAAGTTCATGGGTCACACGGGCCAAGAAGTCATCTTTCATCTTGTCGAGTTTTCGTAGTTCGCCGGCTTGTTGTTGAGTCAAAGCATAATCATTGGAAAACTGACGGCTCAAGATGAAAGTGTTGAACACCAGAAACACAAAGAGAAAACGACCCAGCACGTCTCCCTGAGGAAGCGGGACGAATTGGTAGAGAATGTCATTCAGAGAACCTGCCACCAAGAATAGCATTCCAAAGAACACCAGTGGTCCGTCCTTATGTTTTTTGATTGTGGCCCACCAGGCAACACCCATAAAAAGAACGATCATAAGTACCATCGGCACGTCGTAGAACAATAGGAAAATTTCCGAGTAGGTCTTTACCGGTAGAATGAGAAGAACGGCGAAAAAGGCTGTGTAGAACAAAAAGGGAACAAAGATTCGAGACGGCCAGAAATCCGGAAAAAGATTTTTCAGGTAGAAAATAAAACTGGCAACCGCCCCAAGAATACTGAGAAAGACGATTTGAGCTGACAACTCAAAAGTCAGCCAGGGCCATAGGTCATAAACAATCCTAGGGCCTGTGAAGAGGGTTCTTATAGCAATACATACGGAAAAAAGTGCCAGCCAGAGGTTCGCTGTCTTCTGACGTTGAAGAAAAAAAGTCAGCAGGTTGAAAAGGCTCATCACCAAGAGACCGCCGATAAAGAATGCGGAATCAAGTTGACTAAGGCGTTGTTGCCGTTCCAAAACTGCTGAGGGTCCTATCACTATGGAGTCACGAACGCCTCCTTCCCGATCACTTTCATTGACAACATAAAGAAAAAGGTCCAGTTCCACTAAACCTATTGGCAGAGGCACTGTTTGTGGCCTGACATGGGCCTGGTAGGCTCCCGGTACCAAGGAGGCCCGTCCGTTCTCAGCAAGGAGTTGACTGCCATTTGTAAGTCTCCAGGCGGAAGCAATTTCTGGTAGGCCCACAGACCAGGGCCCCCCTTCTGCAGGCAACCTGAGCTGTATGCGATATGTCGCCGACCCAAAGGGCGGGTAATCCGCCACTGGGCTTTCACTCCAATAACCGGGAAGGGTTGTGAGTCTGTATCCAACGGTTTCCGGCCCTGCTATTTCACCTGGCTCCCGGTTCCACCAGAACTCCCATTCACCATCCAAGTTGACCGGTCCATCCCGGCCAAAATTGTACTGGGATAAATCCACTTGCCCTCTGCTGACCAACAAGGGTAACGGTGAGCATGAACTCAGTAAAAGTAAGACAATCGCTGTGGCAAAAAAAAAGGTTGAGGACCGTTCTGGCATGAAAAGAGTATAGGTCACAGTCACCCTTGACCGCCAGGGTCGAAAAGGGGTAAAAAAGATTTCCACGCCGATGTAGCTCAGTGGTAGAGCAACGCACTCGTAATGCGTAGGTCCCCGATTCGACTTCGGGCATCGGCTGTGTTTTTCTAGCGGTTATCGCCCTGCCCATGGATTGCACCGCGTTGATAACGGCTGCGGAGTTTTTCCAGGTTCATCACAGCAACCTCCTCCAGTTCCAGGCCCAGGGTGTCTGCCAGGACGGATAGATACCACAGAACATCGCCCAATTCCTTCTGAATTTCCTTTCTGTCTGCATCGCCAATCATCGAGTTCTTGTCACGGATGATTTTCTTGATTTTCTCTGCTACTTCACCGGCTTCACCGTTGAGGCCCAATACAGTGCAGACCAATTGCTGTTCTGCAGAGGTATAGACAGCGGTGGTTTTCGCAACCCGTTGGTATTCATTCAATTCCATTGCGTGATTCTACATGACAGTATGATTTTAGGATAGCTCTCTGTCTTAAAAAGTAGACAGTTGGACCAAAATATTCCTGATTGATTCAATAATAAATATTATGTTGTTATCCCGTATGCATTAAGAAAGATGCCATTTTTGACATAATTATGGCATGTATTTTGCATGTATCCCAAAAGGAGGCCTGTGATGAAACCGTTGAGCTCCCACCATTCCCAGGATGAGTCTCTTGCCAGGTACTTTGAAGAAATCGCCAGGACTCCCTTGCTAACCTTTGAAGAAGAACTGGATCTCTCCCGCAGGGTTGAAAATGGTGACGAAGCAGCGCGCCAGAAACTGATTCAGGCCAATCTTCGCCTTGTAGTGAAAATAGCCAAGGCCTATTCCCGCTTTGGGACAGCCTTCCTCGATTTGATTCAGGAAGGAAACCTTGGCTTGATTAATGCCGCTGGTAAATTCGATTACAGAAAGAACGTGAGATTTTCTACCTATGCCTCCTGGTGGATCAAACAATCGATTGTTCGTGCACTAGTCAACAAAAACCGGATGATCCGGCTTCCTCACCGCAAAGAGGAATCTCTCAGAAAACTGGCTGCCAGACTCACAGAGGCCTCGCTCACCAAACAAACCCTGACCATAGACCAGTTATCGCTTTTCTTGAGGTTGGGACGAGAAGAGGTCTTGGCTCTTTTGGAGTTGTCAGGAACTGTTGCCAGCCTCGACAAAGAGGTTGGTGAAGAGTCGGTCAGTCTGATTGATTTGATCGAAGACCGATCCTATCAACCTGAAAATGACTACTTTTCCCATGAATTCGAGGAGGACACAAAGCGTCTATTGTCTAGTCTTCAGGAGAGGGAAAAGGATGTCATCCTGTATCGTTTTGCATTTATGGGCGAAAAGAAACGAACCCTGAAAACTATCGGTGAGCAGATGGGGCTATCGGCTGAGACAGTGCGACAAATGGAGATTCGAGCTTTGGAGAAACTCCGTCTCCAAAAGGATGATTTGAAAGAGTACATGTACGGCTGACTTGACCAAAGGCTCAGCCCCCTTTAGTCTTTCCAGGTGCGTTTTCTTTCCTTGCATCCCCCAGGAGTTTCTATTGCTGTTGGACAACGAAAAAGGGGGCACATCCTCGCCCTTGCCTGTCGAAGCACAGGTCCCGATTTCTCGAAAACAGAGGGCTACAATGGTAGGCCAACTTTGGTCTGCCGGTTTAGCCGAGACTTTGATGGAGATTTACGCTCCACTTCTGACCAATGGTTACAGTCTCGAAGATGTCTCCCGACTCGTTCAGGAGCCTCTCGATGATCGTTCTGGGGATTGAATCATCTTGCGATGAGTGTGCTGTTTCCTTAGTTGCCGACGGCCGCACGATTCTTTCTTCCGTCATTAATAGTCAAATCGTCCATCATAGGCCCTACGATGGAGTTGTTCCCGAACTGGCTTCGCGCCTTCATGTTGAAACGATCACAGAGGTATACCAACAGTCCTTGAAAGAGGCTGGTTTGAGGCTTGACCAAGTCGATGCTATCGGGGTTACCAACCGACCCGGATTAGTAGGCAGCCTTTTGGTAGGAATGAGCTTCGCCAAGGGACTGGCATTTGCCAGCAACAAACCCTTGGTTGGGGTCGACCATATCCTAGCGCATCTCTATGCTCCGCAACTGGAGGCACCCGTGGACTACCCCCATGTGGGTCTCCTTGTTTCCGGCGGACACACACTTTTTGCCTTGGTACACGGCTTTGACAACATCGAAGTTGTCGGTACGACAATCGACGACGCGGTCGGAGAAGCCTTTGATAAGGTAGCCAAGTACTATGGTCTGGGGTATCCGGGCGGGAAGGCCGTCGATGACAGGGCGAAAACGGGCAACCCGGATGCGTATCGTTTTCCTCAGTCGAGACTCGACAAGGGAAACCACCCCTTTGACGTTTCGTATTCAGGACTCAAGACGGCGGTCATCAATCAGAAAGAGCAGTTTCTCCAAGATGTTACCAACCCCAATCTCGAAGACCTCTGTGCCAGTTTTCAGAAAGCGGCAATTGATCTTCTTGTCCGAAAACTCAAGGCAGTCGTGAAACATACCGGTGTTTCCCGTGTCGTAGCCGGTGGCGGGGTTGCTGCCAATTCCTACCTTCGCGAAGCTCTCCTGCAACAAAGAACCTGGGAGATCTCGTATCCCTCCTTGGAGTTGTGTACTGATAATGCCGCCATGGTTGCCGGTTGGGCTTACCATGCCCTGCTTCGGGGAGACCGGGCTGGTTGGGACCTGAATGCCGAAAGCCGCGTACCTCGCTTCAAGAGGAGGTATCCATGACGATGATCGTAAGGTTCACAGCCGTGGCATCCCTCTTTTTCTTGCTGAGCGGATGTGGCTCAACCTTGCAAGCACCACACCTGATGGATTCATCCGAAGGTCTGCTGGATCTTCGCACTTGGGACTTTGCTAGAGATGGTTCCGTTGTACCTCAAGGCTGGCTTTGGGACGCAGGAGTCCATTGGTCGCCAGACCAGGGCGGACGGCCTGAGAGTTTGCCGTTGGCCGCAGCCGCAGGACCTCCCGATCGCGGGGGAGTTTTCAACACTTCAACCGGTGCCGTCGTTGAGGCGACAACCCATCTTCGGCTCTTGGTTCCTCCAAAGGTGTTGGGTCTTCAAATCGGGGCCATTCCTGGGGATTTTCAAGTCTGGATCAATGGGGTGCCCAGCTGGAAATCAAGGGGTACCGGCACGGTTCTTGCCGTTCAACCGAAAGACGGAGTCGTAGACCTGGTGGTTGAGATTTCTTCTACCGATCCTTTGATCCGCTATACAGGGTTGAATCGTCTATGGATTGTGGGTGCTGCTGACTCGTTGGTGAGCACGAGTCATTTTGAACGCCTGGACCGCTTTTTGCAGTCTGGGCTCCTGTTTCTAGGTCTCATTCTGCTCTTCATTTGGTATCTTCGAAACCCCGAACAGCGGATTCTACGCCCCCTGATGCTGGTATTTCTTCTTTGTCTTGCCTCCCTTGTTGTTCATGTGGAACAACCGGAACCGCTTTTGGAGCGTTTCGTTCCTGAAATATCCACTTCCCTCTACCTTATCCTGAGCATCGGGCTCAGCCTCTGGACCTTTCCTGTGCTTGCGTACTTCCTTCACAACCTTTTTCCACAAGAAGTGAATCGTCGTTCTGTTTTTGCCATTGCATGGCTGACGCTGGCAGTATGTCTTTGGGACCTGTTTCCTATTGTGTCTCTTCTGTTCCGATGGGAAGATGGATACTCTCTTTTTCTGAAAACTGCATGGGTGCTGGTTCCCAAGGTCTCGATAGTCCTAGTGACCTTGTTTTTGGTCGAACGTTGCTTTCAGGCATTTCAAAACAAACGCCCTTCTTCTGCTATCTATTTTTTTGGTGGTATTCCCAGCGCCCTGCTGGTACTTTTTCCGATTTTTATCAGCTATTTCTTGCCGATGAAGTCCACCTACTTCTGGGGATGGGCTATGGTTCTATTTCTGTCTGTTGCAACATTTGAATTGGCACGTAAGCAGTTCAGAGAGTTCCATACGAAACTCTCTGATTTTAAAAAGGAGAAGGAACGACAAGAGGTCCGGTCGAGATTTATTAATGGGAATTTAGCTTCCTATTATGGCAAAGAAAATTTGGAATCCCTGGAATTGATGGATCATCGGGAGGCTGAGGTAGTTCTTGTACTACTGCAGAGTTCAGCGAAACCAGCTCTTTGGCTGCCCAAAATTCGCAACATTGCCGTCACTTACAAAGCTCTTCTGGTCGAATGGCAGGACGATCAACTCCTTTGGGTCTTGGAAGGTTGGTCTGAGACCGCCATCACTTTTTCTCTTGAAGTCCAACGAGCCATGGCTTCAACGGTTGGACAGGAGGGGAACCTTGTTTTAGCTCGGGCCAGAGTCCAGTTTGAGATCCATGACGTTGGTTCGCATTATTTCCCGTTGATCTCTCGAATTCCGCGTAAACGTCTCGATCAGCTTCTCGCAATTGCAGAACGCTACGGAGCCAAGCTGGTTCTCGATTCTGAGCTTCAGGACGGTGTCGCGATGGGGGGATGGTATCGGCATCGGCACTTAACCTTGGAAAGAACAGAAATTGAACTTTACGAGGCTGAGGACAAAACTGTGGCAAATCTGAAAGATAAAACTCTCGATTCGTTTGAAGAGGCTTTAGCGCATGCGAAAGAAGGTCGATGGGAAGCGGCGACACAAGCGCTCTTTCTGGTGGTTCAACAAAACCCCTTTGACCTCGCGGCTAGAACTCTGCTAATGGAATGGAGCAATTCCTGAGTTTCCTAGAGCCAGCAGTTTTTTTTGAAACTCAACGGGACAGGATGGTTCACCGAGGAAATTGGACGAGGGCCGCTGAGTTGAATCTCCTCGCCCCCGAGTCCTGTGAGCGCCCTTTTCGGGTCCTGTTGACCCGTCTTTCTACGTATGAGGACACCTCGTTATCGATTACACATCACTACTTGTATGCTTTGGTCTCTTCTCTTGGATTCTATCCGGACCGGGCTTTCCTTCCTCCTGGAAAAGATGTGGCCCTATGGGCAGAGTTCCAGATACCCTGGCTGGTTGGAATTCAGAGCCACATACCAGGTAAGGATTTTGGTCTGATTGCCTTTTCGAATGCGGTAGCGCAGGAAATGGGAAATCTACTTTGGTTCTTGCGCCATTCCGACTTTCCCCTTGCGGCACGAGACCGTCGTGAGCGTCAAGATCTTCCTCTGGTGATTCTGGGTGGTGCCAATGCTCCTTTCAGCTCCTTGCTTTGGGGTTATGACAGTCCCCTGGACGGAGTCTTTCTGGGAGAAGACCGGTCGTCCATCGAAGCCGTTTTCCAAACGGTGGCCAAGGGCAGGGCCGCGCACCAAACCAAGGAAGAAATCCTCCAGCAATTAGCTGAGGTTCCCGGTTTTCTTCTTCCAGGCGCTCCCTATCGAGTTCCTGTACGACCCGTCAGGGCAACCTTGGCACCCGAACTGCTAGCAGCAATGCCGGTCGCCCTTGGTGACGGGAATGCCGGAAAAGCCCATTTGGCTATCTCCGCCGGATGTGCGGGTTTCTGCTCCTTCTGTGCAGAAAGCTGGACTCGAAAACCCTATACTGAAGCGTCGTATCCAACTTTGGCTGAGGCCGCACTAATGGTCAAGGCGGGGCAGGGTGCCAGCCGACTCGACATTCACAGCTTCAACTTTAATATGCACGGAGGTTTGTACCCATTCCTCGAGTTGGTCACACCTTGGTTTTCGGGTCTGGGCCTCAAGAGCCAGCGTTTTGACTCCCTTGCGGCCGACCCGTTGCTTCTCGAATTGGAAAAGTTATTCGGCAAGACCTGGTTCACCTGCGGTTTGGAAGGCATATCGGAAAGGCTTCGCCGGGCTTTGAACAAGAACCTTGACCAAGATCAGCTTCGTCGGGCTTTCACCGTTTTTGCAAGATCGGGCGTTCGTGAACTCAAAGTATTTTTGATTGCAACGGGTTGGGAAGAAGAAGAGGACTTCCAGGAACTGGGACGCTTGTTGACTTTCCTTCGAGCCCTGCCCACCCCTACCGGTCGTCCGTTGAAAGTGGTCTTCTCTGTGACTCCCCTGGTGCGTTTTCCTCACACCCCCCTTGAATTTGAGCCGGCACCGAACCCCAAAGAAATCGACCGGGTTGCGCGCCACATTCTGAACATTGCCAAAGAGCATGGCTTTGAGGGACGGATTGCCGCCAGTTCTGAGGAAGCCGCCGCATGCGACCTCATGCTCCGCCCGCCTACTCAAGCGGTCTATGAAACCTGGGCTAGAACCGTCTTGGAGGGGGATTTTATCTTTCGCGAGGAGGTGCCAAGCTGGTTTTTACGCCAATGGAAGACCCGTCTCGAGGCATTAGGTTGGACACAGGAGCGGTTGGAAGTTGCTTATGGAGTCGAGGCTAATCGTAAGGCACCGTGGGCTAGGGTCGATACCGGTGTCCGACGGTCTTTTCTCGAAACACAGTACCGCCGCAACCGTACCTTCCAGGAACTGATCCCTGCAGGATTGGTTCGAAAAACTTCCGCTGACCAGGCGCTGGTCCACCGTTGGACGGAAGCTTGGAAGGCTCGCAGTCGAGCCGAAATTCCATGTGAGTTTTCTGTCTGTTTGACCAACCGAGCTGCCGTCGCTGGCCGTGATCAGACAGCAGCGGCCCTTGCTCGTGCCTTGATGTTGGAAAACCCTGAGCTGAACCAGGGGTATCGTGGTTTTCGAAGTTCCTGGTGGTCCGCACAGACCCAGCCTGGTTTCTGCATTCTTGAGGGTGATGACCGCCTGACGTTGCTTTTTTCACCCGGGGCAGCAGCCGTTCTTGATCAATGGGGAGTTGAATCCACCGCTTGGTCCCGGGTTTCCCACCGGTTTTCTCCCTTTGGGACTCTTCGTCCCGGGGTGAAACCATGGGGAAACGCTAAGGCGACTTGGTCTATAGAGGTGATTTCACCCTGGCCACTTAACGGGCAGAAATTGCTGACGGCCCGGGGATTGAAGCACACTTTGAGAAAGATAACTTCAAGCCACTGGGTTTTCGATCTACCAGCCCAAACTTTGAAAAAAGACTGGATCCGGCGTTTGGAGAGTCATTTCGTGCAAGGTTTCTGGCGGCATCGTTTCATTCCCGGAGAAAAGTGGGATTGGAAAGTTGTTCTTGAAGAAGGCTTTGACTACCCGCCAGAAGGGGGGGCGTCTCGGGTCAGGATGATCGCAACCGAAGGTTCTCTTCAGCCTCGCTCAGTCTAAGGTAGAGAGGGCTTGCGTTGGGAGCAAGAGTCTCTCTTTTCCGCCATTTTTTCTCCAGTTGATCGAGCAAACCAGGCGTCCAGTCATTAATCGGCATGACAGTCCAGTCAGATGGGAGCTGTGTCCCCAGAATCGCACTCATTAGGGCTCCCTGATACCCTGAGAGTACAACAGGTCCCGTCCAAACCGTCCGCACTGTGTGCAACCAAGACTCTGCACTGAGATCCGAAGCAGGTATCAACACTCCTTCAGAGGTTTCAAGGGTCCCATAGAACTTTTTCTTCCGGGCATCGATCACGGGAAGAACTGCCATTTTGGAGCTCGGGACCAGCCGCCTCCAAGCATCAGCCATGGCATGAAGGTTGTCCAATCCAATCAAAGGAATGCCCCATCCTTCCGCCAAGCCCTTCGCAGTCGCCAAACCAATTCTCACTCCCGTAAACGATCCGGGTCCCAGAGCAACTCCCAAAACCTCGGGCTTTCGGCCGTCTAGCAACTTTTCCAAGGCAGGAAGTAGGTCGCGAGCGTGATTGCCCAGACCCTGTTCATCTTTGGAATCAAGGTTGATCCATTGGTCAACCTCCTCAGGACCGCCTGAACGCAAGGCAACAATCATCCGCTCTGTGCAAGTATCCAAGGCCAGCAACGACATTAGAAGCCTTCCTTCTCGACTGTTACCGAACGCCCTTTGGTTTTCCAGAAGAGCTCTATCTTCCAATAGGGCCGAGGAAGTGACGATCCCAAACGGTCTGCCCATTCAATCACACAGACTCCCCCGCGAAGAAAATACTCCCAACCACCGATCATCTCAAATTCTTCCACTGAGCTGAGCCGGTACAGATCCATATGAAAAAGAGGCAGCCTGCCTGCATATTCATGAACCAAAGCGAATGTGGGACTTGTCACAATGTCAGTCACCCCAAGACCGTCGGCTAGACCTTGGGCTAAAGTCGTTTTCCCTGCTCCTAATGTCCCTTCCAGAACAACTACCGATCCGGGACCCAGCGAAGCTGCCAGCTCCCTGCCAAAACTTCGGGTTGCCCGTGCTGATAAGAGGTGACAAGTCAGAGCAGAGAACCCTTTCTATCCAGAATGTGAATTTCATCTTTCAGAGACTTCAGAATCGGCACTAATGGGTAGTCGATGGGGTCGACAAAATTAATCCGGATATCTTTGGAACCAATGGGAGACATCTCCACAATAAACTCAATTCGACGGGAGAGAGATTTTCCCTCCGAGATCTCAAACACCGCATTGGCAGTGTATTCATTGCGGTAGTGAAGGGGAACATTCTTTTTGACGATGTCGGAGATTTGGGTTAATTGCATGGCACCAACTTATGAGTAAGATTCTAAAGGGAGTCAGCCGTCGGGTCAAGGTTTGTCATTTCTGGAAACAAAGAACGTACTTCGCGAAGCCGGGGAGCAACTTCATATTCAATCAGATCGGTCAGTAGAATGTAGTCTCCGCAGGTGAGTGCCTCTTCGGACTCTTTCAAGATTGGTTGCAACTCGCGGCTGAAATCCTGCCATTTCTGATCGATCGGTCCCCTGGATGCCGTTGTCAGGAGGACACGTCGGCCCAAATCTTCCAATTGAGTAAACAATTGAAGAATCAGAGAAAAGCCTTCCCGATCTCTTCCTTTTTGAAAGAAACCAGACAACTTTTCGAGTGAAATCAAGGTCTCATCAAGGGAATCAAGAATTTCAGACAAAGCCTTTTCCGGTTGTTGTAGTTCAAAATGGAACTTTTGCGTTTCGTGTGCCAGTTGGTTGCAGGCGTCTTTGACAAGGACTCTGTCGTTCCAAGAAGTGTCAAGAACTGCCAGCGGCGGCAACAGACGCTGAGACATCGTGGCAAAAAGGGGAAACAAGGCTGCCTTTACGGAAGGATATTCTTGATACAATTCAACGATCAGATTTTGATCTTCATTTTTCAATGCGAAAGAGAAGAGGGAAAAAAACCGGGCGATCACTTCCGCACTGGCGAGATCTCGATTCTCGATAGTGACGGCTTCGACCTCAATTTCTCCTATTTCATCCAGCATTAAGTTTTCCTCAATGCCAATGGCTTTTCCATCTGCCAGGATTCCAAGAATTGCCAAGTTTTGACTTTCAGCCCATTCCCTCAACGATGTGGATAGATCTGAAAAAGTTCTCTCTTTTTCCAGCGTGAAATCAACAGCAGTCTGATTAATGCGAATGGTCATGGGGCCTCATCAGTTATTTTGATTGTTCGTATTCAGGCTGTTCAATGATTCAGAGTTTTTCTGCATGGAATTCAAGGAGGATTCCATCATCCCGTATTTGCGCTTGAGGTCAGCTTGGTAACGTGCCAAGTAGTCGTTGTAATCGGCCATCTCTTTCGTTTTTGACTTGATCTGCGAGTCCAATGAGGAAACTCTTAAAGCATTGAAGCCCCCAAGCTGTGTCGAGGGTCTGAGAAGTTCATCAACCATATAGGCTGCACCGCTATTGATGACCAAGGTTCCATCCAGACTGTTGCCAAAAAGTTTTTTTACACCTTCGAGATCTTTCGAAATCGCCGCATCGAAGGCGGGTTCGTCCATTTCCATATAACCGCGAAGTTTGCTGGCCGTCACCCGGTCGCTTCCGCCTGAAGCAGTGTTGGTCGATATTCCCACTTGGGCCAAAAGGGTGAAGCTGGATCCATCCGTTTTATAGGGATCCATCATAATACGCTGAAGGGAATTCTTGATTTGATTCAGCCCGATATCGCCTTGGAATTTCCCTAACCTGGTCTCGGCCTTTTTCTTATCTTCATCGCTTAAATATGAAGCTTCCTGCAAAATCTGAGAGCCTGCCGGATTGTCTGGTCGTATTGTTGTCATCACTAAAATATCTGTTATAAGTCGGTTGTAGTTACCGAGAAAGGTAATGACTGAGTCTTTTATGGCTTTTCGGTCGGGCTCAACCTTGACCTTGACTGATTCTTTAGTTGGAGTCAGAAGGTTGAGGGTGACCCCTGGGATCACATCCGTTACGGCATTGGTCTCCCGAACAATTTTGATACCTTCGAATTCCAGTTCAGCGTCGGCGGCTCTGCTGAGGGGGCGCTGAGGCTCTACACCCTCTTTTTTTGTCGGGTCGACTATTTCAATCTGGGAAACGGACAACGAACGAGCGCTGTTTCCATTGGACAAACCCAAGGATAAAAAGCTTTCACCGGCCGGGAGCGAAAAGGTTACCGTTTGAGGAGTTTCCGTGTCTGGCAGGTCTCCCAAGGCGATAGTCTTTGAGCCTGTTTGGAGTGTAAGGCCTTTGAGCGACTTGATTTCCGGGGGAGGTTCTTGCACTGGCGGGGGAGGGACTGCACCTTGCATACCCGCTCCTGTCAAAGTGATACCCTGAAATGTCACAGTACCCCCGTCGGGGTATTTGAACCCGGTATCGGGCACGTTGTCTTTTGAAGCTGCTATGGCGGGAACAAACGAAAGAGTCATTCGCAATTCCATGCCAGTTGTCAACGTCATCGGATTTTCCGTCTTCCAGGATTGTTGACTTCCGGGGGGCAGCGTGACCTGTGCTGGCTGCAACTCCTGCCGGAACCCTTTGACCGGTCCAAGCATTCCGATCTTTGTCAGTTCCTCAAGGCCTGTTCCCGAAATTTTCAGCGAGTTCTTTGCTCCGACAGGTACTGCCTCAAGCTGAAGAATCTGGCTGTCAACACTGTCCTTGATAACGGAGGCTTTGATCAGAGCTGGATTTTTGAGGTTGACGGCATCGACAAAATTCTGGAGTTTTCCACCCTTAAAGTTGAGCACCAGTTCTTTCTCACCAATCTGAAACCGGTATTCTCCAGCAACGAGAGTCTGATCCATTGTCAGACTTTTGGATAAAAACCTGTCGTTACCGGCCTGGCGCAGCACTTTGATCTGATACTCACCGTTGCTGGCCGAACGGGTTGCCTGTACAGTTACGGACTTTTCGTCTGAGGTGCTGCCTAGTTTGGATCCGAACGGACTGGCAAACCCATAGAGTGCCTTTGCCGCGTCGCGGACAGTTTGCATCCGCTTGTTTGTATCCTGCCAAGCCAATTTCGTGTCCTCGAAACCCTTCTTTTGCGATTCCATTTGGACAAGTTTATTTTTCTCGACTTTGACAAGACTGTCGATAATGTTTTGAGTACCGTACTTACTATTGACGCCAGGGATACTGATGTCGGACACGGTCCCTCCGGCGGGCTAGGGCCCCCTGAAGGGACCTTAGATCATCTTGTCTATCAGGAGTCCCACCGCTTCCTTAATGCTCTTGTGAAGCTTCTGAAGTTCAGCGGGTGGTAATTCCCTGATTACTTTCTCGGTCACTGCATCAACAACCTTGACGATGACATCATTGGTTTCATAATCCATTGTAAAACTGAGGCGGTGATTGGTTACTTTTGCTAAATCGTTCAGCTGTGCAACGGTGTGCTGGATTTCTTTGGGACTGAGAGGAGCTACAACCGGAGAAACCTCTTCTCGTGCGGGCTGGGGTTGAGATGGATTCATTCGACGCGGTTCGACTGCCTGGTGAAAGACAGGTTGACTACCCAGGGCTGAGGCGAACAAGGTATGAGAAATATCGGTGGCCATGTTTTCCTCCTTAAAAGGAAAGAAAAGGGGGACGCGGCCCCTTTTCTTGGTGACGTTCGGTTCGGGAAAAAGAAGACGTCCAGAATTCTCTTGAACGAACCGGATCGTTAACCGAGTAACTGAGTGACGGAACGGGTGTTGACGTTCGCTTGAGCGAGCATCGCATTCCCGGCATTGGACAGGACCTGATTCTTGGTGTAGGACACCATCTGGCTGGCCATGTCCACATCACGGATGCGGCTTTCACTGGCAGTGAGGTTCTCACCGGCAATTGCCACGCCCTTGTAGGCCATTTCAAAACGGTTCTGGTAAGCACCGAGGTCGGCGCGTTGCTTGCTGATCTTGTTGATAGCATCGTCGAGCTTCGCAATCGCCAGGTTGGCCTGGTCGGGAGCCGACAACGAAATCACTTGTCTGCCCTGGGCAGTTTCACTCTGGAGTCCCAGAGCGGTAGCCGTCATTGTTCCGATGTAAAT
>JAIFLN010000019.1:0-103925 GCA_020049045.1 Spirochaetota bacterium | reverse complement strand
GCAAAAGCACCAGTGAGCATATTCATCGTATTGAACTGGGCATGCGAGGCAACGCGGTTGACTTCATCCACCAGTTGACTGACTTCCACTTGAATCATCTGCCGGTCATTCTGAGTGTAAATGCCGTTGGAAGCTTGGACAGCGAGCTCGCGGACGCGATGCACAATGTCCTGAGTTTCCTGCAGGTAACCTTCCGTGGTCTGGATAAACGAAATCCCGTTCTGGATGTTCTGTCCGGCTTGGTTCAAGCCGCGGATTTGTGACCGCATCTTTTCAGAAACGGCCAAGCCCGAAGCGTCATCGCTGGCCCGGTTGTGCCGAGAACGCGGTTGGCGTTGATGGCGCTCATATTATGGTTAATGATCATGGTACCCTCCTGGATTCCTTCAAGGCCATCCTTGACCTTGACCCTGCCTTTGAGTACTGACTGACACCACGCGTCGTGCCAATACAGAACCGGTCAGACAAGGATACGGGTTCTCCTGACCCCCGAGTAGGGGGCTGGAAAGCCCGCGTCCTTGCCGACCTGGACAAGATGAAAAAACAGAAAGGAGCTGTCAAAGAACAAAAAAACCAGCCGAATGGCTCCTTTCATTTCTGAAAGGAGACCATCCAGCCGTAAACATAAACCCTTAGCCCAACAATTGCAAGGTCGATTGCGACCGTTGATTGGCCTGCGCCAGCATGGCGTTGCCCGATTGGACCAGGATCTGGTTCTTGGTGTAGTCAACCATTTGCTTGGCCATATCGACGTCCCGGATCCGGCTTTCGCTGGCCTGCAGGTTTTCGGCCCCGATATCAATGCCCTTGATCGCAAATTCAAGGCGATTCTGGTAGGCACCGAGGTCGGCCCGCTGCTTGCTCACCCGGTTGAGGGCGGCGTCGAAGGTCATGATCGCGCGGTTGGCTTCGTCGGGAGTGGCCAAGGAGATTTTCTTGCCGTCGCCAAGGTCTTTCAGACCCAGGGCGGAAGCAGTCATGGTCCCCACGTACACACGAGTCCGCTGATCCACGTTGGCTCCGATATGGAAGTACATGGAGGCGGGAACGGAGTTCGTGCCCTCTTCGCGAGCGAATGACCCGGTCAGCATATTCATTCCGTTAAACTGGGCGTGCGAAGCAACCCGATCGATTTCGTCCACAAGCTGGGACACTTCGACCTGGATTTGCTGGCGGTCCTGGGCGGTATAAATACCGTTGGAGGACTGCACGGACAATTCGCGGAGGCGCTGGAGAACGTCCTGACTTTCCTGCAGGTAACCTTCCGTGGTCTGAATGAACGACACACCGTCGGCCGCATTGCGGGAAGCCTGGTTCAAACCACGGATCTGTGACCGCATCTTTTCAGAAACAGCCAAACCCGAGGCATCGTCACCGGCTTTGTTGATACGGAAGCCGGAAGCCAACTTCTCCATATTCCTGGTGACGTCCTTAACAGAGTCACCCTGAACACGCTGAGCGTTGATGGCGCTCATGTTGTGGTTGATGATCATAATATTCCTCCTTGAATATTACGTCGGATACCCGAACCATAGTTCGAGAGACGCATAAAGCCTTGAAGAAAGCCGAATCCATTCGACTCCTTCATTTCATAGGATCGGCACCTTAGAGGTGAATCTTGAAAGTTTTTTCGACCCATTGCGCCCGGAACGGTGGTAAAGGTGCCTCGAGAGAAGGCATGAGCTCACAATTCAACTTCCAAGCATGAAGCAGCCAGTCAACGTCGAGACCCGGGGGACGGGAGCCTCCGCCATACTTCTGATCACCGGCGAGAGACAGACCCAGGGCTTTGGCGTGGGCTCGTATTTGGTGGGTGCGACCGGTTCCCAAATCGACTTCAACCAGAGTCATACCCTTGGCTTGAGCCAGGGGAACAAACAAAGAGTGAGCTTCCTCTGCTTTGGACTCAGCCGAGGGGATTGTACGGGTCATTCTTGCGCTCTCATCCCGGATCAGAGGTGCCGTGATGTCACGTGAACCATTGAGAAGCCCACTAACGACTGTCAAATATGTTTTTTTTACCATTCTTTCGGCGAGAGCCAGGCTGAAGCTGCGGGCTCCCACCAAAGTTTTGGAAAAGACGACTAGACCGGAAGTCTGCCGGTCTAGCCTATGCAACGGTCCCGGGCGGAAACTCAAGGAGTTGGAGGCTGACTGCGCCAACCAGGAGCGCACCAAATTATCAAGGGGCTGTTTCTGCGGGTTAGGGTCTCGTTCCTCACCACGGTGAACCAAAAGGCCAGAGGGTTTATTAATGACCAGGAAGTCAATGCCTTCAAACAAAATCCACTCTGGAGGCAATTCGGCTGACGGAACAACGGTGGATTTGGGTGAATCTACAGTGGGAATCAGTGCCTCCCAAACAGCAATTTCATCCCCTGTAGAGACCCTGGAGTCTGAGGAGGCTTTCAAGCCGTTGAGCCGGATATCCCCTTGCCGGAGAGCCTTATGGAGAGCTCCCAGACTCTGGTTTGGGAGCAGGCGGCGTAGGACAGACTCAAGGCGACGATCGTGGTCGTTAATTCCGGCTATGAAGGGGAGTCTCATCACTTTACCCTACAAGAAAAGGCAACCTTGACAAAGGGGAGGTCGTCGGCCAAACTGGCCCAAACATGGAGTCCTTCCGCCATCTCATTTCTGACCCTATTTTCCTGTCAGCCTTAACAGCTTGGTTTTTGGCCCAGTTCATCAAGGCATTGATCTCGATCTTGCGGTCACGTTCCCGGTTGGCGAAACGTGATCTTCTGGGGACTCTTGTTTGGACGACTGGCGGTATGCCATCGAGTCACTCGGCTGTTGTTTCCGCCTTGACCGCTGCTGTTGGGTTTCGAGTCGGAATTGACTCCCCGCTGTTTATGGTTTCTTTATTCTTTTCTGCCATGGCCATTCGTGATGCTTTGGGTGTCCGTCAAGCGGCAGGGAATCAAGCCCGTGCCCTGAATCAAATCATCGAGGATATGAATGCCCGGTGGGTAACCGCCCATAAGCCTGTCAAGGAGATCCATGGTCACAAAGGCCCTGAAGTCATTGTCGGTTGTCTCCTCGGGCTGTTCCTTGCGACGGCTTTCTGCAACCTGTGAGATCCATGAAGCGGCTTTTTGTACTGTCGATATTGTTTTTCACCAGTACCGCTGTCTATTCCTTGGACACCGCACCTGCTTGGATCTCTTGGGACGTACCACGAGAGCAAGAGCAAGAATCCATTCGGAAAATGGAAGAGTCCGGCATCACAGTGATTGGCTGGACCAATGCCGTCGTCGATGTTTCTGCCTTTGAAGGACTGCAGCTACTTGCCCTTGCCAATCTCGAGACTCGGCTGATTCTCCAAGATCCTCGAAGGGATCCCTGGCTGACAAGTTTGAAAACAATCTTCCGACCCGGATCTTCAATATCACGGATTTGGTTTGAACCACAAAATCTTGATAAAGCACGGGAGATATTGGGAGTTCGGGAAGTACAAGCCCAGGTTTCAACGGTCTCCACTGGTTTCACCCCCAGAGTTATCACAGGCTGGGTAATCATCACAGGATCAAGCCTCTATCTGATACTCAGTCTTTTGACCCTCTTGAATCCTAGCGGAGCAAGTCTAGGTCGCCGGTGGCGCTTGCTGGTATTGAACATCCTGCTTCTAGGGGCCGCCATCGTTTTGACGACGATTCCCGGTCGTTCTGACTCTTCAGAAAGCACTTCCTCCTCCCAAGTTGAACCTGGTTCCAGGGTCAGTTGGCTTCGTCATCACTGGTTTCAGAGAGCTTGGCCTTACGGTGCTGTTTGGCAAGACTGGGTTCCTGGAAAAGCATGGAGCTATCTATCCTACGAGCGTCGGAATGGTCGGGTTTCTGAGGTGCGAGCATCCTTGGAAACTCCCGATGCCATCTGGGCACGCAAGGCCTTCGAAGGTCTGGATCCCCACCACGCAGCCCGGATCTTCGGTTCCGAAAACCCTTGACGAGGGTCAAGGCAACGGGATAGTTTGAGCGAATCCGACAGGAGGATTGCTAAACCGATGCCGAGGGTCAAGTCGTTTTCGAGGGGAGGCATCCTGGTGGATTCCTTCCGTTCCCTCACCGGTTCACAACCTATCCGACCATTGTTTCTGCCCTCTTTGGCGGTCATCCCCCTGACGCAATATACCGGGGCTAGAGCCGAATGGATGGTGAATGTCGGCGAATCTGTCGCAGAGGACCAAGTTTTGGCTCGGGGACTCTTTTCGGGAGACCTTGACATTCACTCCCCCATACCTGGTCGCATTCTCGAGTTTCGAGAAATCCCTTTGCCCGGTGGGGTGGTCAGCAGTGCGGCGCTGGTTCAACTTGAAGGAGAATTTGGCCGCACGGGCCATCCTGTAACCAAGAAAGAATGGGCCTCTGTCTCTGATGAAGAACTCTTGGATAGAGTCAGAAAAGCCGGCATCTTTCTTGAATCCAGCCCCCTCGATCCCCGAAGGAACCTTGAGAGCCTTTCCCCTATGATCGAGACACTAGTGGTCAACGCCCTTCAACCGGAGCCCTACCTGACACTGTCTCTGAACCTTCAGGACCAGCGTTCTGAGGCTTTGGTCGAGGGCATTCGGATTCTCCAAAAGCTTTTTCGACCGCGACAGACACATTATGTATCTGATCCCGATCATCCCGATTTGTGGGTGAAGAGGTTTTCTGCTGAGCTGGAGGGTGTTGTCCTTCATGCACTGAGCTTCAAATATCCCCAGTCTCAGGAAGGTCTCTTGCTTCAGACAATTGGAGTAAGTGTCGCTCCGGGCATGGGTTCCAAGGTCTTGATTCTTGATGTTTCCTCGGTTTTAGCCATACGGGATGCTGTCGTTGAGGCCAAGCCGCAGGTTGAAAAGACCATTGTTGTTTCAGGTCGTGGTGTACAACATCCCGGGGTATATCTTGTTCGTATTGGTACTCCGTTGGTGCAGCTCCTCAAAGATGTGGGTGGACTGCATCCCGGAGAACACAAGATTCTAATCGGAGGGCCGTTTCAAGGTCATTCTGTGGATCTGCTATCCACACCGGTTCTCAAATCGACACAGGCAGTCTTGGTACTTGAAAAAGATGAGGTTAACCAGAGCTTGGAACGCCCCTGTATCCGGTGCGGTCAATGTGTCACTTCCTGCCCTGTTGGATTGGAACCCTTGAATCTTCATAAGGCGTTGACACAAGGAAACATAGCACTGGCCCGAGAGGAAGGTCTGGGCTTCTGCATTGAATGTGGAATCTGTTCCTACGTCTGTCCCTCGAGGGTACCGCTAGTCTCTGAGTTCCAAAATGCCAAGGAGCGAGTCCATGGCGTATAGAATGCCCCAGGCCTTCGATCGAGTGACAACCTTTCGGTTTCATATTTCCTTTCTATTGGCACTCCTTCCCGTGGTTGCTTTTTCTGCTTGGCAAAGAGGTTGGCCTGTTCTGCTTCTTGTATCCCTTTCCATGGTCTCCGCCTGGGGATTTGATGAAGCACTTCGGCGTTTCCGGCGTGTAAACGAGCCTCAGGATTGGGGCGCACTTCTCTGGGGCTTGCTCCTGGCTCTCCTACTCCCTTCCAACGCCCCCTGGTATCTTCCTGTGTTGGGAAGTGCCTTTGCCATTCTTGTTGTGAAAGGCCTCTTTGGCGGGGGCGGGGTTCCTTGGATCAACCCCGTCTTAATCGCCTGGGCTTTTCTTCAGGCGGGGTGGTCCCAGTCTTTTTATCCGTTTCCGACGGGAATCGGTGGACCAGATTCCGTTTATGGATTGGAAATGACGAATTGGCTCAATACAAATGCCTTTTCATGGTTCAGTATTCAGCTGCCGCCAGGTTACATCGACCTGTTTCTTGGCCTTAGCCATACTTCTTCGGCATTGATCGTGGAATCCGGTGGATTGTTTCTTCTGGCTGCCACCATTTTTCTTTTGGCGAAAGGCTATTTTCCTTGGGAGGTGCCGGTTTTCTTTTTTCTCACCTTTTCGATACCGACAGCACTGATGGGTGGAGATGTCTTGTTTCAGGTGTTTTCTGGAACCTTTCTTTTGAACCTGTTCTTTCTGGCTTCCGATCCTTCTTCCAGACCCCTGGGTCGTTTGGGATTGATACTTTTTGCTTCTGGAGTCGGCTTTGTATCGTTTCTGATCCGAACCTGGGGTCTGGGTGGCGACGGCGTCGGTTATGCTGTTCTTCTGATGAATCTGCTTGTTCCTTGGCTTGACCAGCGTATGGGACGAAAATCTCTTAACGATTTTCGTTTGGCGTGATACGATGCCTGGAGTCTGAAAGTGAATTTTATCGAAATTGTCTTCGCCTCCATCCTTGCGAATAATCTCCTGTTTTTCCATTATCTTGGTGTTAGTGAGTTCTTGGCATCGGCGGGGCAATGGTCTCTTTTCCGGAAGACTCTCCTTCTCTGGGTTCTTCTCTCATTGGCTGTGGTTTTGTATTGGGTTCCTGACCAGTTTCTCCTTCAGCCTTTGCATTGGGAGTTTTTGCGGACCTTGTTGCTTCTTGGGGTGCTTGGTTTGGTTTCTTTTGCATACTCTGCTTCTGTGCGTTCTTTCAAAGGGTCGTGGCCCCAGGCAAAAGAATACCTCGTTCATAGTTTTCTCATCGGTGGAGTTCTCCTGGTCGGAGCTTCGAGCAGTAATCTGCTTGAGATTCTGCTTTTAGCGCTTGCTGTGGTGCTTGGTTACGGAATTGCCCTGCTCCTTCTCAACAGTGTGCTAAGTCGGTTGTCAAGGGAACGGATTCCCCCCTTTATACAAGGATTGCCTTTGAAACTCATGACTCTGGGTCTTGTCTGGCTTGTTCTTCAGGGTCTTGGTTTTTCGTTTTTGGAGAAGGGTTGATGATCCTCGATAAAATGCAATTCCTTTTGGGATTTTGCTTCTCTCCTCCTATTCATTCCACGGATGAAGAATTGGAAAAATTTTATTCGGCAGCTGTCAAACCTTTTGTAGCAGTTGTGTATCGTTTTCCCGATGTGCCCGTAACACTGTTTTTTTCCGGACCCTTGCTGGACTGGATCCAAAGACAGCATTCTGAGTACTTGTCTGTGCTTTCAGAAATGATCAAACGCAAGCAGGTTGAGGTTTTAGGTGGCGGTTATTATGCGCCGCTGCTACCTCTCATTCCGCCAACAGACAGATTGGGCCAGATCGAAGAGCTGACGACCCTCGTCAGAAAACTGCTTGGTAGAAGGCCCCGTGGGTTGTGGTTGACAAAGGGAGTCTGGGATCCAGCGTTGGTTGTTCACCTAACCGGCAGTGGAATGGAATACACTTTTCTGGAAGAGGGTGACTTCCGCCGAGTCGGTTTGTCTCAGGCCCAGATAGGACTTCCCAGGCTTACCGAACATCAGGGACGACTTCTGACCGTGTTTCCCTTTCATCAAGATTTGGCTCAAAAAATTCAAGGAGGAGACTTCGAAGCCTTCTTGGCGATGGTTCCATCCCGACGAAAAAAAGATCGCCAGCTGCTCAGTCTTTTCTTGACGATTGATACCCCCGAAGAGGGGAATTTTCTTTCCCGTTCCGAAGCTGGTTTGGAGTCTTTCCTTCAACTGTTGCGGTCGTTTTATCCGGAAATCGAAGCGGTGACGGCTTCGAGTTTCTTGAAGAAGAACCAGCAGGCACTCGAACGATCGTATTTTTCCGGCACGAGCTTTGATGATCTGTGTAAACGGACCGGTATTTCCTCACGGCCGTCGTCGAGTTCCCAAAGCTGGAAGCAGTTCCTCGCCTATGATGAAGCAGCCAACCAATTATACAACAAAATGGTTTATGTCCATTTGATGGTTTCTTCTCTCCGGGGTGACAAATACAAAAAGAAAAGTGCCTATGACGATTTGTGGAAAGCGCAGAATTGGCTTGGTTTTCTTGGGGGTGGTGACAAAGAATTGTTGGCGCTCCATCGGCAAAAGTCCTTCGCCGCTCTCCTCAATGCAGAATCTCTCCTGCGTGATCGGACGAGATTTCAGCCTTCCCTCACTTCTCAGGACTTCGATCTTGACGGGGTAAAGGAGTATCTTTTTCAGGGCAGTACTTACAACCTCTATATCGATCCGGTTGGCGGACAGGTTTTTGAATGGGATTTTCTCGATCGTCCTTGGAACTATATCACCAGTCTTTCTGTCGACGGTGAGGGACCAAAGCCAATGGCTTTTGTCGATCGATTCTACAGAATTGACCGTCCAGGAGTCGATGCAGCATTCTTTTTCCGTCGGGAATACCGCTTGGTCGAACTAAACCGGGAACGCTGGAGCTTTCAGTTGATGACGGTAGACAGCGTAGATGGATATCAAGGCCGGCAGCCACTGCGCCTCAAAAAAAGTTTTACCTTTGATGATAATTCGCTTGTCGTGGATTTCGAGCTCGAGTTGTTGACAGGACCCTCCTGGGAAGGGTGGTTCACTACCGAAATTAACCTTTCTTATCCAGAACCCTCTTTAGTTTCCGGCGAGTGTTTCGGTGCCCTGACTCAGGCTTCAGGGTATCTGATTACGGATGAAGCACGAAAAATCACTCAGGGTTGGTCCTGGGCTCCCGATGCTGCGGTCAGTTTTGACGGAGCCCGTTTGGCACCTCAATGGTGGCTGATTCTTCACCCAGGGGAAATCTGGCGGTCTAGACTCAGTCTGTCTCTGAATCAAGAAGATTGAAGAGAGCTTCGAGGAAAGGACGGGTCTCGCTCGGGTAGGAGACCCTCGCTGCCAAAAATTCGACAAAGGCCTTCCTGTATTCCTTCAGGTTTGCAAGAGATTCGCCAAGATAAAACCGTGCCCGGGCCTCAGTTCGTTCATCCAGGCTTAGTTTCAGGACATTCTCAAGGGCATCCACCGCACCTTTCCAGTCCTTAGGTTCAAGATAGGCCTTCTGGATTTGAACCAAGTATCGCGCTGCGCCTTCCTGAACTGCAGAGCGTTCCTCAGGGAGAACGATTTGGGGAGGGAGGGACTGCCCGGATGGGGTAGCTTTGGACCACCGGCGCAGGGCTGCCTCGGCCTCATGTGGAAGCACCGTCGAGGGAATGGGTTCATAGGCAGTGGGAACCAAGGGGACTCCCGATTCTGGTTCGGTGCCAAACTGCAGTCTTGGAAGCGGTAATGCCCTCGTTGAGAGGTTGATACCAGGTCGGAGGGTGCTGTCGAGAGAGGAGGCTTTGATTTCGGCAGGTATGGCTACAAGAGGGAATCCAGCTGGGAACTCGGTGGTGTTTTCTGTTTGAAACGCATCAGCCCTGCCATCCGCAAAAGCTTGTGCGTCGAGTATTGCATAATAAAACTCCAAACCAGGAGCCGGGGTGTCATGGTAAGGGGTCTGTGCTCCCGTGGTATTGCCAAGGAGTGTTGCATCCTTAAGATCTGCCAGTGCCCTTATGGCAGAGGCTCGCCGGAAAACAACGAGTTTCCGATCTGAGGGAACCGCTGAAAAGGGAATCAGCACCTGGGGATTGGCGTAGGTTACTGCACCGACCTTGATCTTGGCTGTGCTTGCTTGCGCTGTGCTGTCGGGTTTTACAGCAACCGTTGTCTTGTTCCGATAGGGGATATAGAAGCCCTTTCGATTGCCCTGGTTGTCTTTCAATAGTACGAGGTAGAAGGACGGTGTTGTAACGGTGGTATCTTCGAAAGCTTCGACTCCGGCTTTCACCGTCGACAGCAGTTTTGCTTTTGACAAGCTATCTTTCACAATCTCTTTATCAGATCGCCAGACCTCGTACTGGGCACCCGCATACCCCTCCGCGTCTTTCCAGGTCAAGATCACACTCTGTGCGGTTGCTTGAGCCGCTAACCGCGACACGTAGGCAACTCCTTCTTGAGCCCAGAGCGCAGAAACCAGTGAGACGAGTATCGAAAACAGGGCGATTCGGACCGTTTTCACCAAGCACTCCGTCGAAAAAGGATTTGTACTCTTCATTTATCGACAGGAGAGGCGAAAAATCAATCCCATTTGACAGAGCCACACCCCAGGCCCTACATTGGACCCATGTTTGTTTCGGCGGCCTGTGACTACGGTAACGAAGACAGTCGGATCAAGGTGGATCACCTCCTGCTCCAGTACGGTTTTCGAAAGGTACAGAAAAATCTCTACGAGACTTCGAGTCTTTCGGAGAAGAATCTGGCCCGGCTGAAACTCGAAGTTGACAAGCTCACGGATTTTTACGACACGCTGAGGCTGTATCAGTTTCCCTTGGAAAACACCCTGGTCATTACGGCTCTTGAGGGAAAGAAGTGGAAGCGTACCGTCCTTAAACCTTAGATCACAGGAGTTTCCTCATGCTCGAAGACCTTCAATCCCCGATCTCTATTCTCGAAAAAGATATCCGTGATACCTGGAGGCGTCTTTGACCCCGACGTCATCCGCCAACAGATCGCCGACCAGGAGTCGATGACCCACGACCCCTCTTTTTGGACCGATCAGGAGCGAGCTCAGAAAGTCATGACTGGCATTAAGAGGCTCAAAGACCGCATTGACCCGTGGGTTGTTCTGCTTCGGGATCTGGAGGACCTTCAAGCTTTGTTTGAGCTTGCGATGGCCGAAGGTGACCAGAGTTTGGAAAGTGAGATCAAGGATCTGCTGAAAAAGGTTCGGGAACAGTACGAATCGCGACGAGTCCTAGAACTCCTGTCGGGTGAGGCGGACCGGTTCGACGCTTTTGTGGACATTCATGCGGGAGCCGGAGGGACAGAAAGTTGCGATTGGGCATCCATGCTTCTGCGCATGTATACCAGGTGGGCTGAACGTCGGAAATTCAAGGTGGAGGTGGTAGATCTGCTGGAAGCGGAAGGCGGAGTCAAGTCAGCCACGCTGCAAATCACCGGGGATTTCGCCTACGGCTTTCTCAAGAGCGAACATGGTGTTCACCGGATGGTCCGGATCAGTCCCTTTGATTCGGCTGCACGACGGCACACGAGTTTTACCTCGGTGGCGGTCCATCCTGTAATTGACGATACCATCGAAGTGGAAATCAAACCCGATGACCTCCGGATCGATACCTATCGGGCCCAAGGAGCCGGTGGCCAGCACGTCAACAAGACCGATTCGGCGGTGCGCTTGACCCATTTGGCCACGGGTATCGTGGTTCAGTGTCAGAACGAACGGTCCCAGCACAAGAACAAAGCAACGGCCATGAGTATTCTCAAGAGTCGGCTGTACGAGTTCTACAAGGCTGAACAAGACAAGGAAATGGCCAAATACAGTGCAGATAAGAAGGCGATCGAGTGGGGCTCTCAGATTCGAAGCTATGTGTTTCAGCCATACACCATGGTCAAAGACCATCGGACCAAGCATGAGGTTGGTCAAGTCCAGAATGTGATGGATGGAGACATCGACGGTTTTATGGAGGATTATCTCCGCTCTGCCTGGGAGAACACCTTGGCGACACCCGGCGGGGATGACGACCTCTAGCAAATGGCTTCTGGCAGTTCTTCTGGTTCTTGTGACCAGCCTTGCCGGAGCCCAGACTGAACCCAAGGAACTGATTTGGGCTCTGGGGGAGTTCGAAGGGCAGGGGGAATGGAAGTCCCGGCTTCCCCAACTATTGGTGCGAGGCTGGAACACTCTGCCCGGACATCGGGTGACTTCGGCCGAATCCTCAGCCTTTCGTCAGAAATTTCTGGAGAGTTCCCGACGGGCGTTGCAGCAGCAGGCCAGCCGATTGATGCTTGACCTGGACAAAAAGCGGCTGACTTCCGTTTTGTCCATCTCTGAGAAAGATGGTGCAGAAAAGACTCTGAAGGGCATCGAGTCTAAGTTGCTTCTGTTGGAGCAAGAGCCAATTCCTGAACCGGCCTTTGCCCCGTTGCTTCCGCTCAAGGCCGCCTGGGCGCAGGGCCGCGAGGGTCTGCCCTGGATCCATCGAGATCGCTCCGACCTGTTGAAGCTTAGTCGAGCCCATTACCTTGTAACAGGGGAGTTCCGTTCTGTCGCCGGTTACCTCCAGGCCAGAATTGAGTTTTACAGCACCTTGGAAGAACGGGTATTGGCCCGCTGGGAGGGAAGTTTTGCAGCCGATGAAGCCGATGAACGGATGACTGAAGCCTCAGGAGCGTTTCGCAGCAGTCTCCTGGGACGGGCCTGGGCTGGTTTGGTGATCCAGTCGCCCGTTTCTGGAACCCGAGTCCAAATTGGGGGTCTGTGGCATCCGCTGCCCTGGGCTACGGACGTTGCGGAACCAGGTGAGTTGTCGTTCGTCATTCAGTCCCCAGCCAAACCCGAAAGGACCATGACAGTTGTACTCGATGAGGGAAAGCAGAAACTCATCACTTTGGAATCTGGCGAGAGTGCCGCCGAACCTCTGGTTCTTGAAACACTTCCAAGCGGAGCAGAACTGTACCTCGACAGCCGCTACCTGGGACCTTCCCCTCAGACGATTGACCGCCCTCTGGCCACTTCCCGTGTACGAGCCCAGATTCCCGGAATGGAAACGTTGGTCTGGGAGATAGGGCCTGACACAGCCTCACCCTCCCTCGGAGTCCTCGTACTTCCTGTCATTCGAAGGCCGGTGCTTGAGGCAAAGGACCGTTTTTACTGGACTGTGGCGGCTTTCGGAGCCAGCTTGGCCTCCGCTTCTTTCACCGCTGCCTGGACAGAGGAGCAGTGGAACTTAGTCAACCTCTATGCCCTGGGTGGCAACCGGAAAACCTACGATCATGCCGTGGCTCTGTACTACGGCGGTGCTGTTGGCTATACCGCCACCGTTCTCTTGACCTCGGGAGTTTTTGTCTGGATGATGTTCGAACTCGGGGACTACCTGGGCGTGGCCCAAGCCTCCCTCCCGTAGGATGGATCCATGCAGAAAAAAGGTTTGTTCCAAAAACTCAAGGACCTGTTCTTCGGCGGCGGCAGCGATGAGGCTTTCGAAGCCATTGAAGATCTGTTGATCGAGGCAGACCTTGGCTATAAGACAGCTTCTTTTCTCACGGCAGAGCTGAGGGTTATTGCCCGGTCGCAGAAGCTAAAGTCAAAACAGGAGCTTTTCGTAGCTCTCAAAGATATGTTACGTCCGTTGATTCGAATTAAACCATTGGAATACCATCCCGACTCACTCAACCTGTATCTTTTTTTAGGTGTCAATGGTGTCGGTAAAACAACCAGTCTTGCCAAACTGGCATTCTGGCTGGGGACGCAAGGACGCGGTCCTGTGGTGCTCGCTGCGGGTGACACCTTTCGGGCTGCAGCGGCTGAACAGCTGCAACTCCATGGACAGCGGCAGAATTTACGGGTGGTGGCTCAAAAGCATGGTGCTGATCCCGGTGCAGTGCTTTATGATGCACTCGAGAGTGCCCAGGCACAGGGTGATCGCGTAGTTTTGGCAGACACAGCCGGTCGTCTCCACAACAAAGCCAATCTAGTCAAAGAATTACAAAAGATCGACAAAATCGCACGGGAGAAGTGTGGTGGTGTTTATCAGAAGATCTTGGTTCTGGATGCAACCACAGGACAAAATGCCTTTCAACAGGCACAGGTTTTTCACGAAGCGGTAGGTGTCGACGCAGTCGTCCTTTCAAAATACGATTCCTCAGGAAAAGGGGGAATCGCCGTCGCCGTCAGTCGGGAGTTGGGCCTGCCGTTTGCTTTTTGGGGCACAGGTGAAAAACCGCAGGATTTCCACCCCTTCGATGTGGAAATCTTTCTTGACGGGCTTCTTGGCGAAGAATGAGGCTACCGGTTTTTTTCTTTCTTGTCCTTTTTCTTTCTCCAGCGGGAGCTGACTCGGAAACGGTTCGGCAACTTGATTTCGATTCCTCGGGTCGGGTCTTGGTTGTTCGGGACCTTCGAGACGGAAAAAGAATCTGGGAGGTTTTATTCGATCCTGGATCAAGCCTTCCTGTTCGTGAAATCAGTTTTCTCGATGGGCAGCCGCTCGAGACGGCCGATCTGAAATTTCAGAACCGTGTCCTGATCCAACGAACCGTCCGAGATTCCAGAGAAAAACTGTTGTTTACGGATTTGCTATACCATTGGCCCGATGGCAGCCTGCGGCGGTTGGAGCGTAACGGACCTGCTGGCCCAATAGCAGAAGCCGCTTGGGTCTACGGCGCAACCAAGACTCTCAGTGTCATCTGGAGTGCAGACGAAGAAGCCAAAGCGCAGGGAGAACACCGTGAATGGTACGGACTTCCGGGACGAACGGAAGAATTCCTGATGAAGGGAACCGAAACTCTTGTGAGCCGGGTTACCGAATGGTTGGAGGCTGGAGCTTCTCAGGAGACTCAGAGAGATTTTTCAACAGACAAAGTAGAAAAGCGCCAGCTCAATGCTCTGGGAAAGGTCATGGAGGAGACCGTCACCCTCAAAGGTGTTGTCGTGCGGAATCAACGTTGGGTTTATGATGCAAAAGGTCGTGTTGAACAGGCTCTTACGATGATCCCTCGTCCCGAAGCTCATTGGACTTATGAATACAAGGACGACGGGACTCTTTGGACCACTCTGAAAGAAAACGGGGTTCTTGTCCAAGAAGAATTGACCCGGGAAGGTGAAAAGATCACAGTAAATCTCTACGATAAAGGAACATTGTTTTTGATCGAACAATGGGAGAATGGCAGACGGGTCAAGGAATCCTATTATCAGAACGGAAGAGTTGTTCGGGAACGGACACCATGAACGGATTTCCCCTACTTTTTTTGGCGCGGCGGTATCTCGGAAGCCGGCGAAAACACCGGCGTGTGGGAGCTCCGCTTCTTTCGTTGGTTGGTTTAGCCGTCGGTGTGCTGACACTGAACGCAGTCTTGGCTGTTATGAATGGATTTCAACTTACCTTTATTGAGAGTCTGATTGAACTCTCCTCCAGCCATCTGCGCTGGACTCCCGGCGATAATTTGCCTGCACCGGATGCCGAGACTCTTGTCCGAAGCTACCCCGGTGTGCGGTCAGTAACTCCGACAACCGAAGGACAGACCCTGGTCGCCTCGACTCAAGGGCTGCGACGGGGTGCCATTCTGCGGGGATTTGCCCCGGAAGCCCTCGAGAGTGATCCGGGATTTGCACGACGACTTGGTTTGGGACACCCTGAACTGGGAACCTCCCGACTGCCGTTTCGCGGTGAAGCACTGTTGGGAACCGAACTGGCCCGATCCCTGGGTGTTTTACCCGGTGACCGCATACACCTCACAGCCCTTTCCGGATCGGAGTTTTCCCTACTGAAACCCCGTCTTGTTGACTTGACGGTCACAGGCACCTTCTCGACAGGCTATTATGAGATCGATGCCGGTTGGATTATTGGAAACCTCGACGATACTCGGGCCTTTTTTTCCGGCCCCGAAGATTTTTTTTACGCGATCAAGCTAGTGGATGGAAACGCAGATAGAATTGCGGCTTCAGACCTTGCCAGAAAGCTGGGGCGACCGTCAACAGAAATCACAACCTGGCGAGACTACAACACCGCCTTTTTTGGTGCCCTCAGGACGGAAAAAGCCGTGATGATGGTTCTGGTGGGTCTTATTTTCTTTGTTGTTGGAGTCAATATTTATTTCAGTCAGAAACGAGCCGTCACCGAACATCGAGAAGATTTGGCTCTTTGGGCCGCTGTGGGTGTCCGTCCGCGCCGCCTTCGGATGGTCTTTGCCGTTGAGGGGCTGTTGGTTGGTGTGGGGGCAGCCCTCGCGGGGACGGTCTTAGGACTGGCTCTCGCCTGGAGTTTTGGCTCGCTGGACCTTCTCTCCTCTGAGGCGTTTTATTTGCCAGCCTTACCTGCTAGGATTTTAGTCCCCGAAGTTTTCTTGATTGCTCTGGCCTGTGTCATCTCTTCTACAGGGGCTGCGTGGCTTGCCTCAGCCGGTGTTACCAGAATACCCGTTGCGGAGGTCTTGAAAAGCGAATGAATGACATCGTGCTAGAATTTCGGGGTGTCCATAAAGCCTTTGGTGGGCCCGATGAATCGGTTGTGCTTTTTGAAGGCCTCGACTGGTCTCTCGAGAGGGGTAAAGCTGTAGCCGTGGTCGGTGAGTCCGGGACGGGAAAAACCACCCTGCTCCATTTGGCGGCCACCCTCGAACGACCCGACGCAGGAGAGGTTTTGGTCGGGGGCAGGGCGACGGCAGCGCTAACAGAGCGTTCCTTGTCCGAGGTTAGAACCCGCACCTTGGGACTAATTTTTCAATTTCATTTTCTCCTGAAGGAATTCTCAGTCTTGGAGAATGTCGCCCTCCCCTCCTGGTTGGCGGGAGTGGCCAAAAAGGATTCCTGGGATAGGGCAAAACGGCTTATAGCCCTGGTTGGACTCGAGAAAAGGGGTAATCACTATCCGCATCAGCTGTCGGGGGGTGAACGGCAGCGTGTTGCCTTGGCCCGTGCGCTGATTAACGATCCTGCCTTGATTCTCGCCGACGAACCGACGGGTAACCTGGACGTCCGCCACGCAAGGGCGGTGCAAGATCTGTTGTTGGACTTGGTCGACCGAGAAGGGAAGAGTCTTTTGCTAGTGACACATGACCCCGAATTCGCCCGTAGGACCGGCCGGGTCCTGAAGCTGATCGGCGGCAAGCTGGAGCCTGTGTGAAGCCCTTTCTCGCCTGGAATTTGGGCTGGAAAGCATTTACAGCCCGAGGAGCCCAGACTCAGTCCCGATTCTTGATTTCCAGCAGCCTTGCCATGGCTCTCGGTTTGGTTCCATTGGTCGTCGTTCTTTCCATTTCGGATGGAATGATCGAAGGAATCTCTTCCAGGACCATTGAAACAGCTCTCTATCACGTTCAAGTTTGGTCGCTGTCAGTTCCGGGCGAAGAGCGCCAACTCATTCGGGAAAGACTCGAAACCGCCCTGTCAAAGGTTCCCGGCTTCCAAAGTCTCTGGCCCGAACAGCAGGGTTTTTCCCTTGCATACTCTCCCTCGGGGCGTCTTGGGCTTTCGGTACGAGGAATTGATCCTCGGTGGCCGGTCGTTGACGCCGGCGCCGCCCGTTATCTCAAGGCCTTGCAGGGAAGCTTGGTAATGCCAGATTCGCGGAGTGTTTGGATCGGTAAGGAGGCTGCCCGAAAGTTGGGATTGCACGTAGGCGATGAACTGAAACTGCTGACTACTCGCTCCCGGGGAAACCTGACCGTTCCTCGTGTGACTACGGTCCGGATTTCCGCTGTTGTCAGTGTCGGGTACCAGGAATTGGACCGACTTTGGTTGTTCGCACCCTTAGAACTGACGTCGACACTCTTTGATCCCCGGGAAGAGCCTCTTTTTTGGGGTCTCAAAGGAGAATTTTCTCTGGACCAGACACCAGCTTTTCTGGACAAGGTTCGAGCAGCTTTGGGTCCTTCTTGGCAGGCGGTCAGCTGGCAAACCACAGGGCGGAGCCAGTTCCTCAATTACCAGGCGACCCGTGTTCTGCTGGCCATTATTATGGGTCTGGTGCTTCTGGTGGCAGCTGTCAATGTTTCCACAGCCATGATCACCATAGTCGGTGAACGGCGCAAGGAGACTGCGATTCTGAAAGCACTGGGTGCGACTGATCAGTTGATCCGAATGCAGTTCCTGGTATTAGGTTTATGTTCGGGGCTGTTGGGTACTACCATTGGAATGGTTTCCGGTTTTTTGGTAGCGTTCAGTGTGAACAGTCTGATCGGGTTTGCAGATTCAATCGTCAATCTCTTCGCCGCAGGGGGAAATTTCCACTTGTTGGATTCATCGTTCTATCTCGAAACTATACCGGTGAAATTCGACATCTGGGCTCTGGGAGCCGCAGGATTAGGTTCGGTTCTTCTGGCGGTCCTTGCCAGTTGGTTGCCTGCTCAGAGAGCGGCAAAAGAGAGACCGTTGGAAGTTCTGCGTAGGTCGTAAGCCGAACCTAGGCTCCTTGAGCTTTTTTCAGGTTCATCATCAAGGATTCCAGCTCGTCGACGGTTGCTTCTTCCTGCGGTGAACCGTCACTCACCTTGAGCAGAAGCGCGGGAATTTCTTCCAGAAACGGGCTGGGTGCCGGTTGAAAGGTCTCCTTCATGGTTCGTCTGGTGGTACAAGCCGTCATATAGAGCTTCTGTCTGGCACGCGTAATTGCCACATAAAACAGTCGCCTCTCCTCCTCGATCATGTGAGGGCCTTCCTCGACACTACGCTCGTGAGGAAGAATTTTATCTTCGACACCCATGAGAAACACCACGTTGAATTCAAGCCCCTTTGAAGCATGAATGGTCATCAGACTGACCGAACCCTTTTCTTCTTTGTCGTTGAGATCGTCACGGGTGATGAGCTGGATGCGGTTCAGAAAACTCATCAGATCGGTGCGCGGGGCTTCCGGATCATTTTCCCAGTCATCGAGAAACTTGACCAGGCTTTCGGCGTTCTGGTATTTCCACTTGGCAACCTTGTCGCTGTTGGGATTATCGGCCAGCAGGAACTCCCAATACTGAATATCCTCAAGAAGCTGCTTCAGGTGAGGGGCAAACTTGACCTTGGGTTGACGGGCTTTTCGCCGGTACTCTTCGATCAGTTCGACAAACTCCATCAAATCTGCTCGCGCTTGATCGGTAATGGGAGCCTGGTCTGACAGGAGAATATCCTTCAACGCATCGTACAAGGGTTCCTTCTTCAAGGATGCTACTCGATTGAGCACTTCCATAAGCCCCTTGCCGGCGCCACGTCTGGGAGTGTTCAAAATGCGTAAAAAGTTGACATCATCCCGCGGGTTGGTGAGAACCCGCAGATAAGCAATCACATCTTTCACCTCTTTCCGTTGGAAGAAGCTGGTTCCACCCGACATCTTGTAGGGGATATTTTGCGCCAGTAAAGTCATTTCAATGTTCTTAGTCAAACTGTTGGTACGGACCAGAATTCCAAAGTCGTCATACTTGCGGTTTTCACGGAAGATCAGCGTCTTGATGGTATCGGCTATGAAGTTGGCTTCTTTAGTTTCATCCTCCGGATGAACCAGTTCAATGACGTTTCCCTCGTCGGCTTTGGTCCATAAGGCTTTTTCCTTACGGTTGGTGTTGTTGAGAATCAGTGCATTCGCCGCAGCAAGAATGGCCCCGGTGGAACGGTAATTCTGTTCCAGTTTGATTTCCTTACGTTCAGGAAACGTTTTTTCAAACAGCAGAATATTCTCATAGTTGGCTCCCCGCCAGGAGTAAATTGACTGATCATCGTCTCCCACCACGCAAAGATTCCGATGTTCCTCGGTCAGGTGTTTGACAAAGCGGAATTGAGTGAGGCTGGTATCCTGGAACTCATCCACCATGACATAACGGTAGCGTTCACGATATTGAGCCAAAATGTCGGGGTGATTTTCAAAGATTTCTATGGGTTTGGTGATCAAGTCATCGAAGTCGACTGCGTTGTAAAGCATTAAATGCTCGGCATATTCACGGTAGAGCTTTTTCACCTCCGCCGGCTCGTCAGACCAGCCCTTGCGCTGACTTTTCACCGCTGAGATCTGCTGCGCCGCCTCTTGAAGTTCCTGTGTTTCCCAACTCTGACCTAGCTCTCTGGCGCATTCTTTGAGCAGCGTCAGGCAGTCATCGGTGTCGTAGATCGTAAAGTTGGGGCGGTAACCGAGGGCTTCACCGTTTTCACGGAGAATTTGAACTCCAAAAGCATGGAAAGTGCTGACGGTCAAATTGGTCAGTTTTCGTCCCGTAATGGCCTTGGCCCGTTCCTCCATTTCCCTTGCGGCTTTATTGGTGAAGGTCAGAGCCAAAATCGCGCTCTGGGGTATGTGGCTCTCAAGCATATGGGCGATACGGAATGTAATGACCCTGGTCTTGCCGCTCCCTGCTCCGGCAATAATGAGCAGCGGGCCCTCAATAGTATGGACTGCATCGTCCTGTTCGGGGTTGAGTCCCAAATCCTGCAAACTTGCCATGGTGGTAGGGTACGGAAAAGGGAGAGGGGGGACAACCCCCTTGGCCTACTCCAAGATGTGGTATTCTGGTTTCATGTCCCGCCCGCTTTCTACCGGCCTGCCCTGGGTTATTGCTCAAGTTGTTCTCTGGATTCTGATGTTGAGCTGGCCTTTTGTGGTCTTCTGGTTGAACTTTCCCATAGCCCCTTGGGGCCAAGGTTTTCAAGGGTGGGAGGTGGCTCTTTCTGCGGCCCTTGTCTTGAGTGGTGGTGCTTTAGCTTTGAGTTCGGTGTTCGCTCTTGGCACCAATCTCTCCCCACTCCCCAAACCTAGAGATGATTCAGTCCTGGTCATCCGGGGGCCGTATCGGGTTCTGCGGCACCCTATTTATACCTCGCTGGTGCTTCTCTTCTTAGCTTGGGCTGTGATTTGGAAAGATCCTACCTTGGTCTTCTTCGACCTGACCTTGCTCCTGCTTTTTGCTTCGAAGAGTCGTTTGGAGGAGCGTTGGTTGTGTTTGCGCTACCCTGACTATTCAGAGTATCAAAAGAAGACGGGTAGATTGGTCCCCAAGGTTTTCCGATGAAACTACTGCTTTGGCTCCTTTTTCCAGTTCTGGCTTTTGCCCAACCTGCCACTGGCACCCTGCAGGTCACTTTCATCGATGTGGGGCAAGCCGACTGCATATTGGTGCGGCAGGGAGACGACTCGTTGCTGATCGATGCCGGGAATAACGACGACCTACCACTGATTGAGGATTATCTCCAAGTTCAGAAGGTAACTCGCTTTGTTGCTGTCGTTGCCACCCATGCCCACGAAGACCACATCGGAGCAATGGATTCGATAGTGGCTTCCTTTCCCATCGGGAAGATCTGGTTTCCCAGGCAGGTGACTACCACAGCGACCTACCGCAATTTCATTCTGGCCGTCAAAGCCAAAGGGATGGTCTTTCAGAACCCCCTGCCAGGTGTGAGTTTTCCTCTGGGGGCTGCTTTGTGCACCTTTGTGGGTCCGATAGGTGATACCAAGGATGACCTGAACGAAGGGTCCGCAGTCCTCCGCATCGATTTTGGCTCCACCAGCTTTCTGTTCACGGGTGATGCTGGAAAGGAAGCCGAAGAGTTGATGTTAAATGGTTCCGTTCCTCTCCAGGCTACCGTTCTCAAAGTTGGACATCATGGCAGTTCGGGTTCAACCACGGCTTCGTTTCTCAGAGCCGTCAAGCCGCAAGTCGCTGTCATTTCGGTTGGCAAAGACAACCGTTACGGGCATCCGTCCAAGGAGGTTGTCAACCGGCTTCGGAAAGCCGATGTCGAGCTCTTCCGCACCGACCAAGGTACCGTAACGGTAGTCAGCGATGGAAAAACGGTCAGTGTTACGCCCACATACCCTTCACGAGGTCATTGATTTCCCGCCGCCGCCGTGCTGTCTCCACCTCATCACGTAAAAAGCAACCATTCTTTTCTATCAGCACATCACCTTCTTTGAGCCTAAAAGGGAGGGAGTCAACAGAAATGTCCCGTTTTTGCCCGGCATCGTTGGTACAGACGGCCATGGACCCTTCAACCCGGTCAAATACCCAATGCATACTGCGCTCCTTTGTTGTTCCCCTGTACTCTGTCCTGGCCTGTGTGTCCCAAAGAAACAATCCTATCGCGTTCATAATGAGCCTCCTATACCCCTGACAGAGTTGCAAGGTCCGTTGCTTTAAGTTTTGAAGAAAATATTGGAGGTTTTTCTCCTGCATCAAGGAAGGGAAAAGGGCTATGAGCAAACATTATTGTGTTTTTTTATACTTCCAGCTCAAATAACCTAAAAGAATCACAAATTGCGTGTTACCAATAGGTACTTTTCTAAAAAACGACGAAATGTTGTTATATTTTTTTTCATAATTTCCTGATACTCTGTTACACGGACCATATTTGTTCACATTTTCATCGAATCCTCGTTAAACCTTGACCAAAGTCCTCCATTCTGTTTTACTTTCGTTCAACATGAAGAATCTTCAGGGTCTCTGGAAGCAAAGGTTTCATACAGCGCTCAGCCGGCTTTTTCAGGCTGCGGGTCAAACCTTGGACTTGGAAAATGTTATAGCCGAAGTTCCTCCCAAACCAGAGATGGGTGATTTGGCCTTTCCTATGTTCACTTATGCCAAGGTACTTCGGCAGGCTCCTCCTCTCCTTTCCAAGCAACTTGTTCAAATTTTGGGTGAATTCTCTTCCGAAGCAGAAATTTTCGCCCTTGGCCCCTACGTCAATTTGCGGTTCTCCCGTCCGGAAGTGACGGCTTCGGTGATCAATCAGGTTTTGACTGCAGGTGAGGGTTGGGGTTGCACCCAGGCGCTGGCCGGTGCCAGGGTCATGCTGGAATTTTCCAGCCCCAATACCAACAAACCGCTTCATATCGGTCATTTGAGAAACAACACCCTCGGGGAGTCGATGAGCCGGATTTTGAGGGCCAACGGTGCGGAAGTCCACAAGGTCAACCTGATTAACGACCGGGGTATTCATATCTGCAAGTCGATGTTGGCTTATCAGAAGTATGGAGAAGGCAAGACTCCAGAGTCTGAGGGAATCAAGCCAGATCGTTTTGTTGGTGACTACTATGTGAAATATTCCCAATGGTCCGAAACCGATCCTACGGCCGAAACACAGGCGCAAGCTCTTCTACTGGCGTGGGAAGCAGGCGATACCGAAGTTCGAAATCTTTGGAAAAGGATGAACGGGTGGGCGTTTGAGGGTGTCGGTCAGACCTATGCACGCCAGGGGATTTCTTTTGATAGGCTTTACAAAGAAAGTGAAACCTACCTCTTGGGAAAGGATGAGGTTCTGAAAGGTTTGGCTTCCCGTGTCTTCAGGAAGCGCGAGGACGGAGCGGTTGTTGTGGATCTTCCCTGGAAAGACCGTAACGAGGACGAGACCAACGCTGTCAAAGTGATGCTCAGACCGGATGGCACCTCGATTTATATCACTCAGGATTTGGGTACCGCTATTAGCCGCCATCGGGATTGGCCTTTCAACCAGTTGGTCTATGTCGTAGCCAATGAGCAGGATTTTCATTTCCGGGTGCTGTTCTTTGTGCTGAAGGCCCTTGGTTACGATTGGACTGCGAATTTGTTCCACCTCAGTTACGGCATGGTGAAACTTCCCGATGGAAGCCGAATCAAAAGCCGTTCAGGGACGACTGCAGACGCTGACGATATTCTTGATGATCTCAGGGATGGTGCACTCGAAGAAATTCGTTCCAAGGGACGTGAGGACGAGGTGGGAGATCCGGTGAAAACCGCAGAACTCATCGCGCTGGGAGCTCTTCATTACTTCCTGCTGCAGGCAACCCCGTCAAAGGATATGATTTTCGATCCCAAAGAAACGCTGTCTTTCAATGGCAACACCGGACCCTATCTGCAATATATGGGTGCGAGGATCAGTTCCATGCTGGCGAAAGCCCCTGAGCAGCTCGCAGCCTGGGATGCCTCACTTTTGTCGAGCCAGGAAGAATGGGACCTTGTCAAGCTTTTGGCCCAATTCCCCGAGGTTGTGGAAACCGCCGGAAGGACTCGTGATCCAAGCGTTGTGGCAGGGTTTGCTTACGATTTGGCAAAGGTATATGCCCGGTTCTATCACGACCACCCGGTTTTGGTGGCCGAAAATCCCAAGTTGGTCGCGGGGCGCTTGTCCCTGTCGAGAGCTGTCCTTCAAGTTTTGAAAAATGTCTTCGGACTGTTGAACATTCCGTTCCTGCGCAGCATGTGAAGCGCGGACCGAGGGGGAAACCAATGGCGATGGTCAAACGACCGGGCAATGAGGGGCTTTACGACCCCCAGTTTGAAAAAGACTCCTGTGGAATTGGCTTTCTTGCCCATATCAAGGGTAAGCGCAGTCATCAAATTCTCCAGGATGCTTCTAATATCCTGTGCCGCATGGACCACCGGGGAGCCCGGGGCGCCGAGGAAAACACCGGTGATGGCGCTGGGATTCTCACGGCCCTTCCATGGGAGTTTCTCGAGAAAGTTGCCAAAAGGGATGCAGGAATTGCCCTTCCTGCTCAAGGAACTTGGGCGGCAGGTCTTGTCTTTCTTCCCCAGGACAAGGGACAACGGGAAGCCTGCAAGGCGGAATTCGTAAAAATTGCCAGCTCGCTTGGCGTCAAGGTTCTCGGCTGGCGGCGCAATCCGGTAGACAATTCAAACCTTGGTCCTTCTGCCAGAGCGGCTGAGCCGGTTATTGAAACTCTCTTTGTCTGGGCCCCCGTTGGTATGGATGCCGACAGTTTCGACCGCAAGCTTTTTCTGGTTCGAAAGAAAGCTGTGCATACCCTTCGGTCAAAGCCAGTTTTCGACCCCGACTCCTTCCTTTACATTGCCAGCCTCTCCACTAAGGTCATGGTTTACAAGGGGATGCTCACCCCCGATCAAGTATGGTCCTATTATGCCAAAGATCTCGACGACACGGACTACATCACCCACTTGGCAATGGTGCACAGCCGCTTTTCCACCAACACCTTCCCCAGTTGGGATCGCGCCCAGCCTCTTCGTTATATGAGTCACAACGGTGAGATCAATACGGTTCGAGGCAACATCAACAAAATGTTTGCCCGGCAGAAAGCCCTTCGAAGCGACCTGTTCGGCCCGGAACTTTCGCAGGCTTTCCCCATTATTGAACCGGACCTCTCCGACTCGGGTGACTTTGACAACGTACTGGAACTCTTGCTGCTTTCAGGCAGGTCTCTCCCCGAAGCGGTCATGATGATGATTCCTGAAGCCTGGCAGAACCACACCACCATGGATCCTGCCAAACAAGCCTTCTACCGCTACCACAGCGCTATTATGGAACCTTGGGACGGACCGGCCTCGATCAGTTTCACGGACGGCAAAGTTATTGGGGCTGTCCTTGACCGCAATGGTCTTCGGCCCAGCCGGTTTTATGTCACCAAGGACGATATTGTTATCCTCGCCAGTGAAGTCGGGGTGATTGAAGTTCCTGAGTCGAATATACGGCAAAAAGGCCGTTTGCAGCCAGGAAAGATGTTTCTGGTCGACTTCGAGCAGGGCCGGATCATCGACGATGGGGAGCTGAAGTCAAAAATCTCCGCGCAGCGTCCTTACGCCGAATGGGTTTCCCGTCAGGAGATGACAGTCGAAGATATTCTGACCCTGCAGGAACCCCATGGTTTTGATTCTACCACCGTCGAAGCTCGGATGAAGGCCTTCGGCTACACACAGGAAAGTCTCGAAGTGATTATCAAGCCCATGGGAGAAGAGGGGCAGGAGCCTCTTGGTTCCATGGGGAATGACACCGCTTTGGCCGTACTATCGGAGAAGCCCCGAGTCATGTACGACTACTTCAAGCAATTGTTTGCCCAGGTCACCAATCCACCCATCGATTCCATTCGAGAAGAAATCGTCATGAGTCTCGAGAGTTACATCGGACCGGAACACAACCTTCTTGAAAGCACCGAGGCGCATGCTCACAGGCTTCATCTTCCTAATCCTTTGCTGACAAATGAACAGCTTGGTGCTATCAAACACAGTGAGGTGCAGGGGTGGAAGACGAAGGTCATCGATATGACCTATCCAAAGAGCGAAGGTGAAAAGGGACTTCTGAAGGCTCTTGATCGCATCGCCGTTGAGGCTGAGAAAGCCCTTTCTGACGGTTATTCCCTGGTGATCCTGAGTGACCGACAAATCAGCGCTCTCCGTGTTCCAATTTCGGCACTCCTGGCGACGGGTACCGTGCACCATCACCTTACCCGTCTTGAGTGCCGCAACCAGATCGGTTTGCTGGTTGAGTCGGGTGAACCCCGTGAAGTGCATCATTTCTGCATGTTGGCAGGTTTTGGTGCCGATGCTGTGAACCCATATCTGACCTTTGAAGCCTTGGAAAAGATGCTGGTAGACGGCAAGTATGAAGGCAAGCACACTGTTGAAGAACTCATTGAACACTACCTCAAGGGCGTTTCAAAGGGAATGCGGAAGGTCTTTGGCAAAATGGGAATCTCAACTCTTGAAAGTTATAAGGGTTCGCAGATCTTTGAAGCGGTGGGTCTGGATTCCTCGGTGATCGGCAAGGCCTTTGCCGGAACCGCAAGCCGCATCGAAGGTGCCGGCTTTGATGTGTTGGCCGGGGAGGCTCTCAAGCGCCACCAAATGGGGTATCCTCTTGGCAATACCGATCCGTTTGACTCCCTGCCCAACCCAGGTGACTACCACTACCGCTTCGGCGGTGAGAAACATATGTGGGATCCTGAATCGATCGCCGATTTGCAGCGGGCCGTCTGGCAGAACGATCAGGCCGCTTACGACCGTTTCGCTGCCCGTCAGTCGGACCGATCGACTTCACAGGCCACCCTTCACGGGCTTTTCAAGTTTAAGAGCGGAACCACCGCTGTCCCTCTCGAAGAAGTCGAAGCTGCCAGTTCGATTGTTAAGCGCTTTGTGACCGGGGCGATGAGCTACGGTTCGATCAGCCTGGAAGCCCATGAGACACTGGCCGTAGCCATGAACCGTTTGGGCGGCAAGAGCAACACCGGGGAAGGGGGAGAAGACCCTGCGCGTTTTCTCAAGATGGCCAACGGTGACAGCAAACGCTCGGCGATCAAGCAGGTCGCCTCGGGCCGCTTCGGTGTGACCATCGATTACCTGACGAACGCTGACGAAATCCAGATTAAAATGGCCCAAGGGGCCAAGCCTGGGGAAGGGGGCGAGCTTCCTGGACACAAAGTTGACAAGACCATCGCTAAGACCCGTGGTTCGACCCCCGGTGTCGGACTGATTTCACCGCCTCCGCACCACGATATTTATTCCATTGAGGACCTCGCTCAGTTGATTTTTGACTTGAAAAACGCCAACCCCAAGGCACGAATCAGCGTCAAGCTGGTTTCTGAAGTCGGTGTCGGTACCATTGCCGCCGGTGTGGCCAAGGGGCATGCGGACCATATTCTGATTTCCGGCCATGAGGGTGGAACGGGTGCCTCACCTCTGACGGGTGTCAAAAATGCAGGTTTGCCTTGGGAGCTCGGCTTGGCCGAAACCCATCAGACACTTGTGATGAACGACCTCCGAAGCCGGGTGACCATTCAAACCGACGGTCAACTAAAAACCGGTCGTGACATGGTCATCGCAGCTCTTTTGGGTGCCGAAGAAATGGGCTTCGCCACCGGGCCGCTGATCACGCTGGGCTGTATCATGATGCGTAAGTGCCACAAAAACACCTGTCCCGTCGGCATTGCCACCCAAGATCCGAAACTACGCGAGCGCTTCAAGGGCAAGCCCGAATATGTTCAGCGCTACTTTCATTTCATTGCCGAAGAAGCCCGAAAAATCATGGCCTCACTTGGCATTCGAACGCTGAACGAACTGGTCGGCCGCGTTGACTTGCTGGAAACCGATGCCGCTGTGCTTCACTGGAAGAGCCGGAATCTTGATCTTTCCAAGTTGCTTGCCCCTGCTAAAAAGCCCTATCCCGAGGCAGGACTCTACAAGACCAGAGAACAGGACCATGGCCTCGACAAAGTGCTGGACAACACCCTGATCGCTCAGGCCCAGCCCGCTCTTGATCAAGGTGTCAAGGTGGACTTTTCCACGAAAATCACAAACCTCGACCGCTCGACAGGGACCATGCTCAGCCATGTGATCACGAAGAAAAAAGGAGCACTCGGTCTGTCGGAAGGTTCCATCACGGTTCGATTCACAGGGCATGCCGGACAGAGCTTTGGTGCCTGGCTGGCTCCTGGTGTCACTTTTTATCTCGAAGGTGATGCCAACGACTATGTCGGCAAGGGTCTGTCGGGTGGGCGCATTATTATCGCTCCTCCCTCCGATGCAGGATTCAAACCCAGTGAAAACATCCTTCTGGGCAACGTTGCTTTCTACGGTGCCACCGCGGGTGAAGCGTTTTTACGGGGCATTGCCGCCGAACGGTTCGCTGTTAGGAACTCGGGTGCTACTGTGGTCGTCGAAGGTGTGGGCGACCATGGTTGTGAGTATATGACCCGGGGTGTCGCACTGATTCTCGGTACCACTGGCCGCAACTTTGCTGCCGGAATGTCCGGCGGTGTCGCCTATGTCTGGGACCCGAGAAATCAGCTGAAGGATAACATCAACCTTCAGATGGTCGAGATGGAGAAGCCTTCTGCGGAAGACCTTGCCCTTGTAAAGTCCCTGATTCAGAAGCACTACCAGCACACAGGCTCGGATGTGGCCGAGTCTTTGCTTGCGGAGTGGGAGACCCACCGGAGCGAGTTTGTCCTGGTCATGCCGACTGACTACAAGAAAGTTCTCAAGGCCCAGAAAGCGGCTGACACCGCGGAGGTGAAATGATGGGCAAGCCTACCGGATTTATGGAATATGACCGTCAGAAAGTCAAAGACAGGGCTCCCCTGGAAAGGCTCAAAGATTTTCAGGAGTTTCTGGTTCCTCTGAAAGATTCTGAGCGTCGGAACCAAGGTGCCCGCTGTATGGATTGCGGCGTGCCCTTCTGTCAGTCAAGTTATGGTTGCCCTGTCGATAATCTCATTCCTGAGTGGAATGATCTGATCTACCGGGGCAAGGATGAAGAGGCCTTCCGCCGTCTCCGCAAAACAAACAATTTTCCCGAATTTACCGGCCGCGTCTGCCCAGCACCCTGCGAGTACGCCTGTGTGCTTGGAGTGACCAGCCCTGCGGTCACCATCAAAGACAATGAAGCCTGGATCATTGATAACGCTTATGAGAAGGGCTGGATGGTTCCCCTGCCACCCAAGAGCCGCACAGGAAAGACCGTTGCTGTCATTGGCTCCGGTCCTTCGGGTCTTGCCGCTGCCGACCAACTCAATCAGGCGGGTCACCTCGTCACGGTGTTTGAACGGGCCGACCGCATTGGTGGTCTACTGATGTATGGTATTCCCAACATGAAGCTCGACAAAGCCCTTGTCGATCGACGGGTGCAACTCATGAAAGAGGAAGGTGTCACTTTCAGGACTGGTGTTTTCGTGGGCAAGGATGTGAAGGCCTCCGACCTGGTCAAAGACTTCGATGCCGTCCTCATCGCCACAGGTGCCACAAAACCCCGCGACCTTCCTGTTCCCGGTCGTCAGTTCAAGGGTGTCCATTTCGCCATGGACTTTCTTAAAGCCAACACTAAGAGCTTGCTCGACAGCCAGCTTAAGGACGGCCGTTACATCGATGCCAAGGGCAAGAAGGTCATTGTTATCGGTGGCGGTGACACCGGTAACGACTGTTTGGGAACGTCGCTCCGTCATGGTTGTACCGCTTTGGAAAACTTCGAGGTGCTTCCCAAGCCATCGGAAGACCGAACGGAAGAATTTCCCTGGCCGACGTATCCACGGTTATACAAGGCAGATTATGGCCACAATGAAGCTGTCGCCAAGTTCGGTAAAGATCCGCGCACGTATTCCATCAGCACCAAGGAATTCCTGGGCAACGAAAAAGGCGAGCTTACGGGCTTGGTGACCATCGAGGTGTCTTGGACCAAGGATGAAAAAGGTGCCTGGAAGATGTCCGAAGTTCCTGGTTCTGAACGGCGCTATGAGGCAGACCTCGTTTTTCTTGCTCTAGGTTTCCTTGGACCTGAAGATGAAGTGATCGCTGAACTTGGTTTGGAACGCGATCCTCGCAGCAACGTCAAAGCGGTTTATGGAAAGTTCAATACCAGCCATCCCAAGGTTTTTAGTGCTGGGGATGCTCGTCGCGGCCAGTCACTGGTGGTGTGGGCTATTCAGGAAGGCCGGGGCGCTGCCCGAGAAATGGATCGGTTCTTGAAGGGTTGACCGTCGTTGGCCAACATGCTATAAACGACTCTGCTATTTTTATCATTGAGGGATTTTTATGTACGCTCTCGTCGAAATCAAAGGACACCAGTTCAAGGCCGAAAAAGGTGCCGTCCTGCAGATTGATCGGGTCAACGCCGAAACCGGCTCCGCCCTTGAGTTTGAAACTGTGCTCCTGGTCAGCAATGACAAGGGTGTTCAGATCGGCGCTCCCTACGTTGCCGGTGCCAAGGTGAAAGCCACCATCAGCGGGACTGCCCGTGGTGAGAAAACCATCTCGTATAAGTACAAACGCCGCAAGAGTTACCACCGTACCGTGGGAAACCGGCAGATGTACACCATGATCAAGGTCGAAGACATCGTTCTGGCATGATCAGGGTCGCGGTTGCCCTTTCAGAGGAAAAGGTAATCGGAGAGCTTGTGGTTGAAGGCCACGCCGGATTTGGGCCCAAAGGCTTAGACATTGTCTGTTCGGCGTTTACGATTCTTCTCCGGACTTTTGTCCGGACCGTCGAGGCTTCCACAGGAGTTCTCTGGGCGGTAAAAGAAGATGGTACTGATCGGTTCCATCTGGTGATGTCAGGAGTTTCTCCAGACCTCACTGAGCAGTATCGGGGCTGGTGCGAATATTTGTTGCGCGGTCTCGAGGACTTGGCGCGGGATGAACCCCGCCGAGTCCAGATTGAATACGGAAGTCATTCCGGGAGGTTGTTTCATGGCTCATAAAAAAGGTGCAGGCAGTTCCAAGAACGGTCGCGATTCTAATCCTAAGATGCTCGGAGTCAAGCGCTTTGGCGGTCAGGACGTGAAAGCAGGCGAGATCCTCGTCCGCCAGCGTGGCACCAAGTTTCATCCCGGTGAAAACGTCGGGCTCGGTCGGGACCACACCCTTTTTGCCTTGGTGAAGGGTGCTGTGAGCTTCCTCTACCGCCGCGGAAAGCAAACCGTCAACATCGTTCCCGCTGCGGAATAAACCCGTCAATTGGAAGGCTTCGTCGACGAAACCACTATCGAAGTCTCCTCCGGTCACGGCGGCGCGGGTTGCGTCTCGTTTCGCCGTGAAAAATTCGTCCCTTTTGGTGGACCGGATGGGGGTGACGGGGGCCGGGGTGGTGATGTGGTCTTTCAAGTAAAAGAAAACTTGAAAACTCTTGCACACCTTAGGATGAAAAGGGTGTTCAAGGCTCAAAATGGACTTCCTGGCAGCGGTCAGAAGATGCATGGGAAAAACGGTGAGTTTGTTTACGTGTTCGTACCACCGGGTACCATTGTTCGAGACAAAGCAACCGGAGAAATCCTACATGACTTTTCTGCTGACTCGGAGCCCCAATGGACCTACCTCGTCGGTGGAAGGGGTGGCCAGGGTAACTGGCATTTTCGTTCTGCCAAGCATCAGGCACCCCGGTATGCCCAACCGGGCATGCCTGCTCAGCAAAATCTTCTCACAATTGAATTGAATATCATTGCCGATCTCGGGTTTGTTGGTTTTCCCAACGCGGGGAAATCAACCCTTTTGACCTTGCTGACTAATGCCACACCCAAGGTGGCACCCTATCCCTTTACCACAAAGATTCCCAACTTGGGAGTGATGCGGGTTTACGATCAAGACGTGGTCCTCGCGGATATTCCTGGAATTATTGAAGGTGCCTCACACGGTCTGGGGCTGGGAATCCAATTTTTAAAGCATATTGCGCGGACAAAAGGATTGGTTTTTCTGGTCGATTTGTCGGAAGAGACCTATTTGGATACGTTTTCTACTCTGATGGCGGAGCTGACCGATTTTTCAGCAGAACTTTCCCTCAAGCCCCGTATCATCCTTGGTTCCAAAACCGACCTTGATGAAGACGGTTCGCGATTGGAGGCCCTTAAGGCTTCTTTGTCGGCTGAGACAGTTTTTGGCGTTTCAAGTTTTCACCGGGATAGGCTTGACGATATCCGTCGGGAATTTCTCCGGCTCGCTGAAAAAGAGATCGTACTTTGAGGCGCCCCTCACCGTGAGGACCGTGATCATCGGCGGTACCTTCAACCCGGTTCATATCGGCCACTTGATGCTGGCCGAAGAGGCGAGAGTTCAAGAGCGCTTCGATCGGGTAGTTTTCGTTCCTTCCAACAAGCCTGCTCACAAAAATGTCGACGGCACTACTGTCGGCCAACGCCTGGATATGCTGAAACTGGCAGTCCAAGATTCCGAAGTGGTTCTCGAAACCTGTGAAATGGCTAGAGAGGGTATAAGCTACTCCATTGATACAGTGCGGTATATTCTCGAGCACTACGAACTGTCAGGCCGGCCTGCTCTGGTGCTGGGTGATGACCTCTTTGAATCTTTTGCCAGCTGGAAGGATGCAGAAGAGCTCAGTCGCCTCTCTGATCTGCTGGTAGCCCATCGAAAGTATCCGGGCAACCTCAACAGCGGGTGGCCTCATCGGTATCTGAGCAATAAGCTTATTGATGTTTCATCCACTGAGATCCGCAGCCGCATTCGCAGCGGCATGGCCTGGAAGGCACTGGTACCACCGGCGGTGGCTTCGTACATTGAGACGCATCACCTCTATCGGGAGGGGCAAAATGACTAGAACAAAAAACCTCCTGGATCCAAGCCGGATTCTGCTTATCCTGATTGCCCTTTTGACGGTAGGTATTTCGATCTATGTCGTTCTCCAGGTAAGGACCGACCGGGTCAAGGACAACCTGGAATCAGGAAAGCCCCTTGCCGTTCTGATTACGGTTTCCGATCAGAACCTGCCTCTCTTCAACCAGGTTATTCTCTATAACCCGCAGACCAAAAAAACAGCGTTTATTGACGTTCCTCCTGAAACCGGTTCCCTGATTGCCTCACTCTCTCGGGTTGACTCCCTGTCAGCGCTGTTCAAACCTGATGATTTGAAGGAGTACATGGCCAAGGTCAGCCAACTGACAGGCCTCAATGTTGGGTTTTCTCTTGTCATGACCGCAGATCAGTTCGAGCGGCAGGTTGACCTTTTGTCAGGGATCGAGTTGTTTGTGCCCTCTGCCATTGAAGAGGCAAAATCGGATCCTATGGTTTTGATTCCCTCAGGAAATCTCGTTCTCGATGGCTCCAAGGCTCGTGATTATCTGATTTATCAGGACGAAGGGGAGGAGATGGCCGACCGAAGTGCCCGCCATCAGAAAATTGTCCAATCGTTGATGAGACGATGGGGGGAAAATCAGGCTTTCCTTTCACACGAAGACGTCTTTCCTTTGTTCTATTCCAGCGTGAAGACCAATCTGGAAGACGTCGGCCTCAAAACCTTTCTCAATATGGCGGCAGGAGCGGATTGGGAAAGGGTTGTTTTTCAGAGGGTTCTTGGAACCGAACGGGTAGTCGACAAAAAGAAGCTTCTGTTTCCACACTACAACGGGACTCTCCTGCTGGAAACCGTCAGACAGGTTCTCGAAGGCCTTGCCAATAAAGATTCTGACCAATTAGTCAATGGGACGCTGACGGTCGAAATTCTTAATGGAACCACTCGTGCCGGCCTCGCTACGCGCACCGCGTCCTTGTTCCGCAATTTTGGGTATGAGATTGTTGCGGCTAAGAACGCCGAAAACACTTCACAAGCCGAGACAACCATCATTGACCGCACTGGAAACCCCGACCAAGCCCAGAAATTGGCCGAATTGATCCGTTGCGGAAAAATTACAACACAAGCCGAAGTCTCAACAAGTTCGGCCATGATCACGATTATTCTGGGAAAGGATTTTGACGGACGCTATGTCAGATAACAATGCGCTTATGACTTCTTTAGGGCAATTTCTTGAGGACGCCAAGGCCCGGGATGTTGTCATCCTGGACGTCAGGGATACCTGTTCGTGGGCCGACACCTTTGTCATTGCTACTTATAACAGCCAAGGACACCTGAAGGGACTGATTCAGGAGTTGGATCATTGGGCAACTGAGAATCTGGATGTGCCTACGCATAAACCCAAAAAAAACCAGGTGAATGAATGGCTTCTCGTCGACTGGAACGAAACCGTCATCCACCTGTTTTCTGAGAGCGCCCGTTCTTACTACGAACTGGAAAAACTTTGGTTTACGGCCAAAGTCATCTACTCAACAAAGTCTTGAGGATCAAACCCATCATACTCTAGGTCATCCTCGTCTTTGTCATCGTCCTCTTCGAAATCGTCCTCGTCGTCAAAGTCGTCGAGGTCGTCTTCATCTTCCAAGTCATCGTAATCATCATCGAAGGCTTCCTCTTCGTCATCATCATCGAAGTCCTCTTCGAAATCATCCTCGTAGTCGCTGTCGTAATCATCAAAGTCTTCGTCACTGAAACGATAAAAAGCCATGAACGTACCTTTGATCGGGAAATAGGGAAGGGCCGCACGAGCCTTTGTACGACGAAATTTAACCGTCACCCTTCGACCTGTCAATACGAAAGAGGCTGTCAGCTGATAGAAAAAAGTGAGAAATACCCTTTGACACACCTCAACAAAAAAGTATAATGATTGCCTGTCTCATTCGGTTGCGGGAGTCACTCCGCAGACCGGGTTTGTTAGGAGATCTGAATTTGCATCTTCCGATGTGTCGGTTTACAATGTCCGCAGTGGACACACCGAGCGGGAGGATGGAACATGACGATTACTGACATCAGGATCCGGAAGGTTGCAGGCGAGGGGAAACTCAAAGCCTACGTGACAGTGACGTTCGAAAGTTGCTTCGTGGTTCACAATGTTAAGGTCATTCAGGGTGAGAGCGGTGTTTTCATTGCTATGCCCAGCCGACGGACCAAAAATGGTGAATACAAAGATGTCGCCCATCCGATCAATACGGAATTTCGGGCCCGTCTCCAAGAGCAGATTCTCGAAGCTTACGACCAGGCTGCTGACCCATTGGGACGTCGCCAAGTTGGTAAGGCACCAGATTTTGGTTCTGGCATCCGTAGGTTCGAGCCCTGCCGTCCCAGTTTCGAGAGTGCAAGGAGAAGAGCATGGAACAAGTGACCCTGGCCTTCCAGGAACGAAAAGAGCTGAAGAAGTCGGCTTCCCGGAGGCTGAGAGTGTCCGGCAAGATTCCCGCGGTGGTCTACGGCCAAACCGGAGCGGTACCAATTGCGGTGGATGCCCACGATTTTACGTTGCGCTTCGCCTCTTTCGGCGAGAACACCGTTATCAAGCTGCAAAATGGCAAGACTGTTTATGAAGTTCTGGTTAAGGACTATCAAGATGATGTCCTAAGCGGAAAGATTCAACACATCGACTTCTATCACGTCAGCGCTACCAAGACTTTGCATGCCAAGGTGCCTGTTCACTTGGTGGGTTCTGCCATTGGTGTTCGCAACGGCGGTCTCATGGAGCAGGTGAGCCATGAAATCGAAGTTGAGTGTCTGGCTAAAGATATTCCTCATGACGTCAAAGTGGATGTTTCGAGTTTGGAAATGAACGCCAGTGTGTATGTGAGAGACTTGAAGTTGGCAGAAGGTGTTAAGATCCTTACCAATGGTGATGCTGTTCTGGCACACGTGATCAGTACCCGTACTCTGGATGCTGTTCCTGAGACTGAAGTTACTGGTACCCCCGCTGCCGAGGCCGCACCCGCTGCCGCCGCACCTGCTGCCAAGGCTCAGGAGAAGAAGGCCTGATTCGACTGATTGTCGGACTGGGAAACCCCGGTTCTCGGTATCAGTTAACGCGGCATAACGCTGGCTTCTGGTTTGTTGATCAATGGGCCGGGATTCTGGGGAGTTCATTTCGAACTCCTTGGTTCCGGCCTTATTCATTTTGTGTTTCCCAAAATGGTGAGCACACTCTGATTCTCGTTAAGCCTCATACTTCTATGAACCGCTCAGGTGTGGTCATACCTGAATTGCTTTCTCGGTTTGGTGCCAGTTCTTCAGACCTTCTGGTGGTTTTCGATCAGATGGATCTGCCGCCAGGTCGCCTGCGTTTGAAGCCACATGGCTCCTCGGCAGGCCACAACGGGCTCAAATCGATTGATGAATTCTTGACTGAGCCGTACCACAGGCTGGCTGTGGGTATCGGCCGTCCCGAAGTGGGGCAGGGAGTGGTGGAACATGTATTGGGAACCCCTTCTGTGCAAGACTTTCAAGCGGTCAAAAGCGTTCTGGACCGCGTTGTTCCGCAGGTTCATCAACGCTGGACTGAGGGGTGGGAGCCCCTGATCCATGCCGTCAACCAGCGCCACTCCTATCCTTCTTGAGCATCTCAAAGCACAGCTTGAACTCTGGTCACCAACGCTACCCTTAGGAATTGGTTATTCTGGCGGGAAAGACTCGGGAGTTTTGCTCTGGGCTCTTTCGGAGCTGGTTCCTTCCAGTCAGTTGCAGGCACTTCATGTTGACCATGGCTGGAGAAGCCAGGAAGAGCGTTCGGATGAAGCGGCTTTGGTGGAAGCCTGGTGTGCCGCCCGCAGGGTACCCTTGCAGAACTTCGGCCCTCCCATGGAGAACAGGTTCACCGAGGCGGGTGCCAGGGATCACCGCTACGCCTGTTTCCAATCTTTTCTGAACACACATCGAGAAAGTCCCATCTTTTTGGCTCACCATGCTGACGATCAGGCCGAGACGGTCTTGATGCGGCTCCTGAAAGGGCGGTCGTGGCAGGGACTGGCAGGAATGGCTCCCACGCGTGGTTCGTACTTGAGGCCGTTTCTTGCTTTGCGGGCTGCTCTTTTGGCTCAAGTTGCGGAAGAACAAAAGATTCCATTCCATGAGGATTCAACGAATCCACAGGTTTTTCCCACAAGGAATTTTCTCCGGCACTCCATTTTTCCTCTTCTCGAAGAACGGTTTCCCCGTGCTGTTGATTCCCTGAATGATTTTTCCAAAATCTGGCCACAAGCGGAAATGCTCGTCAAACCCGAATCTTTTTGGCGGCTGAGTGGTTCCGGTGGTACCGTTTTATTGAAAGACTGGGACCATTGGTCAGAAATTGAACGACAAGCCCAGCTTTTGGCTGTTGCAACCGCCGTCGAAGGTTCTCCACGACTGAGCCGCCGTTTTCTGGAGATTGCCGCACAGAAGGGGCATCAAACTCCTGTCCAGGGCGGTGGATGGGCCTGGTCCCGCAGTGCTGTTGCTGTCCATTGGGAACGAGTTGTCCATTTGCCTTTGAAAGAGTACTTTATTCTCGCTGAGAAGGGAAACTGGTACGATTTGGGCCTGTATCGCATGTGTTGGTCAAAAACAATGGAAAAGAAGGCTGATGCCGCGGTATTGGCTTTACCCAATGTCGATCCTGAACAGGTGTTGGTGTGGCGTTCGATTGCCCCGGGAATGGTTTTTTCTTCGGCTGATGACTTGAATTGGAGCCGGAAGAAACGTCAGCGGCGTTTGGGGAATGTGAACCAGACTCGTTGCGCGATGGTTCTTCAGCAGGGTCTTCTCCGGGCTGTGATTGATCCTCTGGAACAACGGGTACTTTGGACCGAATCCTTACCGGGAAAATTGAACAAGTCAGGAATTTTTGTTACGTTAGAGTCTGTTACGTCAAAGAAACGGAGTGAATATGAACGATGACGACGACAAGGAGAATAAGGGTCAGGGAAACTCACCCCAGCCTCCTTTTGATTTCCGAAAGAACCGGTTCGCCCTGATTCTTTTTCTGGTGGTGATTGGCCTTCTGGCTGCCATCATTTTTTCAAACGACTTCAATACGGGGCGGTCCATTCCTTATTCTACCTTCCTCGAGTATCTGGCAAAGGGTGAAATCGATTCGGTTGAAATTTTGGATCAGTCTGAAATTACAGGAACCTTGGCAGGACGTTCAGGAAGTCAGGTGACCTTTGTTACCAAGATTCCTTATGTTGATCTTGATCTGCTCAAGACCTTGAAGGAAAAGAATGTTCGGATCTCAGGGGGGGCTCGAGCCCTGAGTCCTCTTATGGTGATCCTGCAGTTTCTTCCTTGGACAATCGGGTTCATCTTCATTTATATGATGTACCGGCAAGTACAAGGCGGCAGCGGTAAGGCTTTTGGTTTTGGAAAGAGCCGCGCGAAGAAATATAACGACAAGGGAAAAAAACTGACCTTTGCCGATGTTGCCGGTCAGATTGAGGCGAAGAATGAGCTCCAGGAAGTAGTGGAGTTCCTCAAGAGTCCCGACAAATTTGCCGCTATCGGTGCCAAAATTCCCAAGGGAGTTCTTCTGGTGGGTATGCCTGGAACAGGAAAGACATTGATGGCGAAAGCCGTTGCCGGTGAAGCCGGGGTCAATTTCTTCCATATGTCGGGTTCAGACTTCGTCGAAATGTTTGTTGGTGTTGGTGCCAGTCGGGTTCGGGATCTCTTTGAACAGGGCCGTCAGAATTCTCCTTGCATCCTTTTTATCGACGAAATCGACGCCGTGGGAAGAACTCGTGGTGCGGGTTACGGTGGTGGTCACGATGAGCGGGAGCAGACTCTCAATCAGCTGTTGGTGGAGATGGATGGTTTTGATACCAAGGATGCTGTGATTGTCATAGCCGCCACCAACCGTGCCGATGTCTTGGACCCCGCTCTGTTGAGGCCCGGACGTTTTGACCGGCAGGTTGTGGTCGACATGCCAGATGTGAAAGAACGGGAAGCCATTCTGAAAATTCACGCTCAGAAGACCAAACTTGATGCCACCGTTGACTTGAACCGTGTTGCCAAGGCGACACCAGGAAGTTCCGGAGCAGATCTGGCCAATATGGTGAACGAAGCAGCCTTGTTTGCCGCACGCCGGGGCAAATCCGAAGTTGGCATGCAGGACTTTGAAGAAGCCCGCGACAAACTACTGATGGGACTGGCTCGTCGGTCAAAAGTCATTATGCCCAAGGAAAAACTTGCTACGGCATACCATGAAGCGGGGCATGCTCTCTTGCACTACCATCTTAAAGACTCTGATCCTCTCCATAAGGTTTCGGTGGTACCCCGCGGTAGGACCTTAGGGGTTGCTTTCTCGCTTCCGGATGAGGATAAATACAGCCGCGGTAAGAACTGGCTGCTTGATAGGATCAAGATCTGCTATGGCGGTTTTGCTGCCGAAGAATTAGTTTTCGGTGAGACGACCACCGGAGTTCAAAATGACCTGGAACAGGCGACGACCTTAGCTCGCCGGATGGTTACCGAATGGGGCATGAGCGAGAAAATTGGTCCCATGGCCTTGGGGTCTGAGGGAGAACCGATTTTCTTGGGAAAGGAAATTGCAACCCACAAGGACTATTCCGAAGACACTGCGAGGACGATTGATGGTGAAATTCGGCGGATTCTAGCAGAAGGGCTTGATGCCGTTCGGGCAATACTGAAAACCCATCGGGATCAGCTTGATAAGTTGGCCAATGAATTGGTCTCAAAAGAAACGTTGGACGATGATGAAGTCAGAAAACTTCTCGGTTTTCCTCCACGGGTGGCTGTGACGGCGGAGTGATGATCCGTCTTGTTCTCGTCGTAATTGGATTCCTCCTCGGTTCAGTGCTTTTGGGAGCGCAAGAATTGGGGAGGACAGACCGGCTTTGGAAGGAATATCTGAACCAGTCGGTTCGTAGGGGCCTCCCTTTAGTGGAAGCGAGGCCGGAATTGAAGGTTGTTCCTTTCTGGCCCGGTTTGATTCGAGCGCGATCCGACGCAGTTTCTCTCGAAAAGAGTTCTGACATAACGCTGATCGGCTCCTGGATCGACCGGTATGAGGGGGATAACACCTCTGCCGTCCAAGCTCTCAGGCAGTCTTGGCCCCGTCCTGTACTCCGTCGAATCCCCTCAGGTCTTTGGGGTGAAACTCTGTTCTTTGCTTGGGATCCCTCATCAGATACCCGTGAATGGACACAAGCGTGGCTGGCTTGGGAAGAAAAAGCCTACCATCCTCGGACGCTTGTTCGGGGAATTGAGGTTCTTGAGCAGACCGATCCTTCCTCTGTGCCACCACTGCTGAACCAGTTGGTACGTCTTTATCCGGAGGATCGCCGATGGTTGCCTTTGGCAGTGCGTCATCCATCTGTGGTTTCCCAAGCGGGAGCTCTGATAGCAAGAGATCTTTCGCTGAACGGTGGTTGGTCGTCCTTATTCCTCCGTTCCATCTTAATGAGTAAGCCGTCTGTCCGAGAGTTGTTAGTGAAATCGGGATACAAACCCAGCCAGATGGATCAAATTTTGTCCGAAGATTACGGATATTGGCTTTCGTCCGCCCCAAGTCAGGGTAAAAACCTGCATGATGGATCATGGTTTTGGGATGCTGATACCGATGGGTACTCTGAAAGTCACCTGATTGTTCAAAATGGTGCGTTTGTCACTTGGTCCCGTTATACTGAGGCAGGACTTTGGACACTATCCCTTCAGGAGGGGCGTCCGTCCTCTTTGACGGAAAGCCGATCTGGTGCCCGCTGGACCCTTCGGTACGACTCGTATCCTCTGGCAAAAGAGCTCGAGTACCGCTGGGGCAGCCAATCCATTCTTTTTCGTTTCCGTCCGTTGTCACATCAGATACCTCTCTGGCCTACAGAGAGATTTTCCGATACCTGGGAGCGTCTTCCTGTGGCCTTGGCTGAATTGTGGTTACCTCTTGATCCCCGAGGGTTGGCATTGGATGCCGCCTCTGTAGAAACCTGGAATAAAGGGATTCGTCTCAGTCAGGTTTTCCTTTTCCAAGGCCAGGCTTGGCTTTCTATAGAGGATTCGAACGGCGATGGAAATGATGACCAATGGTCGTACTATCGGTCAGGTGCCTTAGCGTCCGTTTACCGGGATCCGTCAGGGCTTAGTCAACCGAACTTACGTGAGCTCTACCGTCAAGGTGAGCTCACACAAGTTCAAAGCCGTTCCGGCAAAGATGGGCGTACGGAATTTGTTCTTTTTCCCGAAGGAGTACAGCTATGGGATCCTTATGGTCAAGGGAGACCCCTTGATCGAGTTTTTCTCTGGTCAGGGAAGAACAACATGAGTGCTTTGGTTTTCTCCGGTGCCAATTTACCTTGGGAGACCATGCCTCAATGGGAATACCGACCTTGAACCGGTTTTTGGTGCTTTCCTCTCTTTTGGGTATTCTCCTCACTGGTTGCTTAAACCTTCCGCCAGTACCGGCACCAGCAATAGTCCCGCCCAGTCTTCCCACCGCTCTTGAGCTGGCTCAAGAAGAACTCTTGGCTCAACGATGGGGAAAAGCTTGGATTCTTGTGGCAAACCGTACCGAAGTCTCCACAGAGAAGGCCGCTTTTCTCAGTTTGCTTGAGTCTCAGTTGGTAGATCGTCTTGCCGAAGCCAAAACGCAGGCCGGTGGACGAAAGACCTTGGACCTCGAGGCGACGCTTTCTCTGATTCAAAATGGCAGTTGGGTGCCACCGGTTTCAGAAGCCGTGGAAGTGGAAGGATCCCAGGCCTCACTTTGGTTGAAGGGGACGGCAACCGTTTTGGTCAATCGGGGACTGAAAGTCGAAAACGGGGCCTCTCAACCAGATATTGTCATCGGCTCAGGATTCTTTGTTTCATCAGACGGATTTTTGCTCACAAATCACCATGTAATCGAGTCGGAAGTGGAACCAGGCCCGAGTCTCAGTTCCAGGCTTTCCGTCCGGCTTCCAGGTTCCAAAGGGGAAAGGCTGCCAGCAAAGGTGATTGGCTGGGACAGGAATATGGACCTGGCTCTTCTCAAAGTAGAGTTCAAACCAGAATTTGTTTTTTCTCTGAGTTCGGGACCAGATCTTATTCCCGGTCAGAGGCTTCAGGCCTTGGGCTCTCCAGGGGGACTTGAGGCCACTCTGACGGAGGGAATCGTCTCTGCAGTGCACCGTCCTCTTCTGGCAGTCGGTGAAGTCATGCAGATTGACGCGGCCATCAATCCCGGCAACAGTGGTGGACCACTGGTCGATTCCGACGGTCGAGTTGTTGGCGTGGTTTTTGCTGGCATCCGAGACTTTCAAGGCGTCAACTTTGCTATTCCCACATCCTTGGTTCGTCGTGTTTTGCCTCTTCTCTACTCCGGGGGCAAGGCTGTACTGCCTTGGATGGGGATGGGCGTTCAGGAGGACCACAAGGGATTGCAGGTTCTGTATATCACCCCTCGTGGTCCTGCGGATTGGGCGGGAGTTCGCATTGGAGATCGTGTGGTTGGTATTGCTGGTGTACCTACCCAGGAGTTGTCAGCCGCACAAATCCGACTGTTGGACTTTGGCATCGATGCTGTGATTCCCTTGGATTTGGAGCGGGAAGGGCGACCATTGCGTCTTTGGTCGACCCTTGAGCCCAGACCTGATTTCCCCCTTCGCGATGCAGCCAGGGATGATCTGACCGAGAGGGTGCTGCCTCTAGCGTATGGAGTCGTCGTTGAAGATCGATCCCCTGGGTTGGACAGAGTTTTCCGAGTCAAATCAATCTGGCCAGGGACGGCTGCCGAGGAGCTCTCTTTGGCCGAGAATGATCCCCTTGAGGTACTGGAATGGGTTGCCGACACGGAAAATAAGGCCTTGATTACCCGCTGGAAAATCAAGCGGCGTCTGGGGGGATATCTAGAATCTGTTGTTCAGTTAGCGGTCCCCTTTTCGAGCAGACTCTTTCTCTGATCAGTCTTCTTCCTTGAATTTCCCGACCATTTCGGGTACCATTCCGCCCATGCCTCATCCCACCTCCCGAATCAGAAATTTCTGCATCATTGCCCACATCGATCACGGCAAATCGACACTGGCCGACCGGTTCATTCAGCGGGCTAAAATCATTGATGACCGCAACTTCCAGAACCAGCTTCTCGATAACATGGACATTGAGCGGGAGAGGGGAATCACGATCAAGAGTCAGGCAGTGTGCCTGCCTTATACGGCCGCCGACGGTCAGCAGTACATCCTCAATCTTGTCGATACTCCCGGTCATGCAGACTTCAGTTATGAAGTCAGCCGTGCCATCGCCAGCTGCGAAGGTGCCCTTCTTGTGATTGATGCCACCCAAGGTGTTCAGGCGCAGACTTTGTCCAACCTCTACATGGCCATGGACCATAATCTGGAAATCATTCCTGTGATCAACAAAATCGATATGCCTGGGGCGGATATCGAACGGATTAAGCACCAGATTGATCACGACCTGGGGCTGGATTCCGATATTGCCATCCCTGTCTCCGCCAAAATCGGCTTGGGAATGGATGAATTGCTGGAAGCGATTGTTGCCCATATTCCTTCGCCAAAAGGTTCCGACACGGCTCCGCTGCAATCGATCATTTTTGACAGCCATTACGACGCCTTTCGAGGTGTTGTTGTTCATGTCAGAAATTTCGAAGGAACCCTGAAAGAGGGTGACACGATACGGCTGTTCAACACAGGCGGTACCTATGTCGTGGAAGAGGTGGGTTATTTTCGGATCGCCCTTGAGCGGACGAGAATTTTGGGACCGGGAGAGGTCGGCTACATCATCGCCGGCATTAAAAACATCAGTGATATCCGGGTCGGTGATACTGTTACCCTTGATTCCAACCCCTGTTTGAAGGGACTGGAGGGCTTCAAAGACGTCAAGCCTGTGGTCTTTTCGTCGCTGTATCCTGTTGACTCCAATCAGTATGAAGAACTGGCCAAAGCACTTGAAAAACTCAAACTCAACGATGCGGCGCTGATTTACGAAAAAGATAGTTCTGCGGCCCTTGGTTTTGGTTTCAAGTGTGGATTCCTGGGGTTACTACACCTTGAAGTTGTTCAGGAGCGGCTGGAACGGGAATTTGATCTCAACATCATACTCACCAGTCCTTCGGTTCAGTATCGAATCACCCCCAAGAAAGGCGATGTGTTTACCATCGAAACTCCCGCTGGTTTTCCAGACCCTACAACCATCGAAATGGCCGAGGAACCGTATATTCATGCAACCGTGATTACCCCGACGGAGTATCTCGGTAATATCATGACCCTCTGCACCCAAAAACGTGGTGTTCAGACTAACATGACGTACCTCGATCAGACCCGTGTCGAGATGCGGTACGAAATGCCCTTGGCTGAGGTGCTGTTTGATTTTTACGACAAAATGAAGTCGATCAGTAAAGGATACGCAAGTTTTGATTATGACCTGGCGGGTTTTCAGGCTACGGACTTGGTCAAACTTGATATCCTGATCAACGGTGAGGGAGTGGATGCCCTCAGCATGCTTGTTTTCAAAGGGAATGCCTACGACCGGGCACGCAGTGTTTGCGACAAGTTGAAGGACGAAATTCCAAGACAGCAGTTTAAAATCGCCATTCAAGGCTCTATCGGCAATACTGTCATTGCCCGTGAAACAGTCCAAGCTTTCCGCAAGGATGTGCTGGCGAAATGCTATGGTGGTGATATCAGCCGGAAACGGAAGCTGCTGGACAAACAGAAAGAGGGAAAGAAGCGCATGAAGATGGTAGGAAGCGTTGAGCTTCCCCAAAGCGCCTTTTTGTCGGTGCTTAAGACGAGTGACGACGACTAAGAGTCTCGACTCTTTCCAGAATCCACCGGATCTGTCTTTGGGCGCGAATCAACCAGTCGGATTCGAGTCGTAATTCCGGATCAGGAAAGGAAAAGGTCAGATAGTCGACCTCCAATAAATCGGACTTGAGGTGAGATAGCTTTTCCTGAGACCCTGGATCCCGGTTTAGCCGTTCAAAGCTCTCCAGCAGTTGTTTCCAACGTGTTTTCTCAGTTTGCAGCCATTCCCGTGGATCTTCCTCATACGTTACCAGGTTCTGAACCGTTGCCGGTTGAAGTTTTTTCCCGGGAATGCAACGGTTCCAGACTGGTAGATCCATGACAAGCCCTTGGTCGCTCCAGGTCGCTGTCCGCAGGGCATTGGAGCGCGCCTGATCCGACAGAACCCAGGCATAACCTTGCATAACCGGAGTGGTGAGCCATCCCGTGGCCGTGTCCTTGCGTATGCCCTCTGTCCTCCAGGTGCCAGTCTGTTCCATGGGGTGAAGCCGATCGCTTCTACTGGCCATTGCCGACAGACTGGGGGCTCCTCTGGCATGGGTTCTTCCATGGGGAAAGCTGAAGTCCAAGCCGGCTAAGATTACTGGACCCTTGCTGAGTTTCCAGGCAATCCAGGCGGCGGCCACGCCCACGCTGCCAAGCGGAGGAATTCTCGGTATAGTCGATTGGCTCCAGGGCCAGCGGCTCCAGAGAGAGAGTTCCGTAAACTCTGTAATAAACCAACAAGGTGCACGGGAAAAGATTCTTGAGCCGGGTGGAAATGATGTCAAGTCGGTGAAAAGTTGCACTGGTGCCCCAGTCCAACCGGCAAAATCACGTAGGTTAGCGTGTTGTGCCTCAAGGCAGACCACACCGTCGGGCACCAGATTCCAATCTCTCAGGATGGGCAGAGCGGTGTCAGCTGCCAACAAGCGGATTTGATTCCTATGTTTTTGAATCCAAGGAAGCGCTTCTTCCAGCGTAACCCCAGCACCGCAAACAAAAATGGGGTCGCTGCCCCAGTCGGGCCAAGGTGTCCAGCTTGGTCCTGCCGCTGCCAAATTGGTAAACAGGTTGCGAATCCAAAGAGGGCCCATGTGCAAGCAGGTAATCCGATTGGACCACCATCGGGTCAGACCATCTTCAAGTCTGTTGAAAATATCTCTGTAACGAACTCTATAAAATAGCCAAGCACCGTTCAAGGTCAGAAATTCACAGCGGCGTAAAGCGTTGAGAGGCAAGCTGGACATGAGCGACCGAATACTGGCTTCCGTATCTTCTTCCAACCAGAAGAGTCGACAATCTTCTGTTTTTTCACCGAGGAGGTCTTCCATTGCAGGCCGACAATGGGCTCTCAGGTCATCGTCTTTTTCAAAAAGAACCACAATAGAATCGCTTGGAAGCCGCTCTAGCAGAACATCTAAACCCCAGCCTTCCAAGGGTGAGGGAACAAAAAAAAGGCTCCCAGACCTCAACGGAGCATCGGGAACCTTTCTTATGGAACTCTCAGGCGAATCTTCAGGTGATCTAACCCTCCGACCTTTCCAGGTCAAGAGGGGTGTCTTGTTCATTGAGTGAACAATCGATCGAATTCGGCCTGAAAGACATCCTTGAACTTGGGACTCGCCAAAATCTGCTGTTGCAACTCCCGGCTGCGGTCCGAGTAGGCGGAAGAATCCACGGCCGAAACAGTCACAGGTACATCATCGGCAGCCGCAGCTGTTTTGATTTGATCGACTCGAACAACAAGGACGGCAGGTGATGCCAAAATGGGCGAACTGATCTGTCCCTCGCCAAGTCGGAAGGCTTTTTTGAAGAAGTCCTCGTTTGAAGCTAGACCTTGGAAAATGGGGTCCTGACTGGCCTCTGTGATGGGAGTGAAAAGCTCATGATTACCGAAATTGAGAGAAACCCACCCGGAGACTCCGACTGGTTTGCCCAACTTCTTGGCGGCACCCGCAAAATCGGCTCCTGCCGCCACACCAAAGGCCTTGGCCTGAGCTTCCAGATTGTCCTCAAGCAAGCCGCGGTCGTTCCTTGCAATATAAGCACGTACTACAGCCAATAGATCGACACTGGCGAGATCCGCATCTGCAGCGGGAGTGTTTACCCGATAAATGACCCAGTCTTTGTCGCTCTTGATCACCGGCGAAATACCGCCCTTGGCGAGTGCGAATAATTTGTCGAGATCTTCAGCTTTGGCGATTTCGGACTTTAATTCGTAGTAGTGCCGGACAGAAAGAGCTCCACCGGACTCAGCCAGAGAATCTTTGGAGTAGGTTTTGGCAAGGTCAGCAAAGGCTTTTTCGCCTTTGACGGCTTCGTCCCGTACCTTGTTGGCGTCACCTTCCGACGAACTGACCGTAATTCGGCTCAGGTCAATTGTCCGGAACAGCTCTTTATTCTTGCCTGCATAGTCCGAGACCAATTCCTGCGGATAATCTGCATCCGTGAAGGTAACAAAGGAGAATTTCCGTTGCGGATAAGCAAGACTGGCAATGAATTCTTTCGTCGCCGTTGAAAGAAGCGGGGTCTGCGTATGGTCTACAGCATATTGATTGACCAGGAGTTCAACCCGGGTCTCCTGGCGGTATTTGAACCGTTCTGCCGAGGTCGTCATCCGGTAAAGCTCTTCGCTGAACTTTCCATCTTTCTGATAAGCGGCATGCATTACCAGTTGTTTATCGATCTGAGCGTCCGTGACAACAATACCAGCCAGTTCCGCCTCACGCTTGAGCCCTATTTGAAGGGCCGTCTGTTCAAAGGCTTGTCTCCAGACGAGCTGCCTCTGAAAATCGATATTGGACCCGCCAGTATTGAACTGCTCATAAAAACGGTTGAGCTGTTCTACCTGCTGGGAAAAGAGATTCCCCTGGACAAACTCAATGGGAACTCCATCGTAGCTTCCAAAAACAACTCCTGGCTGCTCACTAGCTCGTGAGACAACGGGTGCACCGACAAAAGTGACCACAATCACAACCAGAATGATGGATGAGAATATCGTAATGCCCAGACCATGGGACCGCTTTTCCTTGACAGGCTTTTCTGGAGTAAACTTCACAGTGTTTGAGGGCATGACTCATCCTTGAGACGGGATTGGAATATCCCAAAATACCATGGAGACCCGGCCCTGTCAACGAAGGGTCTGGCTGCTTGGGAACAGGGGAAACGTGAGAGTCACATCAAGTCTGCCACCGGCTCCAAGACGAGCTCTCAAATGTCCACCGGTTTCCATGCGGATCTTGGCATAACCGAGCATGGCCTTTGCCTTGGGGTCGGCCAGAGAAGCCATGACTTTCTTTCGGAAAGCTTCGCGGGCATCTCTTTCAGCCCAGACCGTACCGATTTCTCTGCGGATAGATTCGAGTACCGAGTGAGCCTCTTCGCGAAGGGCATTTCCAACTTGGAGTTGAAGGTCACTGGACGTACGGCTCAACCTCACGACCAGATCGGAGCCAGGCGGGCTGAATTTGAGAGCATTCTCAAGCAGCTCAGCCGAAGCTGTCGCCAAGCGTTCGGCATAGGGCAGTGCATCGGGGCGGTCTTGATAACACGAAAGGATCAGTTCTCCAACATACCTGCGTGTAGCCAAAACAAAGGCTGAGTCATTGGCTACCAGGGCACGGAGCAAGGTTACAGGTCTCGACATGTTTGTTGAGTTCATCTTACCGAAAATCCTGCGGTAAGGCCAGCCTCAGGGTGCTTCCATCAGGTCTTGGAAGAACTTCTGGGCTTTTTGTTTGACGGTCCGAGGAAATGCACCCTGAAATACGGCTGTTACAAGCGGGATCAGCGATGGGTCCGCACTTCGGCCGTTGATCAACCAAAGAGTGCGTGCCGCATCGATCGCCGCATCGGCAACGACGACTTGGTCGGACATCCTGGCTTGCAGTTCGTAGAGCAGCCGCATGAGTTGTCCGTCGCCATCCCACCCTGACCGTGCCAGTGCCAAGGCTCCTTGAGCCGCAACAGCAGGATCAAATTCCCGATGGAGAAGGGTGAGCAGTTCCTCTCTATCCTCAGGAGTGGCCGTGCGGGCCAGAAGAGCGTACGCACGGAGACGGAGAGAGGGCCAGCTATTGGCCACTCTCCCTCGGTTCATTTGCAAGTCAGTCAGCCCTGACCGGCCGATTTTCAAAAGAACCAGATTGGCAAAGGGCCAGGTCTCAAGAAGGGTTCCTGCGGCAGCTTGAGCCTCAAACCGCTCCAGGACTAAACGCTGTTTCGATTCTTCACCGCTGGCCACAAGCTGGGAGAAGTAGGTGAAATCGGCATCCCCAGTCCAGTTGACCGACCGCGCTGCGATACTGGCCGGTCTTTTAGCCGAAAAGCTCCTGCCAGAGTTGCCTCCGGTTTGAGGCCAACTGTAGGCTTGCCACTGGAAACCGCTCCAGACATGGACCTTCCAATCGCTAGAGCTCCAAGCTCCGAGACCCCTGTCGGTAAGAAGAGGCGAAGAGGCTGCAGGGTTCGTATCCAAAGTCCCGAGCAGACGCCCATCATAGGCCCACGCTTCCATGCCGCCGACCGTACCGACGAGGATACGGCCCCGGTCATCCAAGACGGCGGCGATCTGCGCTTTTCGGGGGAGCGGTATGACGGAAAGCCGCGCCCCATCGTTACCGATGCGCCGGAGTTGATTGGGTTCGGTGAGAATCAAGCGGTCCTGACGGTCGGACACCACCCCCAAAAGGGATACGGAACGATCGATCAAAGAGAAGCCCGAATCATCGTAGCCTTTGCGCCAGAGACCCCCCTCTGTCCAGCAAAAGAGGTCTCCACGCATTGTCTGGAGAATTCCTTTGGGGGTTCCTTCCAAAGGCCACCGGCGGATTTCCCTCCCTCGGTTGTCCAACAGTCGAACTTCACCTGGGGCAAAGACATAAAGCCCCAGGCTCTCATCAACGAGCAGCCAACGGATGGAAAGGTGTAGGTCTGTTGTCCAGAGCTGCATTCCTTTGGAGGACCAGGACTCAACGTGGCCATCCTGCCATCCTATGGAAAGTGTACCAGAGGCATCCCATGCGGAAGCGCTAGCCTCAGCTGCATGGCTGACCGTGAAAGCCGGGGCCAAGACACGGCTGCGGGGGTCCCAGACGAGCACTTCGACTCGACCCGTTACGAGGGGGACTGCCAGCAGCTGAAAGGAGCTGCGGGGACCGACAGTGACCAATGCGGAAAATCGGGCGCTGGCCTGCCATTGGTCAAGAACCAAGGCCATTTCATTGAGGACTGTAATCGTCTGGTCTTCGCAAGGTGCAAGAATTTCTCCTGTCGGTAGGGCGCTCGGGCCCCAGGGAAGTCTTCCTGGAAGGAGAATAACACCCGACTCCCTCGGCTCTTCAGGAAAGCTGTCGGCACCATGACCGGGCAGTGCGGGCACGAGAAGCAACAATGCAAGGATACCTGCGACTGCTCTACAATCTGACAAACCGAGCCACCGCTTCGATATGGGTTGTTTGAGGGTAGAAATCGAAAAGTTTCAAACCCGTCATGGACCAACCCAGTGTTTCAAGAGTCCGGGTATCCCTTGCCAGGGTATCCGGGTTGCAGGATACATAGGTGAGTCTTGGCACCGACCCTCTGCCAAGATAGTTCGTTACCTCGGAAGAAAGCCCCGTTCTTGGTGGGTCAACAACGATAGCATCCAGTTTCTGCGTTACTCTTTGGTTTTGATGCCCAACCCAAGCTTCTAGCGATGTTGGATAAAATTCATGGAAAGGTCCGACAACATTTTTCCTTGCCAAGGCGAGGGCAGCGGGGTTCTGCTCAACTTCCACGACGGTCTCGAACCGATCGGCCAGAAAAGCCCCGAAAAGCCCGGAGCCGCCATAGAGATCCAGCACTTTCGTACCGCTTCTTGGTAAGCTTTCCAGTACTTCTTGTATCAGCAGGGGAAGCAGTATCAGGTTGCTTTGGAAGAACCCGTCCAGCGCCGATACCAAAGGCTTTCCCGCCAGAGTCAGGGTCACAAACGGATCTTTGCCTTCGATCCACACCTCGTTCCCTACCGCAAAGACATTGGTTCTGCCGACAGGCAGACCGGCTCCGCCTCCCGCGAGCAAGGGGGAAAAACCAGGCGCAGCCACAGCACAATAAGTTACGGGAATGGTCCGATCGGAGCCCCGTGCCTTAAAACCGGCGCTTGCCCCAGGGTGATCTTTGTGAAGCTGTATCCGCGCCCGATAGCCCCAGGGGGGACCGGCGACCAACTCCGGGAGCGCAATCTCTTTCTTTCCCAGACGGCGGAAGGCTTCCTGGACGAGTCTGGTCTTTGCTTTCTGTTGGGCAAGGTCGGACAGGTGCATAAAATCGCAGCCGCCGCATTCCCCATAAAGAGGACAAGGAGGTTCTCTTCTGTCCTCAGACGATACCAGCACTTCAAGAAGGGTGCCTCGGGAGAACCCTTTTCTGATGGGTCCTGGCCGATACAGAATCTTTTCGCCGGGCAACACTCCCGGTACAAACACAACAAGGCCGTCGTCCCGAACCAATCCGTCACCGCCAGAGACGAGTTTTTCGACGAAACCTTGTTGGGTCACGGTTCATCCTTTGGGAGCAAAATGGCTGAATTCCATACTGAAAGTTCCTCGTCCCTGGGTCATCGACCGAAGTCCTGTCGTAAACCCGAACATTTTCACCATGGGAACTTCACTATGAATGATTTCGCGGGTAGCTTGGCTGTCCATGGAATGCACGATTCCCCCCTTCTGACTCAGGTAGCCTACAACCTCCCCAACAAAATCCCGGGGAGAGAGAATTGTCACCTTCATAATGGGTTCCAGCTGAACCGGGCTTCCAAGCCGCGCGGCGTTGTCAAAACCCAGTGAACCGGCGGCCTCAAAGGCGAATTCGCTGGCTGTAAGCTCATCATATTTTGCACCAATCAGGGAGACGTCCACGTCGATCAGGGGGTATCCCAACAACACTCCGCTTGTGAAAGCCCCCCTGACGCCTCGTTCCACAGCATCCTGGAAAACTTCTGGCAGCTGCCCCTTGGGAACTTTCGTGTGGAACACATTGCCCGTGCCACGGCTGCCGGGTTTGACTTCCAGTGTAATGACAGCGTGGTTTTCTTTACCGGCTAGGGTCCTGTCAAAGATTTCCGTATGGGTCACAGGAACTGTCACTGTCTCCCGATAGCTGACCTGCGGGTTGCCGACACGAGCTTTCACCTTGAATTCTTTGGTGATCCGGGTAACCAGCACGTCCAGGTGAAGCTCACCCATTCCCGATATCAGTGTTTGGCCGGTCTCCTTGTCCTCTTTGACCAGAAAGGTGGGGTCTTCGAGCATCAGAGTTCCCAGCACGCTGGTCAGTTTACCGGCCTCTTCGGTGCTCTGCGGCTCGATGGCAACGCTGATGACCGGTTGGGGAAACTGCATTTTCTCCAGTAGCACAGGGTAGTTGTCGAGACCCAGCGTATCGCCGGTCTGGCTTTCTTTCAGACCCACGATGACTCCAATATCACCGGCAACCAGGGTATCCACCGCCTCGGCACGGTTGGCGTGCATCCGAAGCAACCGGTTTACCCTTTCCCGTTTCTTTTTACCGATATTCAGGAGCTGACTGCCGGATTTCAAAGTGCCAGAATACACACGGACATAGCTGTAGAGGCCTGCTTGAGGATCGTTTTGAATTTTGAAAACCAGAGCCAGCAGGTTTCCGGAAGCATCGGGTTTAATCTCGACGTCTTCCTCTTTCTTCAGATGAAATCCATGGAAGGGGGGCAGTTCATCGGGCGAGGGAAGATAGTCCACAACTCCGTCAAGAAGCGGCTGAACGCCGATATTGCGTAGGGAGGCACCCGCGAAAACCGGTACGACTTTTCGTTCCAGAACCGCTTTGCGCAATACCTGTTTAATCAGTTCCAGGGGAATCTGAGCCCCCTCAAGATAGAGCTCTGTCATTTCGTCACTGAAGGCGGAAAGACCGTCTACGAGGGTATCGCGTGCTGTTTCAGCTTTTTCCAGCCAGACACTGGAAAGAGGTGAGGCCTGAATCTCCGTTCCATCGGATCCACCCCAGCGCAGTTCTTGAAGGGTCAGCAGATCAACCACACCGACGAAGTCATTTTCAGCGCCCATGGGGAGCTGGACGGCCAAGGGGTTGGCTCCCAGCTTTTCTCGAATCTCTGACAGACACATAGCAAAATCAGCCCCGACGCGGTCCATTTTGTTGATGTAGGCGATCCTGGGAACCTTGTAACGGTCGGCTTGATGCCAAACTGTCTCGGATTGCGGTTGAACACCATCGACAGCCGAAAAAACACCGACTGCGCCGTCGAGAACGCGAAGGGACCGTTCCACTTCCGCAGTAAAGTCAACATGGCCCGGGGTGTCGATCAGATTGATTTGCCAATCGTGCCAGAGGCAGGTTGTGGCAGCAGAGGTGATGGTGATCCCTCTGTCCTGTTCCTGTTCCATCCAGTCCATGGTGGCATTCCCCGTATCGACCTCTCCCAGCCGATGGGTTTTTCCGGTATAGAACAGAATTCTTTCTGAGGTGGTTGTTTTGCCGGCGTCAATATGGGCCATGATGCCGATGTTTCGTAAACCTTTGATGCTCATGGAATAACCCTCCGCAGGTGGCCATTTTAGCGAAAAGGTGTTACACCGTCCAGCGGCTTTGAAAGGAGCTTAAAGTGACTCCATAAGAGTCTGAAGAGCTTGTTGGAAGGATTGTTCCTGTGACGGACTGTCGAAGTTCAATCTGATTCCGATCTGCCAAGAAGTACCACCGGGTTCGGGAAAGTGGTGCATAACTTCACCTGGAATTGTGAGAACCGCTTCTGCCTGACTGGGATTCAGAAAATCGAATCGCACACGCAAAACGGTTTGTGGATTCAGGTTTTGCTGAAAACGCAGTCTCAAACCATGGGCTGAAACATCCATCACCTGGGCCAAAGCTGGTGCTTGTCCTGTCAAAACCAAGCTGACTTCATCGTCAAAGGCATAGCGTGGCTCTTGTCTTTTGTCGGACATAAACACCCTCGTTTGATCAATCTATAGAGCCTCCGACACAAGGTCAAGAACGGTCTTTCTCCCTGAGATGCATCCCATAGAGGGCGGCAGCCGATACAAGAGAAACCAACGCCAGCACTGCCCAGAGGGTCGATATTCCCCAGGCTCCGATAAAAAGGCCTACTAAAGCTGTAGAGAGTGCGGAAGAAAGGTTCCAGGAAATCATACGGACAGAATTGAACCTGCCCCTATGGTTGGCAGGGGTATGGGCCGCTGTATAGACGTGACCCGATACACTGGAGAGAATTTCTCCCAGAGTCCAAATGGCCGTAGAAACCACAAACCAGAGCAGGATCGGTCCAGGGAAGGCCGACAGCGACCCAATCATGCCGAACCCGACGGCGTAAAGGACAGAGGAAAAGGCTACCACAAGCAAGCTGGAAAATCGGGTGGTCAAACGGGTAAGAATGGTGGTACCTAAGACTACCGTCAAACCATTGACGGCCATCAAGAGTCCAAAAATCCCCGGCCCTTCGGTAGAAAAATCTTGCATGAGCTGCAGGGGAAGACTGAAGGTATGCTGACTGTAAACGGCATTGGAGAGAAATCCGATTGCCAGAAATCCTAAAAAGTAAGGCCTCTGGAATAACGCTTTCAGCAGAGAACCATCGGCTCGGGCCTCACCCGGGGCTCGTGCTTCTTCTTTGTTTTGAGATACCGGGAGAGTTTCCTTTGTCAAAAAAAAGACAAGAGCTACTGAAACCCAGGTGGAAAGACCGTCCAGAAGGAAGAATAGTCCCAGGTTTGAGTCGAATAAAAATCCTGCCAGCAAGGGACCGACAGAAAATCCTAAATTGATCCCCAGGTAGTTGAGAGAAAATGCGGTCTTTCGGTTTGAAGGGGTGGTGAGATCATTGAGCATGGCATTATGCCCCACTTGAGCGACATTAGCCAGAAACATAGACAGTATCATGAAGAAAGGAACAAGCGGGCTTTCAGGTTGAAAGCCTGCCAGAATGTACACCGATCCCGCAAGAGTCTGCGCTACCAGCAGCACTCTCCGGCGTCCCCAATAATCTGCCATCCAACCACCTCCCAGCAGGGCCGGGATGACAGCAAGTGGCATCAACATGATAAAAAAACCAGCTTGGGCGGCGGAGTACCCAGATTTCTGAGTAAGGTAAAGAGTGAGAAAGGGATAAACGAAATTTCCCATCCTGTTGACGAAGATGGCGCCAAAAAGGGCCCAGACTCCTCGAGGAAGAGCAAGATACGGTCCGAACAAGTTTTTCAGTGGCAGGAAGATCAAGGTTACCGAACCAATTGAGGAATCATTGATGTGAAATTATCATCGGTCAGCAACTCAGGGAACAGATATACCGGCTTTCCCGTTTGATACAGGGCATAAACCGGCAGCCCCGCACGACCGACTGAGGTCAGCCACCGCTGTATCATGGGGTCCGGTTTGGTGTAGTCCGCCCTCAGCAAAACGATTTTCTGCTGTTGGAACATTTCTCTCACATCAGGCCGGCTGAGCACCGCCAGTTCGTTGATCTGACAGGTTGCGCACCAAGCTGCCGTTGCATCGACGAAGACGGGCCTGCCGGAATCAAGGGCCTCTTTGAGGGCCTTTTCTGAAAAATCAGACCAGCCAGAATCGGCGGTGTCTTGGTTGATGGCAGTTTCTGCGACAGGTGCCAGAAGAGGAATGGTTCCTCCCGCTACCCCCAGTAGCATAACCAAAGTGAGAGCCTTTGCAGTTTTTGTGGAAGGTCTTCGGCCCGCCAGCCCCAGGGCTGCTGCCGTAAGTCCCAAAAGACTCAAGGCAAGCCAGACTCGATCGGCTTCAGTCTGGCGTGTCAGCACCCAAAGTAAGTACAGGACGGTTGCTGCTAAGAAATATCCTGCGATCCGTTCCACCAGGATCATCCACGGCCCCGGTTTGGGCAGAATGCTCGCGATGGAAGGAAACCAGGAAAGTGCCACCAATGGAGCGACGAGCCCCAGGCCCGCCGATGCGAAAAAAAGCGGAATGAGAACCGGCGGCTGCGTAAAAGCAAAGCCGATCGCCGGGCCAAGAAGAGGCGCCGTGCAAGGTGCTGCCGCCAGAACAAGAAAAGCACCTCCGGAAAACGAGCGGCCCCAACCAAATTGTGAACTGGCCGTGAGTGAAAAAGGTGACGAGTTCCAGGACCAAAGGCCCCAAAGTTGGAGTGCAAACAACCAGAAGGCAAGTGCTAACACCCAAACAAACAGCGGTTGCTGAAACGTGAATCCCCAGTCAAGGCGGACCCCAGCCCAGGCGACCAAGGAAGTAACAATGCCCAAGCTCAAGAGTGTTCCAAACCCGCCCGCTGCGAAAAACAGTGAGTCTTTTCTCCGTTGAAGAAGGGTCAGCTTTGCCGCAGACGCTAAGCCCAAGGCTTTCAGTGTCAACACAGGAAAGACACAGGGCATCAAGTTGAGCAGCATCCCGCCTAGAAAAGCACCCGCCAAAGCGATCCAGAAATCCAAGCGTATGGAAGAATTCACCGTTGCTGGAGAGGAAACTACCCTGATCTCAGTTTCAATGACTCGTTGAGCCGGTAAAAGACAGATACCATCGACCTGGCAAATCTGCCAACCGGCCTGCCAGGTAAGTGGGAACAACCCAGAAGGTGTCCCAATTGGTAATTCCACAAGGCGTCGGAGAACAAACCGATCCGTAAAGCTGGGCTTGCCGCTTCGCAGCTGGGGTTGTGACGAGGAGCGTTCGAGAACCTGAATCGGAGCTGCGGGCTCGAAAAGTAGAAACGGTGACTCAACATCCTGGTAATACCCCGAGGGGAGGAGCACCTCGACGGTGACCTCAAAGCTCTGCCCTGCGGTCACCGGGCCCGCAGGCACGGAGATGGTCCATTGTGGTTCGATGTTTTTCCCTGCTAAAGGCCAATCCTGAGCTGTTAGTTGGGCACTGAGGAGAATCCCAATGGCGAGAAGTAAAGTCAGCGACCGTGGCACAGCTTGTATTTTTTCCCAGAGCCGCATGGACAGAGATCATTTCGACCAACCTTGGGTTGAGCTCGCTGCACGGTCACATGGTCTCCCTGGGCTTCCTTGCGTTCCCCTTGCTGGGCCATCGCTCCATAACTGCCCATTGAGACATGGGTCTGTTTGATTTGCGCCGGAACCCTGTCTCGGACCACAGGAGCTGTTGGTGCCTGCTGGATCCGAATTTTAAACATCTTCTTGGCAATCCCCGTTTTGATTTCCCCAATCAATTTGTCGAATTGCTCAAAGCCTTCAACTTTATATTCGAGTAGGGGATTCTTCTGTGCATAGGCCCGCAGGGATACAGCGTCTCGCAATTCCTCCATGGTTTCCAAATGTTCCTGCCAGAGTGTATCGATGCGGCGCAAATATTCGGCACGGATGAAGAAATTCAAGGGATCATGACCTACTTGGTTTTCTTTATCGGCAAGGTCCGCTTCGAGATACGAAAGGACGACCGTCTTGAAAGCTTTGGGAGACAAAGCTGCCAGCTCGGGGACCCGATCGTCCGAAGGCACGTAAAAAAAGCTGTCCTTGAGGTATTCCAGGGCTTCATTGAGGTGTTCAGCCATCACATCAGCCTTCTGCCAAGGTTCAAACAGGTCCTCCAACAGTTCACTGCCTGCATGAAGGACGCGCTGTTTGAGGTTGTCGTCGACCAGAATCGCATCCCGCTGTTCGTAGATGAAAGCCCGCTGGGCCGACAAGACGTCGTCGTAGTCCAAAAGGTGCTTGCGAATCTCGAAGTTGCGGTCTTCTACCTTTTTCTGGGCGTTCTCAAGACTTTTCGTCAACCAAGGATGGTTCAGCGGCTCACCACCGGCCATGCCGAGTTTGCCCATCATATTGCGGACATTGTCGTTGGCAAACAACCGCATCAGAGTGTCATCGAGACTGACGAAGAAGATCGAACGGCCCGGGTCACCTTGACGACCGGAACGTCCCCGAAGCTGATTGTCGATACGCCGGCTTTCGTGCCGCTCCGTACCAATGACCAACAGACCCCCCAGAGATTTTACCTTTTCATAATCTTTTCTCGTGGAATCAATCTCTTTGGCCAGAATCTGCTGATAGACCTCTGGTTCCACATCGGATCCAGCCTTTCGGCGGGCACGGAACTCCGGATTCCCGCCAAGCTTGATGTCGGTTCCGCGACCGGCCATGTTGGTGGCGATGGTCACCGATCCCTCGGCTCCGGCTTCGGCGATGATCAGAGCTTCCCGGGCATGGTTTTTTGCATTGAGGACCTCGTGGCGGACACCTTTTCGCATGAGAAACGCCGAGAGTTTCTCACTCTTGTCGATACTTACTGTACCGACCAGGACGGGTTGGCCCTTCTTTTGAGCCTTGACGATTTCATCGCAGATTGCCGCAAACTTGAACTCTTCGTTGTAGTAAATGGTGTCATCTTGGTCAGTTCGATCGACAGGGCGGTTGGTGGGAATAACGACAACATCCAGCCCATAGATTTTGGCAAATTCTTTAGCCTCGGTGTCGGCTGTTCCCGTCATACCTGACAGCTTTTTGTAAAGACGGAAGTAGTTCTGGAACGTAATGGTCGCCACAGTCTTGTTGTGGTCTGCAACCCGGATTTTTTCTTTTGCTTCAATGGCCTGATGCAAGCCCTCCGAATACCGGCGTCCGTGAAGGATACGTCCCGTGAATTCATCGACGATTTCAACCTTGCTTTCCTGAACCACATAATCCACCTCTCGATGGAAGAGTTTGTGGGCCCGCAGAACCTGGGTGAAATAATGAATAAACTCAAAATTCTCGCTGGCAAAAAGACTGCCCGAAATCATCTTCCTCTGATGAAGCAACCCCTCGATCTTGTTCATACCTTCATCGGTGAACATGATCCGTTTTGCTTTCTCATCGAGTTTGTAGTCACCCTTGAGGTCTTCGGGCTCTTCGGGATACGTCCCTGTCTTTGGATCTTTGTTGCACTCATCTAAAAATCCGATCAAAGGATCGACAGCCTGGAAATTTTTAGCCGTATCGTCTTCCACAGCGCCGGAGATGATCAGCGGCGTCCGGCTTTCATCGATGAGAATCGAGTCGATTTCGTCAATGATGGCGTAATTGGGAACCCGCTGAACTTTTTTTGAAAGATCCCAGCGCATATTGTCACGCAGATAGTCGAACCCGAGCTCATTGTTTGTGGCATAGGTGATATCCGCTTGATACTGGGGCTGGCGGGTTTCCGGGTCCATGGCGGAAAGAATCCAGCCGACACTGACTCCTAAGTAATCATAGACTGGTTTCATCCAATTGGCATCGCGTTCAGCCAAGTAATCGTTAACCGTCACCATGTGCACGCCCAGGCCGGGTATCGAATTAAGATAGGCCGCAGCAACCGAGGAAAGGGTTTTGCCTTCTCCTGTTTTCATTTCCATGATTTTGCCCTGATGCAGGACAATACCGCCGAGAAGCTGAACGTCATAGGGGCGTTCTCCCAGGGTCCTTCGGGCAGCTTCCCGGGCGAGGGCGTACGCCTCCGGCAACAAGAGATCGAGGGATTCCCCTTTCTGGAATCTGTCTCGGAAAGACTGGGTGATCAAAGGAAACTGTTCAGCTTTCAGACTGACAGCCCAGGCTTCCTTGGCATTGATTTGATGGAGTACGGGAAGCAATTGTTTCAGGTCCCGTTCGAGCTTGGATCCGAAAAGGACGTTCAGGAGGTTCATGGGACCAATGTAAAGGAAGACCCCCCTGCGGTCAAGGCGGCGAAACTCGGAGGGGTTGGCCAAGGGGCCACCCCCTGTTATCCTGAAATCATGAAGTCCCGTCTCGCCTTTGTTCCCATAATTCCGGTGTTTTTCCTCATGATTTCCTGCGCACCGGAAACCCCCCAGTTGATGCCAAAAGAATCGCTGTTTTCCCTGGAACTGGGGACGTTGGAGGACCAGATCGATTTGTTCGAAAGGGCCGATCTGAGCTCTCCGGAGCGAAACAGGTTCCTCTTCTTCAACGGCTTGGTAATGATTTCCGATGGCAATGCCCGGAAGATTATGGAGTTCTCGAGTTATGGCGATCTGCTGACTCTTTTCTATAACCCTGAGGCAAACCCTGTTCCGGCGCTTGTGGGGTCTGCCACCAATCAAGCCAATCCCGGGCAAGTCAAAAACCGCCGAGCTTTTGCTTATCCCTTTCATGAACTGGGAGAAATGGCTCTGACGGACCAAAATCAGCTTTTTGTTGAAGATCGTATTCCCACAGAACGAAGAATTGTCGACCCTGCTTTGGAAGTGGTCCTTGAAAGCCGGGTGCTCCGGTTTGATCGTGATGGCCGGTTCCTGGACTTTCTGGGTCAAGAAGGCATCGGCGGAAACCCGTTTCCTCAAGTGGAGCGTCTGACAGTGACAGCTTCAGGAGATTTGGTGGTTATCTGCCGAACTGGTAAAGGCTGGGCTGTTTGGTGGTACGATCCCCAGGGCAACCCCGTCGACACGATTCTTCTCCCCCTTCAATCTCTGCCTCTGCCGGATGGTTGGGCCGATAAAGGTCTGCTTCCTCAAATGGAAACGATTTTTGCCGACTGGCATCAGCGTCGTCTGTATATGAAAGTCGACTATTTTCAACAGACGATGGATGCCACAACCCGGACGGCTTCGGGGATTCAACAGGCACAAAGCCGGATTTGGACTTACGACTTAGCCAAAAAGAGTTACCAGAAGTCTTACGTCCTTCCTGTCCTCAAGCGCCAGAAAACACAGGAAGAAACGGTGGTGCCTTGGGGAGACCGACCTTTTGAGTTCCTTGGCGTTAGCGAAGGTGGTGCCGGGTTTTTCCTCAGTTCTCCTGAGGCTGGCCGGCATCGGTTTCTGGTGTGTCGTGCCGATGGTTCCACCATTTTGGAGCGCAACATCGATCTTGATCGTGCCGATATCCTATTCTCTCAATTCACGGTCACGAGAACAGGAGTTCTTGTTGGTTTTTTGAGTGACGGAAACCGGGCACAAATCGCCTGGTGGCGTAGTGACAAGCTCCTGGGAACCTATGCGCAAACTGGTTTCTAGCGCAGCGGCACAGGTTGCTGATCGGGTAGCCCAGCTCGAGTTTGGCTATCCTGATGGGGTGCTGATGGAGGAGGCGGGGACTCGCCTTCAGGACCGGTTGGAGCACCTTCTGGCCAAAGATACTACCCTCACCGGTCCTGTTGTCTATTTAGTGGGACCCGGTCACAACGGCGGCGACGCATTAGTCATGGCAAGGCAGGCCTTTCTTCGCGGCAGATCTGAGATCTCGGTGGTTATGATCGGTTCTCCGAAGTACTCGCGGTGGCAGGCGGATGTGATTCTATCATTGGGAATTCCCTGTCACACTTGGCCCGAAACCACCGCCTGGGAAAAGCTTCGGTGTGCAACCCTCTGGGTGGATGGAATCCAGGGAACGGGCCTTCAAGAACCTCCTCGCTCCGATCTGAAACAGATTTTGGCAGCCCTGGAATCAGAACGGCAGCGGCTGGATATCTCCTGTTTTGCCATTGATGTGCCCAGCGGTCTCTGGGAAGGCTATGAAACGGGTGATGTCGTACTGCAGGCACGATGGACCATTTCCATGGGTTGGTTGAAAGATTTTTGTTTCTTTCCCGGTGCAAGGGACCATGTAGGTCATGCTGAAGCTATTTCATTAGCGTTTCCCCGGGAAGCCGAGCCTTCAGCCTCTCTGATGGAAACAGCGGACCTCGCTGCGTTCTTGCCCCGAATCCCGCTATCCGCCTACAAGGGAACCCGCGGGCATGTCGCCTTGGTAGGAGCTGCCCCTGGAATGTCGGGTGCCTTGGTGCTGGCGGCCCGCGCCGCTGCGGCTGCCGGTGCTGGTCTTGTCAGCTTGGGACTCGATTCTGATTTGATATCCTTGGTGGCACCGCAGGTCCCCGCATTTCAGACGCGATCCGCGGCCGGCTTGAGCGCTTTGGTTTCGCGCTATGATTCACTGGTCGTCGGGCCAGGCTGGGGCCGGACCGGTGACCGGCCTGCCTTGCTGAAAGAATTCTGGATGACCGATCTGCCCATGGTTTTGGATGCTGATGCTCTGGTAGCTTGGGTGGCACTCAAGCCGGTTCCCCGAAAAGCACCCGTTGTAATGACACCCCACCCGGGAGAATTTCTTCGCTTGGGAGCAGGTGAAAAAGGCAGTGTCGGCGCTGCTTCTGAGTTGGCACGGAAAAGCGGTGTCACCATCGTCTTGAAAGGTTCTGTAACTTGGATCTTGGCTCCGGATGGACGAAGAGCCGTTTGGGATGGTTCCAACCCGGCGCTCGGGACTGGTGGCAGCGGTGATTGCCTCGCCGGAATTGTCGGGGCAATGCTGGCACATGGCATGGGTGCTTTTGAAGCCGCCCAGGCAGCGGTTGTCCTGCATGGGACTGCCGGGAAGCAGCTGGCCGACACCGCCGGATGGTTCACAGCTGATCAACTGCCTGAGGCCGTTGCAAAAGTTGCTTCTGCTTGCATGCTCGAACCCGGGCCGCTATAGTCACAGATACCGGAGGTTCCATGGTTCAGATTTTTTTCCTCTTGGTCTTACTGAATGTGACAGCAGGCCTCATTCTTGCCCGTAGCGGGCTCAAACGTTCGTTGGGCACGTGGGATTCCTGGTTTCTTCCCTTTGAAGGCCGCATCGTCCGGGGCATTCTGGGAATTCTCACCTTTTTGACAGGTTTTCTTGGTCTTATTTTTGTCTTGCCCGGCGACCAGATCTTTCTCGGCGATCTCTTCCCTTCTATAGCGGCCCTCCTGGGAGGAACCATCTTGGTGATGGAGTACCTACATAAAGAAGAAGAGGGGAAGGCACCCACAAAGATCGAGGACTTCCTCGTCAGCAACAAAATCATTGTCGGGGTTTTGTGTCTGACGTTTGGTCTCCTTCATTTCTTTTCTCCGACGGTTGTTTTTCTTTGATGCCCCGCCTCAGCCTTTGCGGAGTCGTTCACGAGAACGGTCGTTATCTGGTTGCCAGGCGAAAAAGTGGGGGGACTCAGGGCGGCAAGTGGGAGTTTCCGGGTGGAAAACGGGAGCCTGGGGAGACCGCTGAGCAGGCTTTGGTGAGAGAATTTGTCGAGGAGCTTGCCGTCATCGTCAGTGTATCAAGCTGCCTTTATGTGGGTTCCTTTGCGAACGGACCAAAGGAGTACCGTCTGGAAGCTTGGGAGACGACCCTGACCAGCCGTGAATTCCGATTATCAGAGCATCAGGAGCTTCGATGGGTTTTTCCTGCGGAGTTGCTGAATCTGGATCTTTCTGATTCTGACCGGCAGGTTGCTGAGTTTCTGAACTCCAGCAGAGGTTGAATCTCTGACCTAATCCCAATAAAATGATAGAGAAATATCGAAGGAGAACGCGCATGTATAAAATCGTTCTGATCCGTCACGGCGAGAGTGAGTGGAACCTCAAGAATCAGTTCACCGGTTGGGTGGACGTTGACCTGGCTGCCTCAGGTGTGCAGGAGGCCATAGAAGCCGGAGAGGTCTTGAAGAAGGAAGGCTTTGTGTTCGACCTTGCCTATACTTCGGTGCTTCGTCGGGCCAACAAGACTCTCAATATGGTTCTCGACAAGATGGACCTGCTGTGGATACCCGTCAAGAAAACCTGGCGGCTCAATGAGCGTCATTATGGCGCGCTTCAGGGTCTCGACAAGGCCGACACCTTGGCAAAGTACGGTGAGGTGCAATTCAAACAGTGGCGCCGCAGCTACGATGTTCCGCCGCCGCCCCTTCCTGCGGACAGCCCCATGCTTCCTTCGAAGGACCCCCGATACGCCGATGTGGCTCCAGAGGAGCTGCCGGTCACAGAATGCCTCAAAGATTGTGTCGCCCGCGTTCTTCCGTACTGGTTTGTTGAGATTGTTCCGCAGATTCTGACCGGAAAGAAAATCATCATTGGTGCGCATGGCAATTCCCTGCGAGCACTGGTGAAACACCTCAAGGGTGTCAGTGATGCCGATATTGCGGAACTGAATATCCCCACGGCAATCCCGCTGGTAATCGAACTTGATAAGAATCTCAAGTACATCCGGGATTACTACGTTGGCGATCAGGTGAAGATCCAGGCCAAGATCGCTGGTGTCGCCTCCCAGGGGCAAAAGAAGTAATTGTCTTGTCGTTTCGCCTGTACCCTGTGTGGTGACTGCTGCACAGGGTCACAGGTGATTCGCCTAACCGGAGACGACCTGCGCCGGCTGATTCTTCGGCTGGGACTGAATTCGGTTCAAGATCTCAGGAGTCAAGGGCTGGTCGTCCTCTTTCGGGAATCACTTGCTTTAGGTCGGACAGTGTGGCTTCCTCGGATCCGTTTTCGAACTAGACCACTGGTCCAATGCCCCTTCTTAATGAATGAAATCACCGAAACAGACCTTTACCATGGTCTGTGTTCCCTGCATCCCGATTTCAAACCGCTGGTCTGCGCTCTGTCACCCCTGACCAGACAGGTTACCGATACCGGCACTGGTCCGGTGAAAGAAGTCTGGTCTTTTCTGCCGCCTGTTGAAGGGTGTCCCGGTTGTGGCCAGGGAGAGCTGCTGCCACTTCTTCCCCCCGTGTCTCTGAAAAAGCAGTTGGAAGAAGAAGTGACACAGATGCGCCGGCTTCTGGCTCGGGCTATCGATGATATCGACGAGGAAACGGCTTGGAAGTTCTGGGAGCAGGTTGGGGGTATTCAATGAGATTCATGGCCCTCCTGTTCCTCTTGTTCTTCAGCTCGAACAACCTTCCTGCCTCCTCGCTCGGGTTACTGGATCAACCACAGACATTTCCATGGACTATTGGTATTGCACCGGTTTTGCAGGAAGAAGCCGGTGGATTGGACGCCGGTCATTCTCGAGTCCGCAGCTCGGTACTTTGGTTCAATACTTTTCGACAGTACGGTTTCAATGGCGAACTTTCACAGTTGATTGATCTGGAAGGTCTGATCGGCGTCGTTTCTTATGCCTGGGCACCCTCTTCTGGATGGGAACTACGGGCGCAAGTCCAGGGTTGGGTCATTGGTGGAGGAATAACCGACCCATTTCTTGATGCTTTTCATACCCTCCTTTCTGTACCCAACCAGGGTCGTGAGCAATCAGCGAGAAACTCCTATCGAAACTATCTGGAGGGAAATTTTGACGACCAGAGTCCTGGGGCAGGGTTGACGCAGACTAGTTTGGGCATCCGTCGGCACTCTGGGCCTTGGGCCTGGACCTCTTGGATCAAGCTTCCCCTGCCGTCCCGTCCTGGTTGGGGCTGGGTCGACCGCTGGACCACTGGTTCCTCTTTGGCCTGGGGTGACCGGTGGCCTTGGCCTGAATATGGCGTTATCGTAAGGGGAGGGCTGTCTAGTGGTTTCGTGATAGCCGGAGATTTTCTTTTTCAAGGCGGCGGCTACCTCATTTTTGAAGCTTTTTCAGGTCCGCGAGCATTGATACAGGGGAACTGGACCGCTCCTTCCCAGATGAATGCTGGCTACCTTTCTCAGGGTTCGGGTTTGCTGAGTTTAGGTGTTCAGTTTCCCTTGAGTAAAGCTTGGGCGTTGGAAGGCTCACTCACAGAGGAGTTCCTTACCTGGGCCACTCTCGAAGTGGGAATTCAAGCCGGGTTTGTCTGGAAGCTCTGATCCCTTCTTGACAACCTGGCTGTCATAGAGAAACTTAAGGAGCAAATGTGGGAGGTAAGAATGATTCGTCCGAAAGCCGTGCTTTGGGCAATAGCCCTGGTCCTTGTCTTGTCTGGATGCGCAACAACATCCAAAGCCCCTCCCTCTTCCGATTCGACTCAGGTTCCCGTAGTGAATGCGGCACCTTTGCTTCGGGTGGGCGGGTACTATGCCAGCAACAATATCTATAAAAGAAATTACCAGGTCGCAGATCTTCCTGCCGCCAAGCTGACCCATGTGTATTACGCGTTCACCAAAATCGGCGATGACTTCTCCGTGACTTTTTACGACAAAAATGGTGACGTCGACAAAAAATTCGGAAACGAACCCCCTGGTCTCGGTTATCGGGGAAATTTCGCCCAGTTTCAGCTTCTCAAACAATCCTATCCCAAACTTCGCACAATTCTTTCTGTGGGTGGTGGGAACATGTCGGACAAGTTCAGTCCCATGGTGGCAACGGCCAAAACCAGACAGGTGTTTATCGATTCTGCAGTCGTTTTTATAAAAAAATATGGCCTCGACGGCATCGACATCGACTGGGAGTTTCCCGTGGAGGGGGGGCATGCTGACAATCCGCACTCACCTCAAGATGGCAAGAATCTGACTCTCTTGATGCAAGGTCTGAGGAAGGCTTTTACCGCTGCAGCGGCTTCCGACGGGCGGTCCTACGAGGTTGGCCTTACCGTGAGTCCCAACCCTGGTTATGGAAAGTATCTGGAAACCAAAGCTTTGGGGTCCATCGTCGACTTCTTCAACCTGATGACCTACGACTACCACGGAGCTTGGGACAAAATGTCCTTTCACCTCGCCCCCCTGTATGCAAATCCAGCCGATCCTGGTTATAAATGGGCTGCTGGAAGAAAGTTGAATGTAGCCGGTGCTGTCCAATACTATCTTGATGCCGGTATGCCCGCGGCAAAAATCAACGTTGGCATTCCCCTGTACGGTATTGCCTGGCAGGTCGCACCGAAGTTGAAGAATCCGCTTTTTGCTCCAACAGTCGAAAAGGTGACTTCGAAGGATGTAGGTGTCGTGGATTATGCCGAGGTTCAGCAGATGATCGCAAAAGGTATCCCCACTGACTGGGACGAGGATTCTCGGGCCGCTTACCTCTACGACAAGAACACCGGTTTGTTTGTCTCGTATGACGATGGAAAATCGGTAACAGAAAAGGTGGAATTGGTGGTTGAAAAGAATCTTGGAGGGGTTTTCTTTTGGGAACTCAGCCAAGATCGCGGTGCCGATTTGGTGAACTTCACAACCTGGGCCCTCAAACGGGCCCAGGCGAAGTAATCAAACTCCCAGAAGTTTGGCGTAAGCTTTCAGAGCGTCATCCATCTCACCCTTGGCAAGAACTGCCTTGGTTAAGATTTTCCCCAGCTGAACTCCTTCTTGATCGAAGGAGTTGATATTCCAAAGGAGGCCTTGAAAGAGAACTTTGTTCTCGAAGTGGGCCAAGAGTGCTCCCAGGGCCTCCGGGGTCAGCTTTTTGTTCAAAAGCAGACTGGAAGGCCGTCCTCCTGAAAAGTTCTTGTTCGGATTTTCGTTCTTGGAGCCCTTGGCAAAGGCCACAATCTGCGCGGCCAGGTTTGCGTTGAGTTTGACCTGGCTGGTCGAGCCTTCGCTGACAACATCATGACCGGCCTGACTTTCGAGAAAACCGATAAATTGAAGCGGGACAGTGTCTGTCCCCTGGTGCAGATGCTGGTAGAAACTATGCTGCCCGTTTGTACCTGGTTCTCCGAAAATCACCGGCCCGGTGGCATACTTCACCTTTTTATTTTCAACGTTGACACTCTTGCCGTTGGATTCCATATCCAACTGTTGAAGATGGGCGGGGAAACGGCTCAAGGCCTGACTGTAGGGCAACACTGCCGTGTAAGGAAGGTTGAGAGCGTTGCGTTCCCAGACTCCGATCAGGGCATCAAGAAGAGCGGCATTCTTCAAAGGTGACGACTCGAGCGCTGCTTTATCGGCCTCATGTGCTCCTGCAAGGAAGCGGGCAAAAACATCGGGACCAAAGGCAAGACTCAAAACAGCACCTCCAACGGCAGAAGTGGAGGAATAGCGGCCGCCGATGAAATCGTCAATATAGAAAGAAGCCAGATACCGTGGGCTTTTTGCCAGCGGACTCGTTTCACTAGTGACGGCAACCATATGCTTGTTGGCCTCAAGACCTGCTTTGGTAAGGGCTTCCCGGACGAAATTCTCATTGGCCAGGGTCTCTTGAGTTGTCCCCGATTTAGAAACCAAAATAAACAAGGTGCTTTCGAGTTTTACCGAAGAAAGGACAGCCGAGGCATCATCAGGATCAACGTTGGAAATAAAGCGCGCCTCAAGGAGAACCTTCTTTTTTTCCGAGGCAACCCAATTCTCCAGGGCCAGATACATGGCTCGGGGACCAAGATCTGAGCCACCGATACCAATCTGGACTACGGTTGTGAATTTCTTTCCCGTACTGCCTTTCAATGTTCCTTTGTGAATCTGTCCTGCGAAATCGACAACAGCCTGATTCTGAGCAGCATAAAATGCGCCCAGATCCTTGCCTTCATGGACAACGGCTTTCCCCGATTGTCCCCTTGTCAGGTGGTGGAGAACCATCCGGTTTTCGCCAACATTCGCCCAAGCTCCGTCTAGGATGGCTCGGTATTTGGCGACGACTTGCTGTTCACGGGCCAAATCGGCCAGAAGAGTCAAAACCTCGTCATCAATCGCTTTGGCGGCATAATTGTACTGCCAGCCTGCCGCGCCTGCGACGGTGCAGGAAGAAACCCTCTGCGAGGTCAGCAGGGTTTTCAGTTTTTCAACCTTGACCCCCTTCAGCATTTTTTTTCCTGCTTTCGTGTCGTCGAGATTTCGATACGTGAGATTCATGATCGCTCCTTGGACCTAGGGAGGAGAGCCAGGCCCTTCTCCAGAAAGTCGATTAATTCTTCTTTAGTCTTGCGTCGAGGATTCACCAGCCGGAAGACTTCTCGGCCGGAGGAAAAGAGAATGAAACTCGGAATACCCGACACCTCATGCGCCCTGGCAATGTCGGGAAAGTCATCAATGTCAATCTGAACAAAATCCACCGATTCGACAAACCTTTGTTCTATTTCAGGATAAGACGGTTTGAGGTAATGACAGTCCCCGCACCATTGTGCTTGAAAACAGGCCAACAGCGGACGACCATCCTTCACCTGTTCATAGAAGTCGTCCGTATTCTCGACGATTTGCATTCCATAATTCTCACCGATTTGGGCTTGTTCGTCCAGCACGCAAAGATTGTGTTTTTGCATTTTTGACGGCTGTCTGTTACCTTGAACTCAGGAGTCCTCATGACCAACGGTTTTTCCATTCGTTCCGAACGTCCAGTGCATCATTCTGTTCTGCTGCGAACCGGTGAGATTTTGGGTCAGGTTGCCGGCCATGGGTTTGGTTCGCTTCTGGATCGTGGAGAGCACCGCCGAAGATGGAAGGCTGTAGCTGCGGATATCGCCGAACCCGACGGAGGACGTTGGGCTAGAGTCCGGCTCCTTTTGGAGTCTCTTGGCCCTACCTTTGTCAAGATGGGTCAGATGTTTTCCAACCGCCCCGACCTTCTTCCCGAAGAACTATTGTTGGAGTTGAGAAAGCTTCAAGACAGAGTTCCTGGGTTTCCGTTTGAACAGGTCAAACTCATCCTGGAAAGGCAATACGCCCGACCTTTGGAGGATGTTTTTGCATCCTTTGATCCTGAACCTGTGGCCAGTGCCTCGGTGGCGCAGGTTCACGCTGCCCGGTTGAAAGATGGGCGCCGTGTTGCCGTCAAGGTTCTTCGTCCGGATATTTTGAACCTGGTAACAACAGATCTGGAAATTTTAGCACATGTCGGCCCTTGGTTTGAGAGGTTGATCCTGCGCTCTGACGTGATCGACACCAAAGCAATCATCAGGGAATTTTCGCGGAATTTGCTGAAGGAACTGGATTTTCGGCAGGAAGCATTGCATCTGGAGCGTTTCTTCTCTCTTTTTGCCGACGACGAAGACATCTTGGTTCCACGGGTGCATCGAAATTATTCAGGTCCCCAGGTTTTAGTTATGGATTTTGTGGAAGGTCTCCATCCCCTTGATTGGAAGGGCTATGCCCTGGCTGGACTTGACCGGAAAGTCATTGCCGAACGCGGTGCCAGCCTTCTCTTGAAGCAGATTTTTGTTCATGGATTTTTCCATGCTGATCCACATCCTGGCAATCTCCTGATTTTGCAGGACGGACGAATCTGCTTTCTCGACTTTGGGCTGATGGGACAACTTCCCAGGCGTCACCGCGAAAAGCTGGAGCAGATGCTTCTTGCCGTCAGCCGAGGTGATGCCGCAGCCCTGGCTTCCGCTTTGCTTTCCTTGGGAAACCAGGGAATCCCGACTGATCCGCAGGCTTTTGAAGATGACGTCGAAGCTCTTTTGGTTGGGATCAGTCATGTGCCCCTGGCAAAAATCAACCTGACAGATTTTCTCGAGAAAGCGGTATCTCTCTTGCTCGTTCATCGGCTGGCACTTCCTCCCAACCTGTATCTGCTTGTCAAAGCCCTGCTGACAATAGAAGGATTTGCCCGTCAGCTGGACCCTAATTTTGACCTTGTATCCATACTGGAACCCTTCCTCCGACAGAACCTCGCCGGGCGTATGGATCCTTTGAAGGCAGGAACCAGGGGAGCCGAGTCTGCCTTGGGTTACCTCAGTTTAGCCGCTGATCTTCCTTCCGAAATCCGTCTGAGTCTTCAACAGTTGCGTCAGGGAAAGTTGAAACTGGAGTTTCAGGGCGACGATCTCGAAAAGATCCTCCACAAAGCGGACAAAATTTCCAATAGAATTGCCTTTTCTCTGATTGTCACAGGAGCACTGCTAGCCTCTTCCATGGCCCTCCAGTCAAAGATACCCCCTCTTTGGAATGACATTCCAGTGATTGCCATCATTGGTTTTACGGGGAGTTTTATTCTTGGTTTTGCCCTCTTGATTTCGATTTGGCGGTCAGGCCGGTTCTGAGTTACACTACCTCTGGAGGGAACCATGGCCGTTTTGGAAGATCTGAGACAAAAGACTGGTGAGTTGTTGGACGAAGGGTTGCGGTCGGGGAATTTGACACCTGAGGAGCACTCTTGGCGCCGGAGCCACTTAGCCGACGCCGCTTCTGCTGCCGAGTTGGAGAGCCTGGTTGAAGACCTGCTGGATTCACCCGTGACAGCGGAAAGTAAGACCCTGATAACGCAAAAGGCATCGCTGACGACCATTCTGAGCAGCAGGAACTTTCACTATTCTGATCTCGGGCTCCGCTCGGATTTGGTCACCATCATGGGTTCGGCCACGGTAGATCTTCGGGATCACGACCGGTCTGAGAACTTGTCACTCGAGGTTGTTGTGATCATGGGGGAATTGACGGTTGAAGTGCCGGCGGATGTTCGTGTTCGTGTCGAAGTGAACCCCATCATGGGTGATTGTGCCATTGACCCAGAGGCCCAGTCTGTCGATGGAACTGTGCGCATCACCGGAATTGTCATCATGGGTAGTCTTCGTGTCGTCAGACGCAAGCTGCCAACCCGTTGACCGCCTGTCTTGCCTCTTTTTGTGAATGCTGTTACAATAAAAGCCAACCACTGACAAAGGAGACCGTTATGGCTTATAAAATTTCCGATGCCTGCGTAGCTTGCGGCGCTTGCTTGCCCGCCTGCCCCGTTGAGGCAATTTCTGAAGGCGACATCTATACTATCAATCCTGATACTTGCATCGATTGCGGCGCCTGCGAAAGCGAATGCCCTTCCGACGCGATTTCTCCTGCCTAAGCTTCCTTGGTTCCGGCAAAGACGGCTCGCTTGAGCCGTCTTTTTTTTTGACTTGACTCCTTGCAGATGCCGATATACCTGACAGGAGGCCGCTGATGTCGGACGAAGAACGCCCTGTCTTGTTTTCCTTCGGTGGGATTGAGGGTGGACCAAGGGTTGAAGTGACTGTCTCTCAAGACTCCATGACAGCGTGGGGCACGTTTTACAGTGCCACCGAACCTAATGGGAAGATGCTGCTTTGGAATGATTTTGCAGAAACACTTTCATCCTCCGGCCTTGGCAGTTGTCTGTTGGAAAGGGAGATTCAGGATGCCTTGTTCCGGTTCAATACCAGCCACCCTTCCCCCGAGAGAATCGTACTAGCTCAAGGGAAACTTCCTGTTGCAGAAAGACCGGCTTTTCTCAAACTGGAGCCTAGGTTCTACAGCCATCACTTTCAAGACAAAGGGGGAGCTCAGGTCGATTTCAAGGAATTCTCACCCTTTGTGATTGTCAAAAAAGGTGAACTGCTGGCCCGGGGCATCCTACCCCGTTCCGGTGCACCGGGGATGACCATATACGGTAACGAGATATCGGCCGGGAAGAAGGATATCAAGCACTTGAAACCGGGACCACATACGCTCTTTGCCCATGGCCGGGTATTTGCCCGTACGGCCGGACGCTTTACTCTGGAAGGCGACGTTTTTGATGTCTCGGATATTCTTGAGTTGGACGCCGGTGTTGGCTATGGAACAGGAAACCTCGCCTTTCCCGGTACTGTCATCGTCAAAGGTGTCGTTGCTGATGGGTTCCGGCTGGCTGCGGGTGCCGGCATTACAGTCAAGGGTGCCCTCGATGCCTCTGAGGTCATGTGTCATGGCGACTTGTTCGTGGAAGGTGGCATCATCGGAAAGAAACCAGGCCTGGTTCGGGCAGGCGGATCCATCAAAGCCCTGTATATTGAACATTGCCGCGTGGAGGCCCTTGGAAGTATTCATGTCACCAAAGCCATGCTTCATGCGGAAATCTTCACCAATGCCGATTTGATTTTAGAAGAAACAGGGAGAATAGTTGCCAGCACGATCTGGGTAAAAGGCAATCTCATCTGCGGGCAGCTAGGCGGAGAAAACGGAACCGTCCGGGTCATTTCCGGTACGGACTTCGTAATCCAGAGAAAAATGGAATCCCTGAGGTTGCGTTATCAGCATCTGGAACAAGAGGTTCTCAAACAGAAGGCAGCCGGACAGGAACCTTCGGTACAGCAGCTGACTGCTCTTCAGGCTCTAATAGAAGAACTGAACACGTTAACTCCGCAATTATTTGCCAATCCTGCAACAGAAATCCGAGTCCTCTCAAAAATCTTTGAAGGTACCGTCATTGAGATGGGCTATGCTTCTTTGACCCTATCAAAGACCCTCAAGGGACAGGTTTTCCGGCTTTCCCCCGATGGCAAATCGATTATAACGGCTGCCTACTCCAAGAATCCGTCACCACCGGCTCAGCAGCTCCAGAAACAGCCTGTCTGAAGCATTCCGATCAACTTCCGTGAGAAGGGTTTCTCCCGTGTTTCGATAACGGAAAACAGAAGTGTACTCGGCTAATCCTGAGCCATCGACCACGGCAAATCCCTGGTGGCTGTCCCGAAGTCGAAAAACCATACCCGACCGGGTTTGAAAAGTGACAAAAAAGCCTTTTTCCAGGGGAGCAGGTGCCTTGTGCAACAGGGCAACGGGCAGGCCCGATTCATCGGTGAGGGACCAAGGTTTTCCTGCTTGGCAACACGAACCACTCCAGGCCAGCTTTGTCTTGAGCCACTGGAAATACAGAGCCACCTCAGCCGGCTGGCCACCCTCGGTTGTCACTGAAGCCAGTTCGGCAAGCAAGGGTCGCTGTTCCGCCGCGTTGAAGGCATGGGCCGTCAGCTTAAGCAGGGGAGCGACTCTGGACCATGAGAAATCTGTCACTGGTGTCTTGAATCCAGAGTGACGGGCAGCAAGGTTTGCCAGTAATTCCAATCCGTTGTCTGCCAAAGATGAGTCGATAAACACTCGGTCGGCAATGTCGTCGAACAATTCCGGAAGGGGAGCCTTGTCCAGAGAAGAGAGCCACCAGACAAAGACAGGAATCTCTCGGATCAAGAGGGGGGTCCAGGTCTCCGGAACCTCCCCGGCACCATCATCTCCAGAGCTTATCAGGATTTCCTGAATGCATAGGACTTTATCGTCCTTGTCGGTTACACAGCGGGCCGTGACATCGGTACGGGTTTCCCCCCCCGCGTTGCGACGCACCACAATGACCCTGGCAGGACGCTTTCCATGGAGGTAATTCAGCGCATCCATCAGCTGAACTTCGTCGTGACCATCGATATAGACGACAAGGTTGAACAGGTTGGTACGCGCTTCGTTGGGAGAAACCTCCTGCTGAATCCTTCGCAGCTGCTGTTCTACGGCCAAGGGATCGGCGTAGCTTTTCATAGTTTTCTCCACTTCTGATCGATCGAGGCAGGCAGGGCCTTTGCCTCTTCCGGTCCGGCACTTCCTGCTCTGTATTGGGGAAGGGGGTCCGTATCGAGTGCCCAACCTTGCAGAATGCGGGTGATGAAAGACCAGCTGGCCTCGATCTCATCTCTCCGGGTGTAAAGGGTTGAATCACCGACCAGAGCATCGAGAATCAGCCTTTCGTAGGCTTCAGGAGTTGACTCACCAAAGGCATCTCCATAGGCGAAATCCATATTGACCGGCCGCACCTGAGTGGTGTACCCCGGAATCTTGGCATTGATATGGAAGGTGAAGCCCTCCTCGGGTTGGATGTGCAGAACCAGTTGGTTCTGACCTCCATCGGTAGCCTGATTTCGGAAGACTTGCAGAGGGGGCTGCTTGAACGTGACAGCCACCTCACTGACTTTTCTTCCTAACCCCTTGCCCGTGCGGATGAAAATCGGCACACCCTCCCATCGCCATGTATCAACATGGACCTGCAATGCCACAAAGGTCTCAGTTTTCGAATCCTTGGCAACGCCCTCTTCTTGAAGATACCCCTGAACCGGTTTCCCATCGACCACACCCGCCGCATACTGCCCTCTGACGGTGTAGTTTTTGATATCCTTATACGTGATTGGCCTCAAACTCTTGAGCACCTTCACCTTTTCCGTTCGGACAGTATCCGGGCTCAAGTCGTTGGGAGGTTCCATCAAAAGCAACGTCATCAATTGAAAGATGTGGTTCTGGACCATGTCCCGCAGGGTGCCAGATTTTTCGTAATAGTTGCCCCTGGTTCCAACGCCGATAGACTCAGCAACCGTTATCTGGATGTTATCAATATACCGGCTGTTCCAGAGGGGCTCGAAGATACCGTTGCCAAAACGAAGCACAAGGATATTCTGTACGGTCTCCTTGCCCAAGTAATGATCAATCCGGTAAATCTGGTGTTCCTCAAACTGGCTGGAAAGAATCTCGTTAAGCTCTTTCGCCGTAGCCAGATCGCGCCCGAAAGGCTTTTCTACGATCACTCGGCTCCAGCCGGAATCTACCTTGTTTAAACCGACGCCACCGAGGTTGCGGATAATGGGTTCATATTCGTCAGGAGGAGTAGAAAGATAAAAGAGTTTTCCTTCCCATGGTTTCACGAGTTCTGCCAATCGGGCATACCCCGCAGCATCATCAAACGTGGAACTGACATAGTCCAACTTTTCCAAAAAGGCTTTTTTCTGTCCTTCCGGAATATGGCTGAAATGGCTGCCCGAAAGCATGCTGAGGGCTTCTTTCTGGAAACTTTCTTTGGTCCACGGACGCCTGGCAAAACCGATAACCTTGAACTGCGATGCATTGCCTTTCAGAAATAAGGAAAAAAGCGCAGGAATCAGTTTTTTTCGGGTCAAATCACCCGTAGCACCGAAAATGGTGATGACGAAGGGGGCCGGTTCTTTGGCGAACTGAAGCCCGTCCATTAATGGATTAGCAAACATATCATCAATTTAAGGGTAAACCCCTGGTTTTACAAGGGAGAAAAAATGCCGTACACTGGCCCCTATGATGACCCGTCCGGTAGCCGTCCTCGATTCGGGGATCGGCGGTCTTCCCTACCTTTCCTGGCTGCAGAACAACCTGCCCCAGGAAAACTTGGTCTACATTGCCGATGCTGCAAACTTTCCCTATGGTGAGAAGACTCCAGATCAGGTCCGCTCGGCAGTGGTAAGCCTGGGACTGGCTCTCGTCGAACGCTACCAGCCCAAACTCCTGCTGGTTGCTTGCAATACAGCTTCTGTTCTAGCCCTCGAGGCACTCCGTGAAGCCCTGCCGCTGCCTGTGGTCGGAGTTGTTCCGGCTGTGAAAACCGCGGCAGCTTTGGGCAGCGGAACGCTGGCAGTCCTTGCGACTCCTAGAACAGTTGAAAATGACTATTGGGAAACTCTGGTAGCTGAGTTTGCTCCAAAGCGGAAGGTGAAGGGTTATGCTGCCCCGGATTTGGTCAAGTTGGTGGAGGAAGGGGCGCCTGAGCGGGATAAAGAGGAACTCCTTGCATCTTGGGCATCGCGCCTGAAGTCCGACCATGTTGATGCCGTGGTTCTAGGATGCACACACTATTTGCACTTGGCCAAAGATCTGGAGCGCCACTTGGGTCCAGGAGTGACCGTGGTTGACAGCCGGCACGGGGTAGGACGGCAGGTCGGCAGGGTCTTGAAAGATAAAAACCTTCTGGCTGACTGCCGTCAGGGGCCAGACCTGCTGCATTTCACAGCCCGAACTGAATGGACCGACAGCCGTGTCGCAGAACTGGAGTTGCGGTACAAGGAATGGGCTTGCCAATTTAACCTCACCTATGCAGGACCCTGGTTCGTTTCTGCAAAGGTCCAGTGCAACCCGACGACGGGGGGCCGGTTGAGTGTCGGCTCAAGGGCAAGGTCCTCAAAGATGTTGAAGATGTCTATAACCCCTTGTCGCCGGGCGACCGTGTTGAAATCGAACTAGACCCCGGCAACCCAGGCAAAGCCATGATCTTGGCACGGTTGAAACGAAAGAATGCCTACAGCCGCTGGAACAAAAAGCGCCGGTGCCCTCAGAGCTTGGCGGCCAATCTTGATCTGCTGGTTCTGGTCACCAGCCCCGACTCTCCTCCCTTCCGTCCCCGGTTCCTTGACCGGGCTCTCCTGATGGCTCATAGAGAAGACCTTCCAACACTTATTCTGGTAAACAAGTGTGATCAGAAACTTTCGGAGGAGGCTGAGGACCGACTGGCTACCTTTCAGGATCTTGATTGGGATGTCCATCTGTGCTCCGTAGTGACGGGAGAGGGTATTCAGGAGCTGAAGGAACACTTGTCTGGGCTCACCTGTGCTCTCGTAGGCCAGTCGGGTGTTGGCAAATCCAGCCTTCTCAATGTTCTGCACGAAGGAAGCCGGCAACGAATTGGTGAGCTGAACGCGAAGTACAACCGGGGCAATCACACAACGAACTTTTCTCTCTTTTTACCTTGGGCTGAAGGGGGTGGTGGTGTCATCGACACTCCAGGGGTACGTGAACTCGAGGTTTTTGGAATTGAACCCGCACAGCTGGCTTTTCAGTTTCCCGACTTCCAACCCTACCTGGGCCAATGCGCTTTCTCGGTGTGCACGCATCTACAAGAACCCGGTTGCGCGGTGCTCAAGGCCCTCGAATCCGGCGAGATCCATCCCGACCGTTGGGACAGCTATCAGAAACTGTTTCTAGAACTCAAAGAGAGCAACACCCGATGGACCTGAACCCTATTGACCAAACCACCACCGAGACTCTTGAGTTTTCCCGGATTCTAAACCAAGTCGCAGGTTTCTGCATGACGGGGGAAGGCCGCGACCGCCTGCTTTTGGAACCGGTTCTGACCGACCTTTCTCTTTTGGGTGAGCTGAAGGCCGAGGTCAAGCCTTGGCTCAATTTGCTGGTCCGCTCCGGTGAGGTGCCAGTCTCTGATTTTCCTCCCGTTGAGAGGTCTTTGGAGCGTTGCGGTCCCGAAGGTTCCAGCCTGGACGGTAAGGAATTAAAAGCTCTGGCACGTTACCTGACCTCTGCCGCCGCTTGGAAACGTTTCCTTGCGGCCAGCGAACTGGATAGCCTGAAACTATGGTCCTTGCGGCTGGGAGACTTTTCAGTCCTGGCACAACAGCTTCACAGGGTGCTGGATGTTGATGGCGCGGTCATTGAGGATCACGTACCCGCTCTTGTTCAAATACGAGGCGAGATCTCCCGCAGCCGGGCCGAGATTGACCAGACCGCAAAATCGTTTCTGCGCGACAGCGATCAGCGGGAATTCTGGCAGGATACGACAGCAACCCAAAAGGATGGGCGGACAATGCTGGCCCTCAAGGCCAACTTTAAGGGCCGGGTTGGTGCCGTCGTCCATGAAGCCTCCGCCTCGGGTCAAACCCTGTTTGTCGAACCTTATGAGTTGGTCGAAAAGAACAACCGTCTTGCCGAAAACCATTCGGCGTGGCGGGCTGAGTTGCTCAAGCTCTTCAAGGAGCTGACCTCAAAAGTGAGGGAGCATCGGGCTGAATTGCGAGTCCTTATGGAAAATCTGACGCGATTGGATATGCTGTGGGGGCGGGCCCGTTGGGGCTATAGTGTCAGAGGGAACTTTGTGCATACGGGCATGGCAGGGCAGCCCTGGGCGCTGCTCCAGGCCAGACACCCCTTGCTGGGTACGGCTGCAGTCCCCATCGACCTGCGGGTCCCTGAAAAGACGGCCGTTTTGCTTTTATCAGGCCCCAATACCGGCGGAAAGACCGTCAGTCTCAAAACTGTCGGTTTGCTCAGTCTTCTCCACCAGTTTGGACTCCCTATCCCTGCCGCTCCCGAGACCGTTCTTCCCGTGTGGGATGGTGTCTGGACGGACATCGGCGACCACCAAAGCCTGGACCAGGCGCTTTCCACCTTCAGCAGCCACATGAAGAGGATGGCGGAAATCTTCGAGTCCGCGACCTCGCGGTCGCTGGTTCTGTTGGACGAAATGGCAAGCGGCACAGACCCTTTGGAGGGTGGTGCCTTGGGAATGAGTTTTCTCGATCAGTTTCTCGAGACCGGAGTTACCGTTTTCGGTACCACCCACCACGGAGCTCTGAAGAACTACGCCTATACGCGCCCCGGTGTCCGCAATGCCGCCGTTGAGTTCGATGACCAATCAGGTCGACCAACCTATCGCATCCTCCCCGATGTTCCCGGTCCCAGTCATGCTCTCGAAACCGCCGCCAGGGTGGGAATTCCCGACGAGCTGGTGGCCAGGGCCCGCAAGATTCTGGAAGGTGGCGAGACCGATGTGGCCTCGGTGATCAAGACCCTTCGTGACAAACAACTTGAGCTCAAATCCCGTGAGGAAGAGATCGCTGCTAAAGAACACGACTTCCGAGAGGAACGAAGGAAGACCGATCTTCTCCGTTTAAAATTGCGCCAGAGAGAGGCTGAGCTCAAACAGGCGGGGCTGGGTGAGATGAACCGGTTTCTGGCGGAGAGCCGCCGGACATTTGAGCGGCTGGTACAAGACATACGCGAAGGGCAGCTGACCACCGAGCGAATCAAAGAAGTCCGAGCGTATCTAGCTTCCACCGGAGTGTCGCTTGAGGAACAGAAACGGCAGCTTGAAGCCGAGGAACGGGAACTTTCGCAGGTTGAATCGCCGCCAGAACCAGCGATGCCGGCAGGGAGTCCGATTTTAGGATTTCTTGAGGGCAGGGATGTCTATGTGGAACCGGGCAACCGGAGGGGTACCCTGGTTCGGAAAGCCGGGAAGGGCCGCTGGGTAGTGGCACTGGGAGCCGTGAAAATGACACTGGAAGAGTCGAAAATGCGGGTGGTGCAGGTGCAACCTTTAGGAAAAAGGAAGGCAGAGGTCCACACCACCTCGTTTACTCCCGATGAACCTCCTGTATTTAGCCTGGATTTGCGGGGTTTCCGTCTGGAAGAAGCGCTCCAAGCTGTGGAAAAGCAGGTTGACCGGGCGCTGTTAGCAGGTTTGAATGAATTCAGTATTGTCCATGGTTTGGGCGAAGGTGTTTTGCAGAAGGGTATTCAGGACTATTTAAGGCAAAGGAGAGAGGTGAGGAAGTTTTTCTTTTCCCATCCGGAGGAGGGTGGCTTTGGTAAAACCGTGGTTCAGTTATAAATCAGTACTCCGCCTCGCGTTGGGTCTTGCTCTTGTTCCTCTGCTAACTTCCTGTCTCGAACTGGCTGTCAAAGTAGATTTTCGGACCTCATCGGCAGGGCAAATTCAGGTAGATGCTCTCGCGTATCGTATGGCACAGGGCATTCATTTTGTGGAAGGTTCGGACCGGATTTCCTTCCCTTCCACCAGGGCTGAATGGCAGGCTATTGTCGATCAGGCTCCGGGTTCAACTCTCATTTCATGGTCTGGTACGGATGAGGACCTTGGGTTTCGCTCCAAGACGCTCCTGGGTTTTTCTACTTCCCGTGGGCTCGAAACCCTCTTTATCGTTTTTAAGCAGAAGCTGACTTTGCTTCAAAACACTCAGGGTACCTGGAATCTGGTGTTTGCACCGCAGGTTCCGAGAATCACGGCTGCCGATGCCGAGACCAGAAAACTGTGGACGGCCCTCTGGGGTCAGGTTGTCTGGAGTTTCTCCTTCACCCCGCCGAACCAAAGCGCGTCTGTCCGTTCGATACCTCTTACCGAACTGGCGGGGGTCCAACCCCCGGCCGAATGGAATCTCTCTTGGTGAAACCTGCCGCCTTGACGCCTCCGGAGGCGTGGTCTATCTTGAGACCAAGCCCCTTATGAACCTCCGTTTATTCCCTTTTACATCATTTGTTCTGGTGTTTCTCATTACCACCTTGGTCGGAGCTCAGAATCCGCCTGAGCCCGACAAGCTTCCTTCTTGGGTGCTGTTTGGTCTGGGACAGCAGGCTTTCGAGGAAAAACGCTTCGGAGAAGCGACGGTCTTCTTTCGGCAGGCTGTCAGCCGAAGGGGAATCTACCCCGAAGCCGAGGCCGCCTTGGCTCGGATTTCAGCCCAGGGTGAAGGGACCGCTCTTCAGGAGGCTCAGCTCCAGAAAGCGTTGGACGAAAGAGGATTGCTTCAGGTGCCCGACGACCGATATGCCCTATTATATTCCCTTGCCGACCTCCGTCTGCGCAGTGACAAAGGTACCTCGGTAGAAAAAGGTGAAGCCGCCCTCGAAACCTGGCGGGAAATTCTCCACGACGATCAGCCCTACCGGGCGGTAGAGGAATCCGGCGGTTTGGATGGCTACTACAACTCTTTGATGGCCAAAGCGACTGTCGTGAACTTGAAAACGGCTTCGGGCCCGAGCTTGTCGGAAAACCTTGTTGGTCTGAACCGTCTGCTGTACCTCTACAGGCATCCCTTAGGGTTTTCTCTGAGGGCCCATCAGGAGATCGCCGCCTTGTCTGTCACCAACAAGGCTTACAAGAAGGCAATAGGCCATAGCTTGTTTGCCTTGACGGGGATTTTTAGTACCGTCATCGTCCAGGTTCAAGTTCTCCATCCGGAGTATGTCTTCCGGTCTCTTGATGAGCTTTTCTCCGATAACCAGTCGGAATACTATCTGGGAAAACCCCCTGGGATTCGGGAATCATCATCGCAAGCAGGTGGGCCCAATCCGGGCTGGCTGGTACGATATCAGCCAATTTGGGATTACCTCAGAAGTGCGGGAACGCAGCGTTCCCTCGATACCTTGATTGTTTCTCTCGAAGCGCTGGAAGCTCAAGAGAAGGCTGGCAAGATGGTCTCTGGTCAGCGTCCTTTGAAAGAGATCATTCAGGAAATCCGACGATGGCGGACCCTTCTTTTTTTTGGTGAGGTCAACGTCCGTGGATAAACTGATTATCAAAGGTGCCCGTGAGCACAATCTCAAAAACATCGACCTGATCCTGCCGCGTGACAAGCTGATTGTTATTTCTGGGAAAAGTGGTTCAGGTAAGTCATCCCTTGCTTTTGACACGATTTTTGCCGAGGGACAGCGGCGGTATGTTGAAAGCCTCTCGGCCTATGCCCGTCAGTTTTTGGGTCGTCTCGACAAACCCGATGTTGATTCTATCGAGGGTCTTTCCCCCGCTATTTCGATCGAGCAGAAGACCACTCACCGGAACCCAAGGTCTACGGTGGGTACTGTCACCGAGATTTACGATTACTATCGGCTCCTCTACGCGCGGATAGGAAAGCCGCAGTGCCCGGACTGCGGCCGGGATATTGAGAAAAAATCGATTGACCAAATCGTTGATGCTGTGAATGCCTTTGAGCCAGGATCCAAGTTGATGGTTCTTTCCCCTGTTGTTCGGGGAAAGAAAGGAGAGCATCTTAAGATTCTCGAGGATGCGCGGCGATTGGGTTATCAACGGGTCCGCGTCAACGGTGAAATTCAAAGCCTTGAGGACGAGATCGTCCTGGATAAAAAGAAGAAACACAGCATTGAAGTGGTTGTCGACCGGATTGTGACCGGACCGGATCAGCGGAGTCGTCTTGCAGAAGCCGTCGAAGCGGCACTCTCCATGGCCGAAGGCCAGGTGGTTGTGGTGGATTTGAAGGAAGGCTCCGGGGTTGAACACTACTTCAGTGAGAAAGGCAGTTGTCCTGACCATCCCGATGTCAGTTTTCCCGATCTCGAACCCCGCTTGTTCTCTTTCAACAATCCCTTTGGAGCGTGTCCTGCCTGCAGTGGCCTAGGCGTTACCATGGAATTCGACGCTGACCTGATCATTCCTGACAAGCGCTTGTCATTTAACGAAGGGGGGGTGGTTCCCTATAATCCAGAAGCTAACTGGCACCGCAGCTGGTTCGAAGCTCTCAGCCGGGCGCTCGGATTCAGTCTCGACACCCCGCTGGAAGATCTGTCTCCCGCTGTCCTCAATGCTATGCTTTACGGTACCGAAAAGCCCATCGATGTCGTGTATCAGAACCAGTCCGGTACAGGAAAATTCGAGTACTCCAGCCAGTTCAAGGGCATTTTGAAAGACCTGAGACGACGGTATTTGGAGACCACCAGCGAAGGCATCAAATCCTGGCTGGAAAAGTTCATGATCCAGAAACCCTGCGAAACCTGTCAGGGAAAACGCCTAAAACGCGAAGTTCTCTCGGTTTATGTAGGTGGAATCAACATTCACGATCTCAGTCAGATGACTGTTGGTGACACCTTGAAATTTCTCGATACCCTTCCTTTGACGTCAACAGAAATCCAGATTGTTGACCAAGTGTTCAGAGAAATCAAAGCGCGCTTGGGGTTTTTGGTCAGTGTGGGTCTCGACTACCTCAGTCTTGAGCGCAAGGCTGCCACCCTTTCCGGGGGAGAAGCCCAGCGGATCCGGCTTGCCACCCAAATAGGAAGCCAGTTGGTCGGTGTTCTCTATATCCTCGATGAGCCGACCATCGGTCTGCATCAAAGAGACAACGAGCGGTTGATTGAGACCCTCAAGCACCTGAGGGACATCGGCAACACTCTGATTGTGGTGGAGCATGATGAACAAACCATCCGAACTGCCGATTACGTAGTGGATTTAGGACCCGGCAGCGGAATCCATGGCGGTTTCATTATCGCTCAGGGAACAGTCGCTGAAATTCTCGCCAACCCGGAATCCATCACCGGGCAGTATCTTTCCGGGGCTCTGACCATCGACAGCAACCGCTCGAGGCGGGAAGGCAACGGAAATAAACTGATCTTGAAAGGGGCCAGGGAACACAACCTCAAAGGAATCGATGTCGAGTTTCCCCTGGGAACCCTGAGCGTGATTACGGGTGTTTCTGGTTCGGGCAAATCCACTTTGATGAGCGACATTCTCTATCCCGCACTGAAAAACCAGTTGACCCGAGACACCCCGCTGCCTGAAGGAAAGTATGACAGCCTTCAAGGCATCATGAACCTCGACAAGATTATTGCCATTGACCAAAGTCCTATCGGTCGCACACCCCGCTCCAATCCGGCCACCTACGTCGGGGTCTTCGGCGCTATCCGTGACCTGTATGCGACTCTTCCCGATTCCAAGGCCCGCGGTTACAAACCCGGTCGATTCAGTTTCAACGTCAAGGGCGGCCGCTGCGAAAATTGCGAGGGCGATGGATCCATACAGATTGAAATGCACTTTCTTCCTGACGTCTATGTCACCTGCGATGTATGCCAGGGCAGGAGGTTCAACCGGGAGACCTTGGAAGTCCGTTACAAGGGCAAGAACATTCACGAAGTGCTGGAGATGCCCGTGGACGAGGCTGTGGATTTCTTCTCAGGGATCACACCTGTCGCCCATAAACTGCGCACCCTTCAATCTGTCGGCCTTGGCTATGTCAAACTGGGACAGTCGGCTCTGACTCTGTCTGGCGGTGAAGCGCAACGGGTCAAGCTGTCTCTTGAGTTGGCAAGACGTTCGACAGGGAAAACAGTCTATGTGATCGATGAGCCGACAACAGGTCTTCATTTTGCTGATGTGAAGCAACTGATTGAGGTTCTTCAGCGCTTGGTTGATCTGGGCAACACAGTGATCTTGATCGAGCACAACCTTGATGTGATCAAGCAGTCCGATTGGATTGTCGATTTGGGCCCAGAAGGTGGTGCCAGGGGAGGGACTCTCCTGGTTAGTGGAACCCCCGAGGCTGTGGCGGCGCATCCGACCTCCCATACGGGAAGATTCCTCAAGGAAATTCTTCACCGCCATACTACTCCGCACGGCTGACCATGCGGCGGATACTCCTCCTCGCGGTTGGTTTGTGGCATTTTGGAGGGCTTCCGGCTTTTTCCCAGGTGGCAGAGCCCACTTCAGACAGTCTGGCAACCGAGTTGCAAACAGCCGGCTATTATGAGTTGGTCGCCAGGGCAAAAGAGCTTGGCCTGGCTGTTACTGGTGGGGTTTCTGAACTCCGCTCCAGAATTGCAGAAGCGCGGGGTCTTGTTTTGCCTCCCGATGTTCCACCCACCGGCAAGACACTTTCTGTGGACAGTGCTCAGGAAGCCGGCTTGATTACAGTTGATGTACCAGGTGGCGGAAAGATGCTTCGTCTTTCGGGGGGACTTCAGGTCACTCTGGTTGATCATGAAAAAAATGTGACCCACATCATTGAAGCCGGAGAACTCTGGTACGACCAGGCAAATGAGGAAATGACGGCCAGGGGTCAAGTTGTCTACACCATGGTTCGGGATTCCTCCAAAGAAGTTTTCCGCGGCGAGAGCTTGACGTTTCGTCTTTCTGATTCACAAGGTATCTTTTACGGCGGATCTTCCGAGCGAAATAGAACGGTGGGAGATCAGACGCTGACGTTCCGCTATCAAGGAGACTCCATCCGTCGGTCCGCCGCTGACCTGGTCGTTCTCAACACCGGAACCATCACCTCCAGCTTGGGCACCGATCCGTATTATCGAATTCAAGCTAAAAAAATCATCGTACTCGCACCCGGAGAATGGGGACTTGAAGACGCAGTTCTCTACTTGGGACGGGTTCCAGTTTTCTACTTTCCGTTCTTTTTCCAGCCTGGTGATGACTTCTTCTTCAATCCGGTACTTTCCTTTCCTGATGGACCAGACCGAAGGGGCACCAGCCTTCAGACTACCACCTACATCTTTGGTAAAAAAAAGAAGGATTCAGCTCCTCTGTCCTTTCTTCAGCTTGAAGACTCGACAGCTCAGGACACTGAACGTGTCCTGAGAGGACTCTTCTTGGTTCGTGGAAAGGCTCCGAGTCCCACGGTTCCTCCTCAATGGCTTTTGAAGTATCAGGCAGATTTCTACAGTAATTTGGGGTTCCTAACGGGGATGGAAGCCTCTCTCCCGGGGCTCGGTGCATTGCGGACGCTCAATGCCTTTGGCGGGGTTGGAGTCACGAGGACTGTGGATGCCCTTGGTCTCCCCTATTCGGTCAATCCGTTCCAGGCCGCTCTCGATCCCTGGGAACAGTCAGCTTGGAACGGAAGCTGGATTGGTTCCAGCCGTCTGCCTGTCCGTTGGGGGGGGCGGTTGGACGCCGATACCGGTTGGGGTGGATTAGCATTGGAATACTACTCGGACCCGCTTCTCTATAACGATCTTTCAGGCAGCCGGTCAGAGAACTTCAGCATTCTGTCGCTCCTTGGGCTTGGGCCAGCCAGAACGACGGCTGTGGCAACCTCTAAGTCCAGTCTGCAGTGGAACGGCACCTTGAATTGGCCGCCGGCGACCTCCAATTTCGGGTTGCTATGGGATTCCAAGGCCGCTGTTCCTTCCGGTCCGTCCGGGGATCCGGAAAACACTTTTTACCTCCCGACCCAGATGACCTTTCCTCAGTTGTCAATCAACTGGGGCGGAACACTCTGGCCTCCGGCTCTGGGTCTTTCGCAGGAGGGGGTGCGTTCAGATCAGACAGATGCACTGATTCCTCCTGAACCGGTTGTTGAGATTGTTCCGGAGAAAGAATCGGATTCCCTGAAGCCCAACCATCCGAATGAAGACTTGATTCCCCCCGCGCGTTTGGACCCGCTGCCGGTGGAAATGCGCAACGAGCAATGGACCTCGGGAGCTACCTGGTCGCTGAAACCTACCTTACGAACAGATTCTCGGTTCGACAACTCGTTGGTTCTGAAACCTTCGGACCCGACCTGGAATGTTTCTACCTCACGTTGGATAGGTGCCTATGATGGGGCCCTCACTTTCACCGGTGGCCGTTCCGATGGCTCCTGGTCGGTTACCGAGGGATTCAACCTCCACCAGCAGGCGCAGGACAGCTGGTACCTCGGGCCCACGGTAACAAAGGCGCAAAGTGATGTGTACAAGCTTCAGGACCGACAACAAAGTTCAGGCCTCCTGACTCAGAACCTGGGGTCTGTCTGGAAGCCGTTCATCGGGAGGGGGGCATGGCGAGATTCTTCCGTTCAGTACACGTTCAATGCCGCTCTTTGGCAGGAGAACTTTGAACGCACTCTTTTGTTCAACGGTACCAAAGAAACCGTTTCTTCCCATCAAACTGCGGCTCAGGCCGTCTGGTATTTGTTGGACGGAGCACCTTCCCTGAAGCTCTCGACGGGTTGGCAGAGCTCACTGCCGCCTCTGGATACCTTGCGGGTTTGGTCTGGAGGACTCGATGTGGCGGTTCCTTCCGCCAAGGCGGCGACCAAGCTCTCAGCAAAACAAACCGAAACGAGCTGGACCTATGACCCCTGGGAATCTTCGGCTGAATGGAAGCCTGTGTCGAATCTTACCCTCATGCAGAGTTTTCAATATGACCTTGAGAAGTCCTACCCCTTGGTTTCCACCACACTTCTGACAGCTTGGGGCGCAACGGCACAATATCGGCAACAGAGGACAACCCCCTACCGTTTTGATAAAGCATCCCGCAAATGGGTGGTTTCCGGCGGTACGGATTTTCTTCCCCAAGAACTGCGGTTCACCTATTCCCTTGATTTGCCCAACCTCCAATGGTGGTATTACCGCAATACGTTTTCTTCAAAGGTCAATCTCACTTGGCCCATCAATTTACAGCAGTATTCCCAAATGCCGCTTACCCTCAACTTTACAGCCAACTACAAACTTTTCCGTTTCTTGGACTTTCAAGTTTCCGAGGGTCTCATCAACAGGACTGCTTATCGGTACTTTCCCTCACTGGCCGAGAGCTTTGGAGACGGAGCTGTTGACGCAGTCAACCCGCTCGCCGATCTTTGGGATGCCCTTTCCATTTGGGATCAAGCTGCACTGCGCCGGACCGGTTTCAAGATGACCAACCTCACGGTCGCTCTGGTCCACTACCTTGATGATTGGATCGTCAAGCTCGACTACAGCGGATCTCCCCAGATCAAGGGCAGTGGAAATACCCAACAGTTCCAATGGGTAGGAACCTTGACTGTTTTGGTCCAATGGTACCCTGTTCCTGAACTCAAGACACAAATGCAATGGGACAAAGATGGTAAGTTGACCATCGCCAAGAACACTTCTTGACGCTGCCGGTGCCCCCCCGTAAACTTAAAACTGAGGAGTCCTCCCTGACACCAACCGTCAAAATCGTCATTGATGAAGACGATTTCTTAGGTCAAATCTGCGGCGTAGGCCACGCCAACCTTGATGCCCTCGAGGCTGTTTTAGGTGTCCCTGTATATTCCCTGGGTAATGAGCTGCATTTGCGGAGCGAGGATCCAGCCGTCTTGGAGCGTTTCGGGCTGCTTTTACGGACTCTGGGCCAACACCACAAACTCGGTCAAGTGATCAATCCTGACCTCATCACCAGCCTGGATGATGCGCTCATCAACGGTGATGAAGCCAAGCTTCAACAATTTCAAGATTCCGCCATTGTTATCCCCCAGGGTTTTACAAAAGTTTTTCCCAGGGGCTGGCATCAGGTGGACTATGTGGCAGCCATGCGCCGCTGCGATGTCACCTTCGGCATTGGTCCTGCAGGCACAGGGAAGACCTACCTCGCCATAGCTCAGGCCTTGTCCGAAGTGCTTTCCAAGAAGCGACGAAAGATCATTCTGACCCGTCCGGTAGTCGAAGCCGGTGAAAACCTGGGCTTTCTTCCCGGGGATCTGTCTCAGAAAATCAGCCCCTACCTGCGACCTTTGTACGACGCTATGGAAGACCTCATTCCTGCTGAAATTCTCAACCGGCTCGAAGAGAACCGGGTGATCGAAATCGCACCTCTGGCCTATATGCGCGGTCGAAGTCTTAAGAACTGCTTTGTGGTGCTGGATGAAGCTCAAAATACGACGAAGACGCAAATGAAAATGTTCCTGACAAGGCTGGGCGAGGGAGCCAAAGCAGTGGTGACCGGTGATTTGACCCAGGTCGATCTTCCTCGAACGCAAGAATCTGGCCTTCTTCACGCCCGAAAAATTTTAGAAGGCATTCCTGAGGTTCATTTTAGTATGTTCGAGAAGAAAGACGTTGTGCGTTCAAGCCTGGTTCGAAAAATCATCGAAGCCTATGAGAACCATGAAGGATCTTGATCTCATCCTGGAAGAAGGCCTGTCCGCCCCCTGGGCCCCGGCCTACAAAGCGTTCCTTCTCAAGACGTTGAACGCTCTCGGTGCTGAAGATTGGGAGGTCAGTGTCACCTTGGCCGGTGATTCCACCATTCAGGAGCTAAACCGCCGTTGGAGGCACAAGGATGAAGCCACCGATGTTCTCAGCTTTGAATCGGAACCCGAGTCGTTTCCGTCGGCACCACCCCGTCCGCCACGTGGACGCGGCTGTTATGGGGATCTTGTGATCAGCATGGACACATTAAGGGCCAACGGTGCATACTTTGGGGTGGAACCACAAGAAGAGTTACAGAGGGTTTCAATTCATGGTTTGATGCATCTTATGGGTTGGGATCATAGTACAAACGAAGTTGATGAACCGATGTTGATTCGCCAAGAGGCGGTCCTGATCCAGATCAAGGAACGAATATTTTGAAAAAGAAGACCCTGTTGAACCGGCTTTTCGGCCGCAAGGTCCATGCTGATGAACCTCAGCTCGATGAACTCAACTCCGAAGAAAAAGAGATGATTCAAGGGGTTGTTGAACTGGGCGACACCACCGTTAAAGAGGTGATTGTCCCCCGGATTGACGTTGTGTTTCTTCCCGAAGAGATCACCTTCGCCGAAATGATGCAACGGATTACTGAAAGTGGGCACAGCCGGTTTCCTGTCTATAAAGAGACAATTGACAACGTTACCGGCATTCTCTATGTCAAAGATCTGCTGCGGCATCTGATGAAAAACCACCTCGAAATTCCGCAGGAGCTCAACCTTTCAACGTTTGTCAGGAAACCGTATTTTGTCCCTGAGACCAAGAAACTTGACAGCCTTCTCAAAGAGTTCAAGCGCCGTCATGTCCACATCGCGGTTGCCGTAGATGAGTACGGCGGGGTGTCCGGTATTGTTTGTATGGAAGACATCATTGAAGAGATTGTCGGAGACATCCAAGATGAATTCGACACATCAGTGGAGGATGTTCTCGAAATAGGTGATCGGACCTACCTGTGTGATGCCCGTGTTTCCATCGCCGATCTGAACGAAATTCTGGGGCTTGATCTACCGAATGATGATTTTGACACACTCGGTGGCTTTGTTTTTGATTTGTTTGGAAAAATCCCGGTCCGCTACGAGAAAGTTGCCTGGCGGGGTGCTGAGTTTATTGTCCAGAATATGGATGGATATAAAATCCGTACTGTTAAAATTCAGCTTACTACCGAAGTGGCCCCGGATGGACTCTTATGAAGCGAACCCTCCCGCTGGTATTTTTTTTTCTGACCATTTTGGCGGTCACAGCACAGGCACAAACCGCTTTGGAGTCTTATCGCCTGGCTCAGGCTGCTTTTCAACGCGACGATTACTGGACAGCCATCGACGCTTATCGGGATGCCCTCAGGTCGAATCCCCGGTATTTTGACGCTCTTCAAGGGCTTTCGGAGGCTTTCTTCGCTTTGGGCGAGTATGATGAAGCTTCGAAGCAGGTGCAGGCCGCCTTGAAACTGGGGCAGCTCAATTCCTCAGTCAATGTGCTTTATGGCCGAATTCTTCTGGGACAGATGAAATATGAGGAAGCCCTGGCCCTTTTTCAAGGTGTCTTGGTCCGGGAACCGAAGAATCAGGCGGCGCGGTTCGGTTTGGCGGAATACCAGGTCATGAAAGGCCGGCTGGAACAGGCGGCCACTCAGTTTGAGGTTCTCAGACGCGACGATCCCACCAACCTGCGGGCATTGTTGTCACTGCTCTATGTGGCGTCGGCACGGGGGGACCGTGTGGGCTTTGACCGGGTGTATTCCGATGCCCTCCGGTTCCACTCTTCTGATCCCCGCGTCTATTTCACCGCTGCGGAAGAACTGTACCGACGTCAGGACCGCCCGGCGGCAAGGGTTGCTCTGGATCAATCCCTGCTTTTATCGGGCGATACCCATCTGCGTGGCTGGCTGTTGCAGGCAAGATTATTGCTGGACGAAGGGAAGAACTTGGAAGCGGTTCAGACTCTCGACAGCAAAGTGATTCAGCGGCCAACACCACAAAGAGGAGCAAAGGATCCCCGGGCCTGGTATTTGAGAGCATTGGCTTTAAGCCGACTCGACAGAGGTGCTGAAGCTTCAGAAGCTTTCAGAATGGCTCTGGGATTTGATCCGTCAAACGAATCGTATGCATTGGCTTATGAGACATGGCTCTTGAGGAGAACTGCTCCGGAAGACCCGTTGCGGCTGAGTCAATCCAAGTTGCATCTTGAACGGGCCCAAGAGCTTGTGGGTAAGAATTTTCAGGCCCTGGCCCTCGATGAGTTCCGGCGTGCTCTTAGACTCGATCCCTTCTCCGTCAAAGCCCGTCTCGGACGTGCCGATATCTGGAAACGTCAGGGTTTCCGAACCAGCGCTCTCGAAGAACTCGAGGCTGTTGCAGCTCAGAATCCCACTTATAAAGCTGTCGCGTTTCTCGATGACCTTGAGATACAACGCAGTCTGTATCAGAAATCGCTGGCCTCCCAATGGGGTCTGTCTCTAGCTGCCCTTGATGAACTCAATAGCTCCGGTACCAGCCGGCTGTACAGGCCCTATGCGGTAGGTGTGTTTTACGATCCTGACGCCTCGGTCACGACAGAGTACGGAGCCGTACAGGCCTACGCTGAAGTTTTTGCGGATGAGTGGGATGCTCTTCGGTGGTTGCGATTGGAGTCACCCGCCGAGGACCGCAGGGCTTTGCCTGCCCGAGGGTTCAACGATGCCTTTCTTCAGGCAAGACAAGCCGGCTTGGAGTATTTCGCTTTGGTGGTGTTCAAGGAAGGCTTGCGGGATTTTTCCTCCCAGGTGAACCTCTACCTCGGCAGGACAGGCAGATTGGTTCAAAGTTTTTCGGTGTATAAAAAAGGGACTCTTCCCGTGACTTTGGGTATCAGAGAGTCGGCTCAGACAACAGCTGCAGCTTTTCCACTTCGGGGCAGCATTCTCAAGCGACAGGGTGCCGATTTGCTGATCAATCTCGGCAAGCGTGATGGAACCGCTCCCAATCAGAAGTTCTCGGTCGTGAGAGACTCCGCCGCTCAGCCTACGGGTGATGCTTCGTGGTTCGTGTGGAATCCCACCGATAGTTTCGGTACCTGGACCGCGGGCGTTTCGGACGATTGGACGACGGTGGGAAAATTGGAGCGTACCGGATTCTTTGATACAGTTGCCGTCGGTGATGAAGTCATTCTGGTCAAGGAACCTCCGAGCGTTCCTGCAGCGATTCCATTGCCCGTCTCGGCCGTGCTTCAACGGGACCTATTGGGACTACGCTGATGGTTGCAAACGGGGTGACATTGACAGAAATCACCGTTTTTCATAGAATGAATCGGTAAAAAAGATCACTAATTCCAAGAAGGAGGATTCCTATGGGAATCAAGATTGGTATCAACGGCTTCGGCCGGATTGGGCGCATGGTCTTCCGGGCCATCTCCGAGAACTTCACCGACGTCGAAGTGGTCGGCATCAATGACCTGCTCGAACCCGAGTATGTTGCTTACATGCTCAAGTTCGACTCGGTCCACGGAAAGTTCAAGGGCAAGGTGTCCGTCGAAGGCACCACCCTCGTCGTCGACGGGAAGAAGATCCGCCTGACCCAGATCAAGGATCCTGCTGAGCTGAAGTGGAGCGAAGTCGGTGCCGAGATCGTCGTCGAATCGACCGGTCTTTGGCTTGACGATGCGACAGCCCGCAAACACATCACTGCCGGTGCCAAGAAAGTCATCATGTCGGCTCCCTCGAAGGATGAGACCCCCATGTTTGTCTATGGTGTCAACCATGAGTCGTACAAGGGACAGGACATCATTTCCAATGCCTCTTGCACCACCAACTGCCTAGCACCTATCGCCAAGGTTCTTAACGATGCCTTCGGCATTGAAAAGGGTCTGATGACAACGGTTCATGCTGCCACTAATACCCAGAAAACGGTCGATGCTCCCTCCAACAAGGATTGGCGCGGCGGCCGCGGTATTCTCGAGAACATCATTCCTTCGTCGACAGGTGCTGCCAAGGCCGTCGGCAAGGTTATTCCCGAGTTGAACAAGAAGCTCACAGGAATGGCGTTCCGTGTTCCCACTTCTGACGTCTCGGTGGTCGATCTGACTTGTGTGCTGAAAAAGCCCGCCACCAAGGCCGACATCGATGCCGCTATGAAGAAAGCTTCCGAAGGCTCGATGAAGGGCGTTCTTGGTTATACCGAGGAGAAAGTTGTTTCCACCGACTTCCGCCATGAAGTTTGCACATCGGTTTATGATGCCGATGCAGGCATCAACCTCGACGACAACTTCGTCAAGGTCGTGAGCTGGTACGACAACGAGTGGGGCTATTCCAACAAGGTTGTTGAAATGGTCCGCGTCATGGCCAAGAAGTAATTCGAAACCAGAACTCGAGAAAGGCTCCCTTCACCGGGGGCCTTTTTTACATCCAAGGAGCAAAACATGATTAAGACGATCAAAGACATCGATGTGAAAGGCAAGCGCATTGTTATGCGCGTTGATTTCAATGTTCCTATGAAGGAAGGCAAGGTCCAGGATGACACCCGGATCACGGCTGCCATTCCGTCCATTCAATACCTGCTCGAAAAGGGTGCCAAAACCATCACCCTGTTCAGCCACCTCGGCGATCCCAAGAAAGACGCCAAGAAGGCCAAGGAAAAGGCCGAAAAAGACGGCAAGACCTTTGACGAAGTCAAGTACATCACTGGTAAACACCGGCTTGCCCCTGTGGCAGAATATCTGGCCGGCAAGCTGGGCAAGCCCGTGGTCTTCGGCGGGGAAGATGGTTGTTTCGGCAAAAAAGCCTTTATCGAAGGCCAGAAAGACGGTACCGTCATCCTTTTGGAGAACACCCGGTTCCATAAGGAAGAAACCAGTGACGACGCCGCCGAGCGTGACAAGCTGGCCAAGGAGTTGGCCACCTACGGTGAGATTTTCGTGAACGACGCCTTCGGCACCGCCCACCGTGACCACGCATCCACTGCCAGCATCTCCAAGTTCCTTAAGGTGAGTGTCGGTGGATTCCTGATGGAAAAAGAGGTGGCTTACCTCGAACCCATTGTGACCAATCCCATCAAGCCCCTGGTAGCCATCATTGGTGGTGCCAAGGTCAGTTCGAAAATTGCTGTTCTGGAAAGCCTGCTCAAGAACGCCAGTGCTCTCGTCATTGGCGGTGGAATGGCCTATACCTTCCTCAAAGCTCAAGGTCACACGGTCGGAAAGTCGCTGGTGGAAGATGATCAGATTGATACCGCCAAAAGTATTCTGGCTGCAGCCAAGAAACTAGGTTCGGAAATTGTCCTTCCTGTCGACCATGTCGGTTCGGAGAAGTTTGATTCCGCAGCACCCGCTGTGGCGATCTCAGGTGTTGATATTCCCGATAACTTGATGGGCATGGATGTCGGACCCAAGACTATCGCCAAGTACAAAGAAGTCCTGGCCAAGGCCAAGACGATTGTTTGGAATGGGCCTGTAGGTGTGTTTGAATTCGACAACTTTGCTGCGGGCACCAAGGCCGTTGCGATGTTGGTTGCAGAAGCTACCGGTAGGGGAGCCACCACCGTGGTCGGTGGAGGTGACTCTGTTGCTGCCGTGAATAAGTTTGGCTTGGCCGACAAGATGAGCCACGTGTCCACCGGTGGCGGTGCTTCGCTGGAATTGCTCGAAGGCAAGAAACTCCCAGGCATCGAAGTCTGTAGGTAAGGTAAGGCTCGGATTCCGCCGTTCTGGCGTCGCCTTGCGGCGGACTACGCTCCTCGGCGTACACATCGTACGCCTGCGGGGCTCGCCTTGCTCGGCATAGCCAGAACGACGGCCTCCGTCACCTTACATTTTCGCGGTTGGTTATCTTTGTAGCTTCGCTTGTTGCGGGGGGTGTAAACCTGTGCTAATCTCCGTGAAGGCGGAGAGGAACGATGAAAAAAAGTGTGATTTCGGTCTGTCTGATAACGCTAATGGGTACCTTGTTTTGTAATGGCCTTCTTGCTCAGGGGAGGTTTGCCCTGGTGATCGGCAACGGAGCCTATTCGTCGGTTTCACCACTGAAGAATCCTGTCAACGACGCCGACGACATAGCAGTCAGCTTAAAAACTTTAGGCTTTGAGGTGGATCTTCTCAAAAATGCATCCTTGGGAGATATGGAGTCAGCCGTCGTGCGGCTGGGCAATCAGCTGGGGCAATCCAAAGGTGCCTATGGGTTCTTCTTCTATGCGGGCCATGGAGTCCAATCCAACGGGGTGAATTACCTGATCCCAGTCGACGCCGACATCAAGGGCGAGAGTTTTCTAAAGACTAAAGCCCTGGCAGCCCAAGCCGTCCTCGACACCTTGCAGGAATCTCGCAACGCCCTCAACGTCGTCGTGCTTGATGCCTGCCGCGACAACCCTTTCGGTTGGGCCAGAAGCGGTAACCGGGGACTTAGCGTGGTAGCAAACCAGCCAGCAGGTAGCGTGATCGCCTACGCCACCAGCGTCGGAAGCATCGCCCAAGACGGGACAGGTCGCAACGGTCTGTTCACCAGCCAGTTGCTCAAACACCTTGGGACCGCCGGACTTGAGATTAAGGATGTGTTCAACCGTACCGGCGCCGATGTCAAAAAGGTCAGCGGCAACCTGCAGATCCCGGCGGTGTACAACCAGTTTTTCGACTCAGCGTACTTGGCTGGTAACGCTGTTAGCAACGGACCTCCCTCATCAGAGCCAGCGTTTGGATTCCTGTCTGTCCCTCCTGGTTCACTGAAAATATCAACGTCTACAGGTGGTACCCTGACATTGTTGGGCCGCACTTTAAACCTACCTGCAAATGCCACATTGCCGGTCGACCAGGTGGCCCCAGGGGATTACCCTGCAACGATGATCTACCCCGATGGCCAGATCGAAAACAAGACGTTCACGGTCACAAGTGGTCAAACCGTAGTGGTAGGTTTCAGCTATGTTCAAGCACCGCTGAAACCCAAAACTTCCGAAGGCTTTATTTTCGTTCTAGGAGGCACCTTCTCAATGGGTAGTACGATGGGCAACAGTGACGAAAAGCCCGTTCATAGAGTGACGGTGAGCAGCTTTTACCTCAGTGCTACCGAAGTGACACAAGCCCAATACAAAATGGTGATGGGAACTAACCCTAGCCGCTTCAAGGGTGACGAACTTCCTGTAGAGTCGGTGACTTGGTTCGATGCGGTAACGTATTGCAATAAACTGAGCATTTTGGAAAAACGAACTCCAGCCTATGTCATCAATGGCACCAACGTGACATGGAATAAAAGTAACAACGGCTACCGTCTGCCGACGGAGGCGGAGTGGGAGTACGCAGCCCGGGGTGGAAACCAGTCCGATGACAATCTCTTTGCTGGAAGCGGCAATTCGGACGAGGTCGCATGGTGCAATGGTAACTCTGGCGGTCAGACCAGGCCAGTAGGGACTAAGAAACCAAATGAGTTGGGGCTTTTTGATGTGAGCGGCAATGTATGGGAGTGGGTTTGGGACAAGAAAGGCAGCTACTCCAACAAGGCGCAGACCGATCCGCCAGGACCTTCCGCTGGTTTATACCAAGTCTTTAGGGGTGGTAGCTGGTACGACAGTTCAATTGATGCACGTTCATCAAGTCGCGGTTACAACAATCCCTCCAGCGGGAGCAGCGCCTGCGGCTTCCGCGTGGTCCTTCCTACATTATAGGTATGCAGTTGCCAGACTCCCCGCTTTTCGATAAACTTGGACCGTTTCGTGCCCGGTTTCCGGGTCTTTAGTACATTTCAGGAAGGTAATTATGGCTCGTCAGAAATTTTTGGCCGGAAACTGGAAGCTCTGGGGTACCTTGGCTGACGCCAAGGCCCTGGCCACTTCGCTGATCCCCGCCGTCAAGGCGTCGAAAAACCGGGTTCTTGTGGCCCCCCCGTACACCGCCATCGCTGCGGTCAAGGAAGCCGTTAAAGGATCACCGATTCTCGTCGGGGCACAGGACTGTTCCGCACTGGAGACTGGTGCCCGAACTGGCGAGATTTCGGTTGGCATGCTCAAAGAACTCGGTGTGGATGTGATTATCCTCGGCCATTCGGAGCGCCGTCAGTTTCACAACGAGACGGATAAACTGGTGAATGAAAAGATCAAGCTGGCTCTCAAGCACGGTTTTGAAGTGATCTATTGCAACGGGGAAACCTTGGCAGAGCGCGAAGCGGGCAAGGCCTCCGAAGTGGTCATTCGCCAAACTACCGAAGCGTTTTCTGGGCTGACCGAAGCCGACCTTGCCAAGGTGACGATTGCCTACGAACCGGTCTGGGCTATCGGTACTGGCAAAACAGCCACTCCCCAAGATGCCAATGCCATTCATGTGGTTATTCGGGACACCGTAGCCAAACTCTATACAAAGAAAGCCGCGGATGCTATGTTGATTCAGTATGGCGGGTCGGTGAAACCCGACAATGTGAAGGAACTAATGGCCATGCCGGACATCGACGGTGCCTTGGTTGGTGGTGCGGCTCTCAAGGCTGAAACTTTCATTCCGATCATTTCCTTCGACAAATAACAACGGGAGCACATTCTCATGGGTATTCTTGAAATCATTCTTCTAGTCTTTTTCGTCATTGTTGCCTTTCTTCTGGTGGGTATGGTGCTCATTCAGGATGAGCAAGGTGATGGTTTGGCTGGAATGTTCGGAGGTGGAAGTCAATCTACCTTTGGTTCCCGTTCAGGGAATGTTCTGACCAAGACAACTACGGTTCTTGGGGCACTTTTCATAGTCGTTGCCCTCGGTTTGGCTGTCTTGTTCAAGACTCCTGACACGGGTGATGTTGCCGCCGCTGCCCGTCAGCAGGGTGGAACAAACCTGGAATGGTGGAATGCTCAGCCCGCGCCCGCTGCGGAAGCTCCTGCTGCTACGGATACTGTTCCTGCCGCCGGCAACTGATTCTTCTCGGTAACCATGCCGACTTCTCCGGTGTTGAACTGGAGAAGTCTTTTTTTTCGATGGTAGTTTTTGGGAGATAAGCCATGATTCGTGTTGCGATCCTCTATTTTGCCAAACCGGCGAAATTGCCAAAATTGAAGTTGCTGGCAGAATCCTTGTCCAAGGGAATGCAGAAACAAGGTGCCCAGGTTGACGTGATCAACGGCATTCAAGCGCGTGATACTAAGCTTACTGGCTACCACTATATTGCTGTTGGCTGCGATGTCCGCTCCCTTATCAAGGGTGTTCTTCCTCCCGAATTGGCACCTGCCTTGAGCAATGGCGGCATCATCACAGGCAAAAAGGCCTTTGCTTTTGTTCTGCCTGCCCTGATCGGCGCAAACTCCACTCTGCTCAAATTGATGAAAGCTCTCGAGCATGAAGGAATGCTCTTGAGATATTCGGATCTCCTTGCCAAATCGGAAGATGCTTTGGCACTGGGTCAACGGCTCAAGCTCGACTGAATTGACAGGGGGTGGGGCCCCTGATACTCTGAAATGCAAGGAATTACTATGAAACGATGGGGATGGTGTGCCCTGACCTGGCTCATGGCAGTCGGATTGAATGCCCAGACTTTGGACCAGCCTGTTGCCACAATCAAGCTCGACAAAAAGTCTTCCTTGGTTTCACAAAAGACTTTCCGAGAAAGGGTTTCCAGTTTGGAGACTTCTCAAGGGGTCAAACTCGACTTAACGACAAAAACGGCTCTTCTCCAAGAACTCATCACGGCAGAGTTGATCCGGATGGACATGGAAGCTCAAGGAATCAAAGGCACGGATGAGGATTTGCTGAAGCAGTTTCGTGCCAGCAACCCCGGTTTGACAGACACCCAGATCCGGCAGGAAGTTGAGAAGCAGTCGGGTCAGACTTGGGAAGAGGCAACCGCCGCACTCAAGCGTCAAGTGGCCAACAGCAAATACTTTGTTCAGTTTCCTCAATATCAGGATTTGGGAAAAATCTCGGTGACGGAATCCGAGATCAAGGAGTTTTATGACTCCAACACTGCCTTGTTTACAGCACCCGACTATATCCGGGTATCCCATATTTTTTTTGACACCAAGGTGAAACCGAAAGGAACTCTTGTCGAGATCCAAAAGAAGGCTGAGGAAACTCTCAAGAAAATCACTTCGGGTCAGGCTACTTTTGAAGAAATGGCCAATGGTGTATCGGATGACACCAACTCAGCACGGCTCAACGGCGACATCGGTTTTCTCCCCCGGACAGTAGAATCTCAGGCAGGACAGAGGCTTCTGACGCTTTTTGGCCGGGATTTCCTGAATGGTATTTTCGCACTGAAGAAAGGCGAGGTGAGTACCGTTTTAACCTCCAACTCAGGGCTGCATATTGTGAGAGTAACCCAGAAGATCGATAAGCATTTTATGACCCTCGACGAATCGGTTTACCCTGGCAAGGATGATACTACTGTGCGAATCGCCATTCAGCAGACGTTGCAGCAGCGCAAGCTCCTCACCGCGCAGGCTAAAATGGTCAATGAGATTGGCGACAGTCTGAAAAAGAAGGCCACGATCAAAACTTTCGAGCAGAACTTCTGAAATGGGAAGCCGACGACAATCCCGCATTTTGGCATTTCAGAGTCTTTTCAGCCAGGATGTGAATCCAAAGACGATGGATGAACTTTTGACGCTGGGTTGGATGGAACCCAAAGAAAGGGAAGAACTCGAGCCGGATGTCCTGTTTTTTACTCGGTTTCTGATTTCAGGAACGGTTGAGCATTGGGAAGAAATTGATACCGTCATCCAGGGTCAGCTTCGAAACTGGGATTTCAGCCGTCTTGGAAAAGTTGATTTGGCCCTTCTTCGCATCAGTGTTTTTCAGATGCTCTTCGTCAAGGAGATTCCGCCCAAGGTGGTCATCGATGAAGCGATCGACATATCCAAGCGGTTCTCTTCCGATGACTCGTACCGATTCATAAACGGGGTACTTGATGGCTTACGGAAGGAACGGGGACTGTAACAAACCATGAGGAAATTCCTGGTTTTGACAGGATCACTCCTCTTTATTGTCTCCCTGGGGCTAGGGGGATGGTGGTCCTGGCCCATACTGTTTCCCTCCCTTCCTGCTGATTGGCTATCCACGCTTTCTAAAGCTGATGCCGCCTTGTTGCAAGATAGACCGGACTTGGCCCGCTCTGCTTTGAAGGTTCTTCCATCCAGTCTCCCCGTTGACGGCTGGCTTCAGTGGGAAAAACGTGTCCACGCCGTTGCTGTTAGGACACAGGATTGGAAATGGGCCGCCGAGGTTGCCGGTGCGGCCTACCGACAGTTTCCTGGAAATGCCGATCTTGCCGCCTACCTTGTTTGGACGCTTCTGAAGGATCGTCGACCTGCAGAGGCGGGCGTCCTGGCCAAGAAAGTCCTGGTTGGCGGGCCTTGGGAGGGGCTCCTTCAACAGGCGGTGATAGAAGCCGATGGTTTGGCAACAGGAGACTGGTCGGCTCTCGGGGAAGTGCTTGATAAACCCTCAGAAGAATCCTTTGTTCTTTATGGTCGTCTGGCAGAATTAGCCCCCTCCCAAGAAATCCGAAAAAATGCCCTTCTGGCAGCCCTTTCTTTGGGGCGTCTCGATTCGGCGAGAAATTATCTTGGTGTCTTAACACCCGAGCAAAGAGATCTACCGCCGTTTGACCGGCTTCAGGGATTGATGGCCTATGACCAAGGGGATTGGACACGCGCTGCCACGTTGCTGAAATCTCTGGCTCAAGGACGTCCAGACACACTTCTGGTTCTTGCTGATGTTTATCTGCATCTGGGAGACCGTAACCAGGCGAAAATCATCTACGATCAGATGCTGGCAGACAGTCCCCGTGAAATGCCCCTTGCCATGGGAGTCAATCGAGCGACGTTGGCTCTCGGTGAAGGCGATCCCGGGAAAGCCCTGCAGTTGTTATCCCTTCTTGTGGAGATCAACCCTTCAGACGGTCCTGAAAAAGCTCGCTTGCTGGTGTTGGAAGCGCGGTATCAGCTTGGAGAAGTGGAAGCCGTCAGGACTGCTCTTGATCGAATCCTTGAGGAAGGCGACGAGTCGGCTCTTTCTCTCGAGGCTGAGTTGCTCAAAGGACGGCTCTTTCCCGATTGGACATCGCAGCCGCGTCTCTGGTCGCTGTTTCATCGGCATCCGGAATTCTCACCTCTCGCAGAGCGTCTTGCCTGGCTCTTGCTGGTTGATCGGGACTATTCCAATGCCCATCGGGTATTAGAGATTCACAAAGATACTCTCAAGCGTCTGGGAAAAGAACCCCCCTGGTGGGTTGGCCTGTTGCGCGCTTTGATAGCGGGGGCAGAGGACAATCTAATTGAATCTGATGAGGCTTTTGCTTCCGTAGAAGAGCCTTGGCGGGACGCCACCTTCTATGCTAACTGGTCCCTTGTTTCCTTGGTGCGGGCTCAGCGCTCGGGTGAAGAGCAGAGAAAACCGCTGCTGGATGATTCTCTGGAAAAACTGACCAGAGCTCTTGATCTTTTGCCGCCCGGAAGCGATATGGCATCCCTTCAGCGCCGAAGCCAATGGCTGATGAGGCGGGGTGAATTGCAGTCCTCCCTTGTCCCTTTCCAAAAGCCGGCCCTTCGGGGCGCCCTTCGTTCCGCAGCGATCGAAGATTTTCGACAAGCTGTCCAACTGGATCCCGAGAACCTGCGGGCCTCCTTTCTTTTAAGACAAGCCTTGGCCGTAACTCAGGAACCCTCATGATCCGCCTCAAGAACACCGAGCAATTAGCACGTATCCGAGAATCCTGCCAGCTCCTGGCCCGTCTGTTTCAAGAACTGCCGGCGCAGGCGGTCGAGGGTCGTTCTACCCTTGATCTTGATAAGTGGGCCGAAGATTGGGTTCGGCGTCATGATGGAAAGCCAGCCTTCAAGGGGTACCAGGGCTTTCCGGGAACACTTTGTATTTCCATCAATCAAGAAGTGATCCATGGAATACCAAAGGCTGATCGGAGATTGAAAAGTGGTGACCTCGTCAGTTTGGATTGTGGAATTGAGCTGAAGGGGTACTTTTCGGACATGGCCCTGACCCTTCCCATCGGAACGGTTGTCGCTGAAGAGCTCAAGCTGCTCAATGTCACCAAGGCCAGCCTGATCGCCGGAATCGGTGCCGTGAAAGCCGGTGGCAGGGTAAGGGAGATTGCAACGGCCGTTTCAGAAGTCGTCAAACCTCATCGTTTTGGAATCGTCCATCAGTACTGTGGTCATGGAGTTGGATTCAGTCAGCACGAGGACCCTCAAGTTCCCAATGCGGTTTCTTCAGGGCCTAATCCGCGTCTTGTTCCAGGAATGGTATTGGCAATTGAGCCGATGATCAATCTTGGTAAAGCCGAAGTTCGTGTGTTGAGTGATCAATGGACCGTTGTCACTACCGACGGACGGAAATCTGCCCATTTTGAGCATACCGTTGCGGTTTTGGAAGGCGGCATTGAAGTGTTGACACTTTTGGAAGGGCTGTCTTTGTAACTTTCTCCGGGTCTGTGCGTTTTTTTCACCAGAACTACCGCAAAAGGAGCGTTCCATGTCAGTGAAAGGATTCTTCGGTTCACCCAAAGCTCAGGCTGCCTCATTAGCTCTCGCCATGACGGTCGGGTTCGGATTGGCCATCGTCGTTCTAGCGACCAATGGTTCCTGGGTACCTCAAAAGACCGTTTTGGCTGAAGAAAAGCCTATTGTCGTTCCCGCCAGTCTTTTCGAGACTCAAAATACATTTCGGGCAATTGCCAAAGCTGTTCTTCCAGCTGTGGTGGAAATCAAGACGGAGAGCCCTGTGACAAGTCAGTCCCAAGACTCTCAAAATCCCCCGCCGTTTGATTTCTATTTTGGTCCTCAATCCCCCGATTCCCCCGATCAGCCTACGGATCCTCAGGAAAAGGGAAAGACCCAGAATCTTCCCAAGGCAACGGGGCTGGGAAGCGGAGTGATGGTTCAACGGCAGGGAGAAAAAATCTTCATCCTGACCAACAACCATGTGATCGACAAGGCCGATAAGATCAAGGTGAAACTCGTGGATGACCGTGAATACGATGCCATTCTGGTTGGTGCGGATCCGCGCCGGGACCTTGCCATGGTCTCGATCACCACCAAGGAAACCGATTTGGTCATAGCTCGTCTGGGAGATTCCGAAGAACTTCAGGTGGGAGATTGGGTGCTGGCGATGGGCAATCCTCTCGGCCTCGAATTCTCGGTAACCAGCGGGATCGTCAGTGCTCTGGGACGCCAGGGTGGTCCTGACGACCTTGTCAACATCAACAACTATATCCAAACCGATGCTTCGATCAATCGCGGCAACTCTGGTGGAGCTCTGGTCAACCTGAAGGGTGAGGTTGTTGGAATCAACACCTGGATTGCCTCTCCCAATGGAGCCAGCGTCGGACTGGGCTTTGCTATTCCCATCAACAGCACAAGAAAACCTATCAATGATTTTATCAGTGCCGGTTCTGTCCGTTATGGCTGGTTGGGAGCCTCTGTTTCTGATGTGAGTAAGGAAATGGCAGCCGATCTGAAGCTTCCTTCTGTGAAAGGATCGTATATTCCCCATGTTTTCCGTGGCAGCCCCGCCGATAAAGCCGGGATCCTTCCCGGGGATTTTGTTACTGCGATCAATGGAAAAACCATCGAAGATACCAATCGCCTGGTTCAATTGGTGGGGGATCTTCCTGCGGGGCAAAGTGCGGAATTCAGCTTGATCCGCAACGGTAAGGCCACCAAGAAGACGGTGACAATTGATACCCGTCCCAAGGAAACAGATCTGAAAGCTATGAAGCTGTGGCCCGGTTTTGTGGTCACTCCAGTGACACCAGAAATTCGGGAACAGCTTGACCTGGCACCAGGGGTTGAGGGTCTGATCGTGGCTAGGGTCGAGGAAAAATCCATGGCCGATATTGCCGGTTTGAAAATCTCAGACATTCTGAAAGCCATCAACGGGAAGAGCGTAAAGACCATTGGGGATTTCTATGAGACACTCAATCAGCAGTCGGGTGAGGTGAAACTGAGTTTTGTCCGAGAAGGGGTTGAGCTAAGTATCGGTGTCACCCGATAATCGGAGTTATGAACAAAGATTTTGTCCCCTATGATACCGTTCGCGATAATGCCCTGAAGCTGGGATGGCAGATCGTCCAGTCGGGTTTCATTCCCGATGTCATCTACGTTTCACTTCGGGGTGGGGCTTATCTAGGGAACATCCTTTCTGAGTACTTCAAAGTTTGGAGGCAGAGCGGCCGCCCGGTGTTTTACGCTGCGGTGGTCGCTCACTCTTATACCGATATCCGTCAGCATACGGCGGTTCGGGTTGATGGTTGGACTTATAGCCCGAAACATCTGCGTTCGGGTGACAAGGTGCTTTTTGTCGATGACATCTTCGATACAGGGAGAACCATCAACCATTTGGTGAATGTGATTCTTGAGAGGGGAATTCCCAGGCAGGACGTCAAGGTGGCGGTTCACGACTACAAGGTCTTTGCCGATGCTCCACCACTCCCTATTGCTCCCGATTATTACTGCCGTCGCCATGACATTCCTACACGGGCTCAAGACCCTTGGATTCATTATCTCAGTCACGAGTTGATGGGACTCACTCTTGAGGAGAGAAAGCAATGGTACATCAAGAACGATCCTGAGATGGCTCAGGCCTTGTCGGTTTTCGAACGATGAAGTCCTCGTTCTTGATTTTGGGTGCTTTGATTTTTTTGGGGCCTCTTTGGGCCTCAGAACCCGAGCCCCTCTCCCAAGTGAAGGTTACGCCGGTTTCAGGGGTGTACAATTCTCCTCTGAAACTGGAATTTCAGATTCCCGCAGCAGCGTCGGTTCGCTACCGTTTTCTGGAAACTTCTTCAAATCAAACCTTTGCTCTTACAGGGCCCTTGGTTTTGGAGGCTCTTGCAGGTGAGCGTAGGGTCTACACACTTCGTTTGACAACCAACCTGGGCTCGGGGGAAGCCTTGACCCGTGATTACCGCTACGAGGTTGTTCGGGCAGTGGAGCCTGTAGCCACCGTTCAACCACCACCGGGAGTCTATTCAGGCTCGTTGACAATTCATCCCAACCTGCCTTCCGGGTGGTCTGTCTGGGAATCGGGAGTTGCTCAAAACTTCCCGTTGACGCTTGATGTGACACCGGGAAACCGGCGCAATGTTCTGCTGGAGGCGAGGGGACCCCGGGGTGAGACTTTGTCTTGGCCGTATGTGGTAGACCGTCGAGATCAAGAAGCCGTTGCAATTGAAGTTGTAAGCCCCATACCCGGCACCTGGGCGAACGCTCAACCTTTAGTGGTCGTTTTTCGGGGAGTCGATCGCGTTCTTTGGTCCTACGGGGACAGTTTGGACTTCCTGTCTGCCCAAGAATACACCGGACCACAAATCCTTGACAGAGTCGGCAGACAAAGTCTGACGGTAGGTGGACGTTCCCGCATCGATGGACGATGGGTGGAAAAGACTGTTGCCTGGAGCAATGGTACAGCCCCTTCTCCCGATTCGACTTGGCCTGGTTCTGGAGTGAAGGTAGCGGGGCTCGACTTTCCTGAAGTTCCTGGATGGTCCTTGAGTTGGGATGAGGGGCAGTCCTGGGAACCCTCGGTAGCCAGACATCAGGAAGGTGCTTCTTCGGTCAGCCGCAAAGTTCTTGAGGTTCAGGTACGAAAAGCGGGAGACATCTCGCGGTTTGTCTATTGGATGGATGCCCGAAAGCCTTCGGCTCCCAGTCTGCAATTTCTAGGGGGCTGGAACCCGCTTCTCACTTTCACAGGTGCCAATGAAGCGCTTCATCATGTTGTTTGGACCCTGACTGACGGAAAGACTCTCGAAGAACCGGTTGGTCTCTGGGGACCTGTTGGCGCTTGGAAAGTTCCGGATGG